>NZ_JBIAQG010000009.1:0-430478 GCF_042888805.1 Streptomyces sp. NPDC002730
ATCCGTAACGACAACGGGATCCGTAACGACAACGGGATCCGTAACGACAACGGGATCCGTAACGACAACGGGATCCGTAACGACAACGGGATCCGCAATGACAACGGGATCCGTAACGACAACGGGATCCGCAATGACAACGGGATCCGTAACGACAACGGGATCCGCAATGACAACGGGATCCGTAACGACAACGGGATCCGTAACGACAACGGGATCCGCAATGACAACGGGCTCCTCGGCGACTTCGGGATCCGTAACGACAACGGGCTCCTCGGCGACAACCGGACGGTGGCGACCGCGCAGTTCACTGTCCTGCCGGGCCGAGGCGCGCTCGGCGGTCTCGGCGGCTCGGTCGGTCCTAGCGCCACCGAGATGGCGGTCGGCGCCGGCCTGGTCGCCACGGCGGCCGTCGGTGGCAGCCTGTTCATCGCCCGCCGCCGTCGTATGGCCGGCGGAAAGGTCTGACCGGCCGAACCTCCCGGTCGGCCCCCACGCCCGTCGCCCCGAGTCCTGGCCAGGACTCGGGGCGACGGGCGTATACGGGGTATGAGGAGCCGGTACAGGCGGTTGCGTCAGTGCTGACGGTTCAACGTACGCCGCCGTACGACATAGATGGTGGCGGTGGCCGCGGCGACGATCAGTGCGGTGCCTCCGGCCAGCTCCCCGGCGTTCAGTCCGCCGATGCTGCCGCCGAGACCGCCTCTGACGGCTCCGACGGCTCCGGGCCCGACGGTCGTGGTGGAGCTGATGGTCGGATTCGAGCCGCCGCCGGCGATGGCGAGAGCGAACGTTCCGACCTGCGATCCGCAGGTGAAGCGCACCGTGTACACGGTGCCCGGATTGGCGTCCGCGTCGACCGTGGTCGAGGTGGACGTGCCCGGGTTGACGGTGACGGGGTCGAAGACCCCGGACGTGGCAGTGGCCGTGGTGTTGCATCCGCTGGCGGACAGGGTGACCCGGCCGCCCGGCGGGACGCTAGAGGGGCTCACGGTGAAGAAGGGCTGCGTCAGCCGGCTGTCGGTCGCCGCCGCGGTGGGGGCGGTCAGTGCGAGTGAGGCCACTCCCAGCAGAGCGGCGGATGCGACACGAATCGCGCGCATGGTCAATCCTCCGGGTCTCCGAGGAGCAGCTGCGGAACTGGTTTCCACAAGGGTCGGGGAATGCACCTCGATGACCGAAACGCTAGGAGCGGCCTTGATCGCCCGCGATCGCTGTCGCGCGAATGGGGCATCGATGTCCCCCATGCGGCGGACAGCCAAGGGCGTCGCGGCGTTGGTTCCGGCGATGGATGCGAGGGGGCCGGCGGCAAGAGTGCGTACGACCGGCGTGTCGCGTCGCCGGAACACTTCCAGGCCGAGGGCTGCACCGAGGGTGCACGCGGATACTGCGACCCGGACCGCTACCGCGCTGTCCTCTTCGACAGCACGGCCGCGGGCGCAGCCCGCCGCATGCTGCCGAGGACCGGTGCGCCTGGGAGGACGCCGTGCGGTCCCAGGAGCCGAACGGCTCGCCGCATCGTTGCGCAGACGGAGTGACTGGTGGAGCCAGTGGTGCGGATGAGATCAAGCCAATCCGTCTTGGGGTGAATTCCCCTGATGGAAGCCGGATTTCTACGATTCGCGTTGGCGACTCCGAAGATTTTTTCAAACGGGTTGAACACGCGGAGCCCCCCTGTCCGTACCTAGGGCCATGAACACGGCGCACCTGGCGTCGCAACAGGCTCGATGGACAACAGGAGTGGACATGAACACCTGGCGTAACGCCTCGCTCGCGGTGACTGCGGCGGCCGTACTCGCGCTGACGACGGCGTGCGGTCAGGACAAGGGCACCGAGACCCCCAATGGTCAGACGGTCGGCGCGGCCAAGCCGGCCCAGCCCGGAAACGGCGGCTACGGCTCGGACTACGGCTCCGGCGCCGGCGCCGCGGAGCAGGCGGCGGCCAAGCCGGCCGGCCAACTCGCGGTCTGGGACAGCAAGGAACTCGGCAAGGTCGTCACCGACAGTGCCGGCTTCACGCTCTACCGCTTCGACAAGGACACCGCCAGCCCGCCGAAGTCGAATTGCGAAGCCGAGTGCGCGAAGGCGTGGCCCGCCGTGTCCGCCGGCGGCGCCTCGGCCGCGCCCGGCACCGACGCCTCGCTGATCGGCGAGGTCACCCGGGCCGACGGCAGTAAGCAACTCACCATCGGTGGCTGGCCGATGTACCGCTACGCCAAGGACGCCAAGCCCGGTGACGCGAAGGGGCAGGGCGTCGGCGGCACCTGGTTCGCGTCGGCCCCCGACGGCAAGAAGGCACTCGGCGGCGGCGAGGGCGCCGGGTCCGGATCGGGCTACGGCGACGGTGGCGAGGAGGCCGGCGGCGAGCCCGCCGACCTCGCCGGACTCTCCGTCCGCAAGGACCCCAAGCTCGGCGAGATCATCGTCGACAAGAACGGCATGACCGTCTACCGGTTCAAGAAGGACTCGGCCTGGCCGATGAAGTCGGCGTGCACCGGCGAGTGCCTCAAGAAGTGGCCTGTTGTCGCTCCGGTCGACAAGAACGACACCGAGGGAATCATCAAGAAGGGCTTCGTCACCTTCGACCGTCCTGACGGCATCAAGCAGCAGTCGATCGACTGCTGGCCGATCTACACCTTCGCGGGCGACAAGAAGCCGGGCGACACCAACGGCCAGGGTGTGGGCGGTACTTGGTACGTCGTATCGCCCCAGGCCAAGCTGGTCGGAGCGCCCAAGTAGTCCCCACGCTGCGCGTCCGGCCCGACCGGCCCGTCTCACGCCCCCCGCGTGATGGCGGGCCGGTTGCTATGCCACCGGCGTGTGACCAAGAACGGACCGCTAATTTCCGTTTGGGCTCGCTCTCTTGGCGGGCGATCAGTAGCCTCGGCTCGAACACCGGCCGTGAACATGGCCGAACTCCCCCGTGGCGACTTGTTGGAGACATCGATGGAGCGTCCCGCCTGGGCCCCGCAGGGCATCGACATATCGGTGCCGAGCGTGTCTCGCATTTACGACTACTACCTGGGCGGCTCGCACAATTTCGAAGTCGACAGGGAAGCCGCCCGCAAGGCGATGGAGTTCATGCCCGGCCTCCCCAAGATCATGCAGGCGAACCGGGCGTTCATGCGCCGGGCCGTGAATTACGCGGTGAGCGAGGGTGTCACGCAGTTCCTTGACATCGGCTCCGGGATTCCGACCTTCGGCAATGTCCACGAGGTGGCGCACAAGGCCGACGCCGCCTCCCGCGTGGTCTACGTCGACCACGATCCGGTCGCCGTCGCGCACAGCAGGGCCGTTCTGGACGGCGACGAGCAGGCCGTCGTCGTCTCCGCGGATCTGCGCAAGCCGCAGCAGATACTCGACAGCCCCGAGGTCGGCGGACTGCTCGACCTGGAGCGGCCGGTGGCGCTGCTCCTCGTCGCCGTACTGCACTTCCTCGAGGACGAGGACGATCCGCAGAGCGCCGTGGCCCAGCTCCGTGACGCACTGGCACCCGGCAGCCTCATCGTCATCACCCACGCCTCGTACGAAGGAATACCGCTGCCCGAGGAGCAGGCGGGCGGCGCGGTCGACGTCTACCGGAACATACGCAACCCGCTGGTCATGCGCTCGCGCGAGGAGATCGCGCGGTTCTTCGAGGGGTACGAGATGGCCGAGCCCGGTCTGGTGTCCATGCCCCACTGGAGGCCCGACGCGCCCGCCGAGCAGGAGGACCCATACGCCTTCTCGGGCTTCGCCGGGGTAGGGCGCAAGGCGTGATGGCGCCGACGGAGGTGACGGATTCCGCGGTGGACCCGGACGGCCTGGAGGACAGACTCCGGCGGTTCGCGACGATCTGGAGCCGGGCCATCTTCCCGGTGACGGCCACATCGATGACCCGGCCCGAGCTCGAGAAGCATCTGCTGCCGCTGGCCCGGCGGTTGAGGGAGTCGCTGCACGCACGGCCCTTCGACCCACAGGCCGCGCAGCGGGTCGGAGCGGCCCTGGTCGAGGCCCACTGCACGGACCCCGAAGCACTCAGCCGCACGCTCGGCGTCGTCGACGCCTATCTGGTCCTGTACTGCGGCGCCGGTGACCCGGAGCAGCCCGCCGAGGAGAGCCGGGCCCGCTGCGCCCGGCTGCAGCACGCGGTGGCCGCCGGCTTCGCGCAGGGACTGCGCGAGCGCACACTGGCCGAGCAGGAGGCCATCGCGCGCTCCTCGCTGGTGGCCCGCAGCGACGCGGTGCAGGCGCTGCACGCCACCGAGGCCCGCTTCCGTGCGGTGTTCGAGGGCGCTGCGATCGGCATCGGGATCGCCGACCTCGACGGCAATGTGCTCGAGGTCAACGAGACCCTGCTGCGGATGTTCGGCGGGCTCGAGCACCATGTGCGTGGCAGGAAGGTGACCGACTGGGCCCATCCTGAAGACCGGCCACACGTCTGGGAGTTGTACCGGGAGCTGGTGAGCGGCGAGCGCGACGACTACCGCGTGGAGAAGCCCTTCTTCCGCAACGACGGCACGGTCCTGTGGACCAATCTGACGGTCTCTCTGCTGCGGGACCCCGACGGCCGGCCGGAGTACCAGTTGGCGCTGATGGAGGACACCACCGAGCGCCGGCTGCTCAATCTGCGGCTGCGCTACGAGGCCACGCACGACGCGCTGACCGGGCTGCCCAACCGCACACTCTTCTTCGAACGGCTGGAGAAGGCGCTCTCCGCCGGCGACGGCGCCCGCTTCGGCCTCTGCTACCTCGACCTCGACGGCTTCAAGGCGATCAACGACAGCCTCGGTCACGCGGCGGGCGACCGGCTGCTGGTGGAGGTCGCGGACCGGCTGCAGAGCTGCGCCACCGCGCCCGGTGAGATGGTGGCACGGCTCGGCGGCGACGAGTTCGTGGCGCTGACCACCGGACCCGACACCCAGCGCGAGGTGGACGACCTCGCCGCCCGTATCCTCGCCGCGCTCGCCTCGCCCATCCGTGTCGACGGCCGGGAGTTCACCGTCCGCGGAAGCATCGGCATCGTCGAAGGGCCCGCGGGCGAGCGCACCACAGCCGAAGTGCTGCGCAGCGCCGACATCACCATGTACCGCGCCAAGTCGGCGGGCGGCAACCGCTTCGAGCTCGCCGACCCGGAGGCGGACGCCCGCGCCATCACCCGGCACGGGCTGACCACCGCACTGCCGGCGGCCCTGGAGCGCGGTGAGTTCTTCATCGAGTACCAGCCCTTGGTCCACCTGGGTGACGGAAGCGTGCACGGGGCCGAGGCGCTGGTGCGCTGGTGCCATCCGCAGCACGGCGTACTCGGCCCGGACCGGTTCATTCCGCTCGCCGAGCACACCGGACTGATCGTGCCGCTGGGCCGCTGGGTGCTCCAGGAGGCCGTGCGCCAGGCTCGCTACTGGCAGAGGCGGCACTCCGACGGCGGCCCGCTGCGGATCAACGTCAACCTCTCGCCCGCGCAGCTCCACCACCCCGGACTGGTCGCCGACACGGTCGACGTGCTCCAGCGCTCCGGCCTCGAACCGGGCGCCCTGTGCCTGGAGGTCACCGAGTCCGCGCTGATCGGCGCGGACGAGGATCTACTCAAACCGCTGCGCCAGCTCGCCGAGATGGGTGTGGACATCGCGCTCGACGACTTCGGCACCGGCTATTCGAACCTCGCCAATCTGCGCCGGCTGCCGGTGAGCGTGCTCAAACTGGACCGTTCCTTCACCCAGGGCATGCAGCGGCACCCGGCCGACCCCGTCGATCTGAAGATCGTCGAGGGGATCGTCTCGCTGGCGCACAGTCTGCAGCTGGCCGTGACGGTGGAGGGCGTGGAGACCGGCGCCCAGGCGGAGCAGCTGCGCGAGCTCGGCTGCGACACCGCACAGGGCTGGTACTACGCGAGGCCCGGGCCGCCGGACAAGCTGCACGCGCTGTCGCTGGCGGACGCGGTGTAGTTTTCCCGGGGCGCCGCCCCGGCCCCGCGCCTCAATCGCCGCACCATCAAGCCCGTCCGGCGATTGAGGACAACGGCCCAAGGCCGTGCTCCGACGACGGCGGTCAGTCGGCCGCTGCGCGCGAGTTCAGCAGCACCCGCTGCAGCTCGCGCGCGGCCCGCGGCGGGGCGACATCGCTGCGGTGGGCGAGCGCGATCGTACGGCGCAGTCCCGGCCGGGCGAGCGGGGTGACCCGCAGATCGCGCCCGGCGCGCTCCGCCACCATGCTCGGTACCACCGCGACGCCGAGCCCGGCCCGTACGAAACCGAGTACGGCGTCCATCTCGCCGCCCTCCACGGTGAAGGCCGGCTCGAAGCCCTCCGCGCGGCATGCGGCGACCGTCAGCTCGCGCAGGTCGTAGCCGTGCCGGAACATCACCAGCGGCTCGCCCTGCAGATCGGCGATCCGCACCGGCCGGTGCGGGGCCTTCGCCGCAGCCGGCGACACCACGACCAGATCCTCCCGCAGCAGCTCGACCGTGGTCAGCGCGGGGGAGGCGGGCGGCAACGGCAGCACGATCAGAGCCAGATCGAGCGACCCGCGGGCCAGCTCCCGTACGAGATCGTGCGAACCGCTCTCCTCGATCAGCAGCTGGATGCCCGGGTGCAGATCGTGGAAGGTCCGCAGCACATCCGGCAGCAGACCGGTGCAGAGGCTCGGCGTCGCGCCCAGCCTGACCCGGCCGCGGCGCAGCTGTGCGAGCTCCTGGACCTCATGGCGTGCGGTGTCGGTGTCGGCGAGGATGCGGCGCGCCAGCGGAAGCAGGGCCTCCCCGGCGTCCGTCAGGGCGATATTGCCGCGGGCCCGGCTGAACAGCTCCGCCCCGAGCTCCTTCTCCAGCGCCCGGATCTGCTGGGAGAGGGACGGCTGGGCGACATGCACCCGCTCGGCGGCGCGGGTGAAGTGGCGCGTCTCGGCGACCGCCACGAAGTACAGAAGCTGCTGGAACTGCATGCCATCCACGATAGGACATGTCTATGGAAATGAGCCGAATCATGTCTTGGACCTCTTGGGTCCTCCCGCCCTAGCGTCTCTGTACATGGCTCTGGCAACGCGGACGGATCGAAAACCGTCTCTCACGCGCACGTTCTGGGGATCGACGGTCGGCAAGAAGACGGTCATGGCCGTCAGCGGCCTGATCATGCTCGGCTATCTGGTCGCGCATGTGATGGGCAACCTCAAAGTCTTCTTCGGGGCGGGGGAGTTCAACGCCTACGGTCACTGGCTGCGCACCATGGGCGAGCCCGTCCTGCACTACTCCTGGGGGCTCTGGATCGTCCGCGTGGTGCTGCTCGCGGCCGTCGTGGGCCACGGCGTATCGGCGTACCAGCTCAGCAAGCGGGATCTGAAGGCCAGGCCCGTCCCGTACGCGCACAAGCGGCGCCGGGCCGGCTACGCCACCCGCACCATGCGCTGGGGCGGCATCATCGTGGCGCTGTTCATCGTCTGGCATCTGCTGGACCTGACGACGCTCACTGTCAACGAGAACGCCCAGCCGGGCCATCCCTACGAGAACGTCGTCGCGACCTTCTCCACCTGGTACGGCAACGTGATCTACATCGTCGCGATGCTCGCCGTCGGGCTGCACATCCGGCACGGCTTCTGGAGCGCCGCCCAGACCCTCGGCGTGGGCAACGCCACCCGCGACCGCGTCCTCAAGACCGTCGCAGACGTCCTCGCGCTGGTACTGACCGCGGGCTTCATCTCCGTACCCGTCGCCGTCATGACCGGAGTGGTGAGCTGACATGAACTACCTGAACTACACGACCGGCGCTCCTGTCGCCGACACCAAGGCCCCCCAAGGACCCGTGGCCGAGCGCTGGGACCGACGGCGCTTCGAGGCCGGACTGGTCAACCCGGCCAACCGCCGCAAACACACCGTCATCGTCGTCGGCACCGGCCTCGCCGGTGGCGCCGCGGGCGCGACCCTCGCCGAACAGGGCTACCACGTCGTCCAGTTCTGCTACCAGGACTCACCGCGCCGGGCGCACTCCATCGCCGCCCAGGGCGGAATCAACGCCGCCAAGAACTACCGCAACGACGGCGACTCGATCCACCGCCTGTTCTATGACACCGTCAAGGGCGGCGACTTCCGCGCCCGCGAGTCCAACGTCCACCGGCTCGCCCAGATCTCCGTGGAGATCATCGACCAGTGCGTGGCGCAGGGTGTGCCGTTCGCCCGCGAGTACGGCGGCCTCCTCGACACCCGGTCGTTCGGCGGTGTCCAGGTCTCCCGTACTTTCTACGCCCGCGGCCAGACGGGACAGCAGCTGCTGCTCGGCGCCTACCAGGCGCTCTCCCGGCAGATCGCCGCCGGCACCGTGGAGATGCACGCCCGGACCGAGATGCTCGATCTGATCGTCGTCGGCGGACGTGCCCGCGGCATCGTCGCACGCGATCTGATCACCGGCGAGGTCTCCAGCCACTTCGCGGACGCGGTGGTGCTCGCCTCCGGCGGCTACGGCAATGTCTTCTATCTGTCGACGAACGCCATGAACTCCAATGCCACCGCGATCTGGCGGGCCCATCGGCGCGGCGCCTACTTCGCCAACCCCTGCTTCACCCAGATCCACCCCACCTGCATCCCGCGCACCGGCGACCACCAGTCCAAGCTGACACTGATGAGCGAGTCGCTGCGCAACGACGGCCGTATCTGGGTCCCCAGGGCGCGCGGCGACGAGCGGCCGCCGAACGAGATCCCCGAGGACGAGCGGGACTACTACCTGGAGCGGATCTACCCCTCCTTCGGCAACCTCGTCCCGCGCGACATCGCATCGCGCGCCGCGAAGAACGTCTGCGACGAGGGCCGCGGCGTCGGCCCCGGCGGCCAGGGCGTGTACCTGGACTTCGCCGACGCCATCCGGCGGATGGGCCGGGACAAGGTCGCCGAGAAGTACGGAAACCTCTTCGACATGTACGAGCGGATCACCGCCGAGAATCCGTACGAGGTTCCCATGCGGATCTATCCGGCCGTGCATTACACGATGGGCGGCCTGTGGGTCGACTACGACCTGCAGACCACCGTCCCGGGGCTCTTCGCCATCGGCGAGGCCAACTTCTCGGACCACGGGGCGAATCGGCTGGGCGCGTCCGCGCTGATGCAGGGTCTCGCCGACGGGTACTTCGTCCTGCCGTCCACGATCAACGACTACCTCGCCCGCAATCCGCACCCGGAGAACGTCGACGCCTCGCACCCGGCGGTGGCAGAGGTGCTCGCCGAGACCGAGGACCGGCTGAACCTGCTGCTGGCCGTGGACGGCGACCGCACGCCCGATTCCTTCCACCGTGAACTCGGCCAACTCATGTGGGAGTTCTGCGGAATGGCCCGGACCGATGAGGGGCTGCGCAAGGCGCTCGACCGGATTCCGCAGATCCGCGAGGAGTTCTGGCGCCGCATCAAGGTGCCGGGCAGCGGTGAGGAGTTCAACCAGTCGCTGGAGAAGGCCAACCGCATCGTCGACTATCTGGAGCTCGCCGAGCTGATGTGCCTCGACGCACTGCACCGCGTCGAGTCCTGCGGCGGCCACTTCCGCGAGGAGTCGCAGACCCCGGACGGCGAAGCCGCGCGCAAGGACGAGGAGTTCGGCTACGCGGCCGCCTGGGAGTACCGGGGGCCCGGCGGTCGTCCCCCGGGAGAGCACAGCGGCGGGACCGGCGAGACGCCCGTCCTGCACAAGGAAGACCTCGTCTTCGAGTACGTCCACCCCACTCAGCGGAGCTACGCATGAAGCTCACCCTGCGCGTCTGGCGCCAGCAGAACCCCGACGCCCCCGGCGCCATGGTCACCTACGAGGTCGACGGCATATCGACGGACATGTCGTTCCTGGAGATGCTCGACACCCTCAACGAGGAGCTCATCCTCAAGGGCGACGAGCCGGTCGCCTTTGACCACGACTGCCGCGAGGGCATCTGTGGCGCCTGCAGCCTGGTCATCAACGGCGACGCCCACGGTCCGGAGCGCACCACCACCTGCCAGCTCCATATGCGGTCCTTCAAGGACGGCGACACCATCGACGTCGAGCCATGGCGGGCCTCCGCCTTCCCGGTGGTGAAGGACCTGGTCGTGGACCGCTCGGCCTTCGACCGGATCATCCAGGCCGGCGGCTACATCAGCGCCCCGACCGGCTCCGCTCCCGATGCCCACGCCACGCCGGTTCCGAAACCGGATGCCGACTTCGCCTTCGAGCACGCGGAGTGCATCGGCTGCGGCGCCTGCGTCGCTGCCTGTCCCAACGGCTCCGCGATGCTCTTCACATCGGCGAAGATCAACCACCTCAATGTGCTGCCACAGGGCGCGCCCGAGCGCGAGACCCGGGTGCTCGAGATGGTCGCGACGATGGACGAGGAGGGCTTCGGCGGCTGCACGCTGACCGGTGAATGTGCGACGGCCTGTCCGAAGGGGATCCCGCTGCCGTCGATCGCGGCGATGAACAAGGAGTGGCTGCGGGCGACCCGGAAAGTCCGTCGCTGAGGCCGATGTTGCGGTCGGAGCCAGGAGATTCAGGACAGCTTTCGTGTGTGAGGGCGCCCACGCTTCCCCGCCCCCGGCAACAAATTATTCATGTAACTGTCACATCAGCCGCAGGATTTACGCCCTGGGGAGCGATCGAGCCCGTGGACAGCAAGATCAACTTCGTTCAACTCTGCACTGTGTATCGCGACATGTCCGCATTGCAGCCACCCAGTACCCGGAGATTTCCCCGGCGTTCGGGTGAGCCGGTAGGCATGGCTGGGTAACGGGCGCCGACCACGCTCGTGCCCTACCAAAGCACTGCCAACTCTGGGGGTTGCCATGCCTGAACTCACCCGCCGACGCGCCCTGGGCGCCGCGGCGACCGCACTCGCCGGACTCGCCGTCGCGGATCTCGCGACCACAGTACTGTCACACCCGGCGGCGGCCGCCCCGAACGCCTCCGACCCCGCGCCGTTCGACGAGGTCTACCAGGGACGCCGCATACAGGGCGGGCCCTCGCACGGCGGCGGACACCACGGGAACGGGCACCACGGGAACGGACACCACGGCGCCGGCTACGCGGTGCGCATAGACGGCGATGAGCTGCATGTGATGCGCAATGCCGACGGCACCTGGATCAGCGTCGTCAACCACTACGAGACGTTTGCCACGCCCCGCGCGGTGGCCCGCGCCGCCGTGGTGGAACTCCAGGGCGCCGAGCTCGTCCCCCTCGTCCTCGCCTGATCCGGGAGCACCGCCATGACCGTACGCAAGAACCAGGCCCGGCTGACCGCCACCGAGAAGCGCCGCTTCGTCGACGCTCTGCTCGAGCTCAAGCGCAATGGGCAGTACGACACCTTCGTCACCACCCACAACGGCTTCATCATGAGCGACACCGACAACGGCGACCGGGTCGGCCATCGCTCGCCGTCCTTCCTGCCGTGGCACCGCAGGTTCCTCATACAGTTCGAGCAGCAACTCCAGGCCGTGGACCCCTCCGTGGCGCTCCCGTACTGGGACTGGACGGCGGACCGTACCGCGGGCTCCTCCCTCTGGGCGGCGGACTTCCTCGGCGGCACCGGCCGCAGCAGGGACGGCCAGGTGATGGACGGCCCGTTCGCGTCCGCCGCGGGCAAGTGGCCGGTGAACATACGCGTCGACGGTCGCGGCTATCTGCGCCGGGAGCTCGGCGCGGGCGGACGACAGCTGCCGACCCGGGCCGAAGTCGACTCCGTGCTCGCCATGGCCACCTATGACGCTCCGCCGTGGAACAGCGCGTCGGACGGCTTCCGCAACCACCTGGAAGGCTGGCGCGGCGTCAACCTGCACAACCGGGTGCATGTGTGGGTAGGCGGCCAGATGACCACCGGAGTCTCCCCGAACGACCCGGTGTTCTGGCTGCACCACGCCTTTATCGACAAGCTCTGGGCCGACTGGCAGGCCCGCCACCCGGGCTCCACCTATCTTCCGGCCGCCGGGACCGCCAATGTCGTGGACCTCCAGGACACGATGCGCCCGTGGAACAACGTGACCCCTGCCGACATGCTCGACCACACCCGCTACTACACATTCGACACAGCGGCCTAGCGGAGGGACCGCGCGAGGTAGGGCGCGGTACGGCTGCCGGCCGTGCCCGCCACTTCGCCCGGTGTACCGGCGGCGACGATGCGACCGCCTTCGTCGCCGCCGCCCGGACCGAGATCGATGACCCAGTCCGCGCCCGCCACCACCTCCATGTCGTGCTCGACGACCACCACCGAGTGGCCCGCGTCGACCAGACCGTGCAACTGCCGCATCAGCACCTCGACATCGGCGGGATGCAGCCCGGTCGTCGGCTCGTCCAGCACATAGAAGGTGTGCCCGCGCCGCACCCGCTGCAGTTCGGTGGCGAGCTTGATGCGCTGAGCCTCGCCGCCCGACAGCTCGGTCGCGGGCTGGCCGAGGCGCAGATAGCCGAGCCCCACATCGAGCAGGGCCCGCAGGCTGCGTTCGGCCGCGGGGACACCGGTGAAGAACTCCGCCGCGGCCTCGACCGTCAGGTCGAGCACCTCGGCGATGTTCAGGCCCCCGTAACGGACTTCGAGCGTCGCCGGGTTGTAGCGGGCACCGTGGCAGTCCGGGCACGGGGCGTACGTGCTGGGCAGAAAGAGCAGCTCCACCGAGACGAAGCCCTCGCCCTGACAGGTCTCGCAGCGCCCGCCCGCCACATTGAAGGAGAACCGGCCCGCCTTGTAGCCGCGTGCCTTGGCCTCGTCGGTCGCGGTGAAGAGTTTGCGGATGACGTCGAACAGACCGGTGTACGTGGCGAGATTGGAGCGCGGCGTACGGCCGATGGGGCGCTGGTCCACCTGGACCAGACGCTGCACGGCCGCCAGCCCC
The DNA here is from genome assembly GCF_042888805.1 of Streptomyces sp. NPDC002730. Lineage (NCBI taxonomy): Bacteria > Bacillati > Actinomycetota > Actinomycetes > Kitasatosporales > Streptomycetaceae > Streptomyces > Streptomyces sp. NPDC002730. The sequence continues at coordinate 12,797 of NZ_JBIAQG010000009.1, forward strand.
TCGACCGAGACGCACCCGCCCGCCGACGCCGCGTCCGTCCCGTCGCTGTCCGGCGCATCCGAGCCCAGCCGTTCCGCGAGAGCGCCCGCGAGCACCTGCCCGACCAGAGTCGACTTCCCCGAACCCGAGACACCGGTCACCGCGGTGAACACCCCGAGCGGGAACCGCGCGTCCACGTCGCGCACATTGTGCCGCTCGACCCCGTTCAGCCGCAGCCAGCCCGCCGGCGCGCGGGCCTCGCGCACCGGCGCGGACCGCCGCTCGAACAGGAACCGCCGAGTCGCCGACGTGTCGACCCCGGCCAGATCCGCCACCGGGCCGCTGTGCAGCACAAGACCGCCGTGCTCGCCCGCATGCGGCCCCACATCGACGAGCCAGTCCGCGCTGCGTACGACATCGAGATGGTGCTCCACCACGAAGACCGAGTTGCCCGCTGCCTTGAGCCGCTCCAGAACCACCAGCAGCGCCTCGGTGTCCGCCGGATGCAGACCGGCCGACGGCTCGTCGAGTACGTATACAACGCCGAACAGACCGGAACGCAGCTGGGTGGCCAGCCGCAGCCGCTGCAGCTCTCCGCTGGACAGGGTGGGCGCGGTGCGGTCCAGGCTGAGGTAGCCGAGCCCCAGTTCGGTGACCGTGCCGATCCGGGCGAGGAGATCGGCGGTCAGCACCCGTGTGGTCTCGGAGCCGCCACCGGCGCCCGATTCGAGCACCTCGGCGAGTCCGGTCAGCGGCAGCGCCGCCAGTTCGGCGATCGTACGGCCCGCGAACGTCACCGCCAGCGCCTCGGGACGCAGCCTGCTGCCCCCGCACGACGGACAGGGCGCACTGACCAGGAACCGCTCGGCCTTGGTGCGCAGCGTCTGGCTCTTGGAGTCCGCGAAGGTGTGCAGGACATAGCGCTGGGCGCTCATATACGTGCCCTGGTACGGGCGTTGGATACGGCCCGCCTCCCGTACCGGATGCACCGTGACGACCGGCTGCTCGTCCGTGAACAGGATCCAGTCCCGGTCCTTCTGATCGAGCTCGTGCCACGGCCGGTCGATGTCGTACCCCAGAGCGTCCAGCACATCGCGGAGGTTCTTGCCCTGCCAGGCCCCCGGCCAGCCCGCTATCGCGCCGTCCCGGATGGACAGCGACAGATCGGGGACGAGCAGCTCCTCGCTGGTGCGGTGGATGCGGCCCAGACCGTGGCACTCGGGGCAGGCCCCGGCGGCTGTGTTCGGCGAGAAGGCGTCCGAGTCCAGGCGCTGGGCCCCCTCGGGATAGTCACCCGCCCGCGAGAACAGCATCCGCAGCGAATTGGAGAGCGTGGTGACCGTGCCGACCGACGAGCGCGAGGTGGGCGATGAACGGCGCTGCTCCAACGAGACCGCGGGCGGCAGCCCGGTGATCTCGTCGACCTTGGGCGCGCCCACCTGGTGGATCAGCCGGCGGGCGTAGGGGGCGACGGACTCGAAGTAGCGCCGCTGCGCCTCGGCGTAGATCGTGCCGAAGGCGAGCGAGGACTTCCCGGACCCCGAGACACCGGTGAAAACGACGAGGGCATCGCGCGGGATGTCCACGTCGACGCCGCGCAGATTGTGCTCATGGGCGCCGCGGACACGGACGTACGGGTCGTGAGGGCTGTGCATACCAGACGATTCTAGGCGTCCGCGCTGGTCAGCCCGGCGATCCGGGCGAGGCGCCGGAACGAGTCCAGCAGAGCCTCGCGGTCGTACGTACTCGTCGTGACCAGCACCTCGTCGGCGGCACTGTCCTTCACCACCGCCTCCAGCGCCTCCGTGACCTGCTGCTCGGTCCCCGCGATATGGCCGGTGAGCCCGGACTCGTAGAACTCGCGCTGCTTCGCCGTCATCGTCAGCTCCTCGATCCGCTCCGGCGGGACGAGCGGCGGGAACACGCCGTGCGTACGGGAGTACGAGAGCGACCAGGCCTCCGGCATCAGCAGCCGGCGGGCCTCCTCCTCCGTGGCGGCGACCGCGACCGTGCCCGCAATGACCACATAGGGCCGCTCGGACCAGGCGGAAGGACGGAAGTCCTGCCGATAGCGGTCGACGGCGGTCAGCATCCGGTCACGGCCCCGGATGTCGCCGATGACCAGCGGCAGCCCGGCCTCGGCCGCGATCTTCGCCCCTTCGCCGGTGGCCAGGAGGTACGGCGGGACACGCAGACCCTCCGCCGGGCGGGCGTGCACCTGCGGATGCGCCGTCTGTTCACCGGTGAACCAGCCGAGCAGTTCCTCCAGCTGCCCGGCGAAGTCCTCCGCGTCCTTCTTGTCGCGGCCCAGCGCCCGGCGTATCCCGTCCGTGAAGCCGACCGAGCGGCCCAGACCCATGTCGATCCGGCCCGGGAAGAGCGACTCCAGCACTCCGAACTGCTCGGCGACGACCAGCGGTTGATGGTTGGGGAGCATCACGCCGCCCGTGCCGACGCGGATCGTCGAGGTCGCGGCGGCGACCGCCGAGGCCAGGACGGTCGGCGCGGAGCCCGCCACCCCCGGCACGCTGTGGTGTTCGGAGACCCAGAAGCGGTGATAGCCGAGCGCCTCCAGCTCCTGCGCGAGCCGCACGGTGTCGCGCAGGGCCTCGGGCCCCTCGTGCCCCTCGCGGGTGCGGGAACGGTCGAGTACGGAGAGGCGGGCGGACGCGATCACTGAGCTCACACCCGGTTACAACGCCCTTGGCACGCCAGGATTCCCTAGGCTGGGGGCCGTGACGCGAAGCAGCAGGCCACTGGCCGTATTCGACCTGGACGGGACGCTCGCCGACTCCGGGCACCGGCAGCACTTCCTCGAGCGCAAGCCGCGCGACTGGGGCGCCTTCTTCACGGCTGCCCCCGACGACCCGCCGCTGGCGAAGGGCATCGAGCTGTGCCTGCAGGCCGCTGAGGAGTGCGAGGTCAGGTACCTCACGGGCAGGCCGGAACGGTGCCGCAGGGACACCCTCGACTGGCTGGCGGCGCAGGGGCTGCCGGAGGGGAAGGTGTTGATGCGGCGCAACGACGACCGCCGCCCGGCCCGCACCACCAAACTGGAGATCCTGCGGCGGCTGGGCCGGGACCGGGAGATCCGGATGCTGGTGGACGACGACGAGCTGGTGTGCGACGAGGCCGAACGGGCCGGCTTCCCGGTCGTACGGGCCCGGTGGGCGGCCGGTACGACCGAGGCGCTGAAGGACGCTCAGGAGCGCGAGGGCCGTACCTGACCCACCCTGGTACCGACGTGAGCCGCCCTGATCCCGACGGCCGGCGGACGGTCCGCTCGTCAGCCGGTCACTCGCCGTCCTCGAGGCGGAAGCCCACTTTGAGGCCGACCTGATAGTGCTGGATCTGCCCGTCGACGATCTGGCCGCGGACCTGGGTCACCTCGAACCAGTCCAGTCCCCGGAGCGTCTGGGCCGCACGGGTGATGCCGTTGTGGATGGCCTGGTCGACGCCCTCCGGTGAGGTGCCGACGATCTCGGTGACCCGGTAGGTGTGATTCGACATGTGTGTCGCACTCCTCTCTGTACGTTCACTCAACGGTGCCCCACCAGGAGGCGCTGCGCGAGGCGTCGGGAACGGAACGGTCGTCCGCGGCCGGCCCGGGTGCGAGCCGGGGGACGATGCGGTAGCGGTCGCCGCGAGGGGCTCGATCACGCCGTTCGGGTCTTGACCGGCTCATTGGTACATACCAAAATCCAGCCACACCCGTGCAAGCGCGGAGCGCGCTTCCCCCCATGTCGGGTTCACGCTCCCGTGCTCTCACGCAGAAGGTGACCCCCGTGAAGAACCGCTCGCTCGCCGTGTCCGTCGCGCTCGTCTCCGCCGTCGCGCTCGGCGGCTGCGGCCTCCTCCCAGGCGGCGGGTCCGAGACCCGCACGGTCAGGATCTGGCTGATGAAGGACAGCGTCACCGGCGACTTCCTCAAACGCTTCACCAGCGCCTACCAGCAGGACAACCCTTCCGTGAAGCTGGAGTTCACCTTCCAGGAGTGGACCGGTATCGGTAAGAAGGTCACCGCCGCGCTGGAGAGCAAGCAGGCGCCGGACGTCATCGAGGTCGGCAACACCCAGGTCGCGCAGTACGCGGAGAGCGACGCCCTGTGGGACCTCACGCTCGAATCGGTCCGCGACCTCGGCAGCGACGACTGGCTGCCAGGCCTGGCGGAACCGGGCAGCATCAACGGCTCGCAGTACGGCATTCCCTGGTACGCGGCCAACCGTGTCGTCGTCTACAACAAGGACCTCTTCGCCGGCGCCGGGATCGAAGAGCCGCCCACGACCCGTTCCCAGTGGCTCAAGGTCTCCGGGAAACTCAACCGGAACGGCGTCCAGGGCATCTATCTCTCCGGCCAGGACTGGTACAGCCTGGCCGGCTTCATCTGGGACGAAGGTGGGCAGCTGGCCGTCGAGAAGGGCGAATGGCAGGGCGCGCTGGACACTCCAGCGGCGCTGAGAGGCATGGCTTTCTACAAGGAGCTGCAGTCGCACGGCGAAGGACCCAAGGACGCGGACGAGGAGACACCCCCGCAGGCCGAAGTCTTCGCCAAGGGCGACGTCGCCCAGATGATCGCGGTGCCGAGCGCAGCCACCGTCATCGAGAAGCGCAATCCCCGGCTCAAGGGCAAGCTCGGCTTCTTCCCCGTACCGGGCAAGACGGCCGGCCGGCCCGGCGCCGTCTTCACCGGCGGCTCCGATCTGATCATCCCGGCGAACGCCCGCGAGCGATCCGCCGCGGTCGACGTCGTCAAGGCGCTGGCGGGCGAGAAGTGGCAGACGGACCTCGCCCGGACGATGCACTACGTGCCCAACAAGACCACCCTCGCGGGTGTCCTCGGGGGTGAGGAGAGCACCGCGGCGATGGCCGCGGGAGCCGCGCAAGGCAGGGCCACACCAAATTCTCCGCAGTGGGCGAGCGTCGAGGCCGACAACCCGATCAAGCCGTACATGACGGCGGTACTCCAGGGCAAGGAGCCCGGACGAGCGGCGCGAGCCGCGTCCAAGCGCATCACCGTGGCGCTCACGCCCCACTGAGCCGCCCGCTCCTCCTACCCTCTGTGCACGCTCGGTGGCACCGTATTCCCCGCCATTCAGCCGTCGCACATCCAGTCTCCGCCGAGCGGTCATGTCGAATCCAGTCGGCCACGGAAGAAGTAAGGAGCCGGGCCGCCGCACCCGCGGTCCGTCCCTTACCGTCCGGCACAGGAGACTGCCATGCCCGCATCGCCAGCCGTCGTCCCCGCCCCTCTCCCCGCACAGCTCTCCGCGCCCATGCCCTCACCCCTGGCCGCTCCCGGCCCGGAAACCGACCAGCCCCGCTATGTCGTCGCTCTCGCCCGCGACCAGGAGGACGTACGGGCCGCGCAGCGGCTGCGTCACCAGGTCTTCGCCGGTGAGATGGGAGCCAGGCTCGAGGGCCCCGAGCCTGGCCTGGACATCGACGCCTTCGACGCGTACTGCGACCACCTTCTGGTCCGCGAGGCGGACACCGGTGAGGTCGTCGGCACCTACCGGCTGCTGCCGCCCGACCGCGCCCGGGTCGCCGGACGCCTCTACTCCGAGGGCGAGTTCGACCTCGCCAGGCTCTCCCCGATCCGCGACGACCTCGTCGAGGTCGGCCGCTCCTGCGTCCACCCCCTGCACCGCAACGGCGCCGTCATCGCGCTCATCTGGGCCGGACTCGCCCGCTACATGGTCCGCACCGGACACAACTGGCTGGCCGGCTGCTGCTCGATCCCGCTCGCCGACGGCGGCACCCTCGCGGCCGCCACCTGGGACACCGTGAAGGCCAAGAACCTCGCTCCCGAGGAGTACTGGGTCACGCCCCACAAGCTCTGGAACCCCGAGTCCGTCGAGCGGCCCGCCGGGCGCACCGAGCTGCCCGCCCTGCTCCGCGGCTATCTGCGACTCGGCGCCTGGGTCTGCGGAGCGCCCGCCCACGACCCCGACTTCGGCGTCGCGGACCTGTACGTCCTGCTCTCGCTGCGCCGCACCAACCCCCGCTACCTGCGGCACTTCCTCTCCCTCGCCCCGGCGCGATGAGCGTCTGGCTGCCCAGCGCACCCTGCACCCCGCGGGGCTGCGCGACACACCACGGCCCGGCGGCCGGCGCGCTCAGGGCGGCTGCCCGGCTGCTGGCGGGGACGCTGGCCGTCGTCGTGGGCCTGCTGCTCGCACCGTTGGCCGCACTGCTGGGCACCCTGTTCGGCGCCCGGGTCCGGGACGTCATGACCCGGAGCTGGGCGCGCGCGGTGGTACGCGCCTTCGGCGTACGCTTCCGGATCGTCGGCCTGCCGCACGGGCCCCGGGCCTCTCTGGTCGTCGCCAACCACATCTCCTGGCTGGACATACCGCTGATCGCGGCGGCCCTGCCCGGACGGATGCTGGCCAAGACCGAGGTGCGGCGATGGCCGGTCCTCGGGCCGCTCGCCGCCCGGGGCGGCACCCTCTTCCTGGAGCGCGACCGGCTCCGTACGCTGCCCGCCACCGTCCGCGAGATGGCGTCCGCGCTCGACGACGGGTCACGCGTCATAGCCTTCCCCGAAGGTTCCACCTGGTGTGGACGCGGTCAGGGCAGATTCCGGCCCGCCGTCTTCCAGGCCGCGCTGGACGCGGGCGCCGCCGTCCAGCCCGTGCGCATCAGCTATCTGCCCACCGGCGCGGCCGCGTTCGTCGGCGACGACCCGCTGGCCGCGTCCCTGTGGCGGGTCGCGGCGGCCGGCGGGCTCACCGCGGAGATCCGGCTGCTGCCGGTCATCCCCGCGGGGAGCTGCCCCGACCGCCGCTCACTGGCCCGCGCGGCTCAGCTGGCCGTCGCGAGAGAGAGCGCGAACCTGCCTTCCGTATCCGTCCACCAGTGCGTCAATACCATCCCGGCTTCGGCCAGTTCGGTGCGTACACCCTCCTGACGGAACTTCGCCGACACCTCCGTACGCATCTCCTCGCCCGCTTCGAAGGAGACCTCCAGATCCAGCTCGGGGATCTTCACGTTCAGCGCGGAACGGGCCCGCAGCCTCATCTCGATCCATTCCTGCTCGCGGTCCCACAGCGCCACATGGTCGAAGTCGTCGGGGTCGATGTCCGCGCCCAGCTCCCGGGCGATGACGGACAGCACGTTCTTGTTGAACGCGGCCGTCACCCCGGACGCGTCGTCGTAAGCCCTGACCAGGACTTCCTCGTCCTTCACCAGATCAGTGCCGAGCAGCAGCGCGTCGCCGGGTGCGAGAAGTGAGCGCACGGAGCGCAGGAAGACGGCGCGCTCGGCAGGGAGCAGATTGCCGATCGTGCCGCCCAGGAAGGCGACCAGACGCGGCCCCGGGGTGCCGGGCAGCGCAAGCCCGCGCGTGAAGTCGGCGATCAGGGCATGGACGTTCAGCCCTGGCCGCTCGGCGAGCAGCGACTTGGCCGCGCCCGTCAGCGCGCTCTCGCTCACATCGACCGGCACATAGCTGTGCAGACCGTTGAGCTCGTCCAGCAGATGCCGGGTCTTCTCCGAGGAGCCCGAGCCCAGTTCCACCAGGGTGCGTGCCCCGCTCACCGCGGCGATCTCGGATGCGCGAGCGGTCAGGATCTCCCGCTCGGCACGTGTCGGGTAGTACTCCGGCAGCCGGGTGATCTCTTCGAACAGCTCGCTGCCGCGGGCGTCGTAGAACCACTTCGGCGGCAGAGCCTTGGGCGTACGGGTCAGGCCGTGCAGCACATCCGCGCGCAGGGCGGCGTCCGTCGCGTCCTCGGGCAGGGTTCGGGTCAGCAGGAACGGGCTCACGCGGTGGGCTCCTTGAGCGGGGTCAGCAGGACATCGGTGCGGGTAGCGGCCAGCAGGGTGCGGTCGGGAACCTCGCGCCAGTGCGGATCGTCGTCGTACGGCTCCGAGGCAACGACCGTGCGGCGGCCGGGCTCGGCCAGATACCAGAGCGTGTCGCCCCACGCGGTCGCCGCGATCGTCTCGCCGTCCGTGAGAAGCAGATTGAGCCGGGACCCCGGCGCGGCCGCGGCGGTCTCCCGGACGGTGTCGGCCAGCGCCTGGCCCATTTCGTCGCCGTCGCGCAGCCGGTGCAGCAGCAGCGCCCACACCAGCGCGGAGTCGCAGCGGGCCTCGAGCGAGAGCAGCTCGGCCGCGGGCAGCGTCAGGGCGAGCCGCTCCAGGGAGCCGGGCCAGCCGCGGACCGCGCCGTTATGACTGAACAGCCACGGCCCGGCGGCGTACGGTGCGGCCGCCGCCTCGCCGTCCGCGCCCGCTTCGGTGGCGTCGCGGACGGCGGCGAGCAGGGCCCCGCTGCGGACCACGCGGGCGAGGTCGGCGAAGGAGAGATCGGCCCAGATGGGGCCGGAGCGCCGGTAGCGGGCGGGTACGGGATCGTCCTCGGCGTACCAGCCGACCCCGAAACCGTCGGCGTTGACCGTTCCGTGTCGCTGGTGGCGTGGCGCCCACGACTGCCGGTACAGGCCGTGCACGGGCTCGACGAGCAGCTGCCCGAGCGGCAGCGCAGGCCCGAGGAAGGCGAGATGGCGGCACATCAGGCGACGCCGTCTTCCTGCGGAGCCGCGTCCCGTGCCGTGCGGAACCCGGAGAAGATCTGGCGGCGCACCGGCAGATCCCAGTTGCGGAAGGTGCCGCGGCAGGCCACCGCGTCCACGGCGAACGAACCGCCGCGCAGCACCTTGTGCGCGCTGCCGAAGAAGACCTCGGAGTACTCGCGGTAGGGGAAGGCGGCGAAACCCGGATACGGGAGGAAGTCGCTCGACGTCCACTCCCACACATCGCCGATCAACTGCCGTACACCGAGCGGTGATTCACCGTCCGGATAGCTGCCGACGGGAGCGGGCCGCAGATGGCGCTGGCCGAGATTGGCGTGTGACGGTGTGGGATCGTCGTCGCCCCACGGGAAGCGGCGCGAACGGCCGGCGTCCGGATCATGCCGAGCGGCCTTCTCCCACTCGGCCTCCGTGGGCAGCCGCCGTCCCGCCCATCGGGCGTACGCGTCGGCTTCGTACCAGCTCACATGCAGCACCGGCTCGTCCGCGGGCACCGGCTCCGTCACGCCGAAACGGCGGCGGAGCCACTGACCGCCCTCACGCCGCCAGAACAGCGGCGCGGCGATGTCGTGCTGCCGGATCTGGTCCCAGCCCTCGGCCGCCCACCAGCGGCGCTCCGTATAGCCGCCGTCCTCGATGAAGGCCTGGTACGCGCCGCAGGTCACCGGCACCGTATCGATGAAGAACGCCGATACGAGACGCTGGTGCGCGGGCCGCTCATTGTCCAGCGCCCATGGCTCGGTGGAGGTGCCCATCGCAAACGGGCCACCGGGGACGAGGACTTCGGCCGGCAGGCCCCTGGTGCTGCCCGCCGGCGGCTCGGGCGCGGTGAGCGCGGCCGGCCCCTTCCTCAGCTGATGGGTGATCAGCATGGTCTCGTCGTGCTGCTGTTCGTGCTGGGCGATCATCCCGAACGCAAAGCCGGCATCGACGAGACGCCCGCCTTCCAGCGGGGTGCGGTCGAGGACGTCCAGGACCCTGCCGCGGACGTCGGAGGCGTACGCACGTGCCTCGGCCGGGGCCAGCAGCGGCAGCGTGGGGCGCAGTGCGCGCGGATGTTCGAAGGCGTCGTAGACGGAGTCGATCTCGGGCCGCAGTGCCTCACGCCCGGCGACCGTACGCAGCAGCCACTGCTCCTCCTGGTTGCCTATGTGTGCCAGGTCCCAGACCAGCGGGGACATCAACGGAGAGTGCTGCGCGGTCAGTTCATGGTCGTCGACGCACGAGGTGAGCGTGGCCGTCCGGGCTCTGGCGGCGGTCAGCGCGTCGAGGGCGCGCCGCCGGAGTTCTTCGGTCATGTGCGGAGTTCCTTCCCGAGGGAGGGGAAGCGCAGATCGTCGGCGGGACATCGGCCCCGCAGGACATGGCGCTCATTGAAGGCGGCGACCGCGTCCCGCACGGCGTCCGACGCGCCGATACGGGGGAGTGCCTCCAGTGCGACGGAGAAGCAGGTCACCGCGGCCGCGTGCAGCTCGGGATCGGCCAGTGCGTCCCTTGCGGCAGTGATCCAGAGCGGATTGCGCGGCGCGGGCAGCGGACCTGCCGTCTCTGCCAGCGGTTTGACGGCGCGATAGACCGTCTCCGCCGCCTCGGCGTCGTCGAACAGGGCCGTGGTGACGGCGAGCGGCACCATCCAGCCGTCCTCTCCGGACTGGGCGTCGATCATGCGCAGCTCGAGATGGCCGCGCGGCCTGACGGGTGGAAAGAGCGTGGTCAGGTGGTAGTCGAGATCCTCCCGGGTCGGCGGACGCGGCACCCCTGAGCGCATCCACTGCCGGAAGGTCAGTCCCTCCGGCAGCTCCCACGGCCCGTCGGCCGCCCGTACACACATCACCGGCGCGTCGAGCGCGTGGGCGGTCCAGGCGGAGTGCGGCTCCATGTACAGGGGCGGCGCCACCGGCCGTACGGCATCGAGCGCGGCCCACACGGCCTGCCGGGTCGACCGCCAGCCCGTGTAGCGCCCTTCCCGTGCGGGGGAGTTGGCGAAGGCCGCCATCAGCACCGCGCCCAGCAGATGCGCGAGCTGCCAGCGCCGGCCGTGCCCGAGCGGTCCCGGCTCCTCGTGGCCCGCGTCGAGGCAGACCTGGATGGATGCGGAGCTGCACATCATGGCGCGGCCGGACGGACCCGTCCGGTCGAAAAACGCCTCCATGGCGTCGTAACGGGGTTCATGGAGAAGCCGGCGCGGCGGATGCCACGGGTCGAGGCCGAGTCCGGTGAGAGCGAGGCCTGCCGGGCGGAGCGCGGCGCGAACGGCGTCCAGATCGGCGGCGGTGGAGTCGATGCACTCCATCAGGGAGGCGGCGGGTGGCGAGCTGAGCTCCAGCTGGCCGCCTGGTTCGAAGGTGAGAGCGGAGTTCAGTGGCAGGGAACGCACCTGGTCGAAGGCCGCCGTCAGGCGGTCGGCCCGGACCGGGCGCTCGGGTCGGTCCAGGTCATGAACGAGCCATTCCACCTCCACACCCACGGTGCGGGGCGGGCCGTTCTTGAAGCAAATACATCGGAGCAGGTCCTCCGCTTCATCCTCGGCGATCGGCCGGCCTTGGTCACCGGCATCGGGTGGATGCATGATCGACTCCTCCTGTCGAAGGCACTCTGCCAACCTAAGTCCACGGCCGCCGCTTCGCACAAGAGTGCCCTTGGCAGTCGGAAATACGCTTGCCGCGTCTCCTGCCGGTCACTGACGATGTCCCTCATGAGTGCACGACTGCGGGGGATCGCGAAGCAGACCGAGGCGATCGTTGAAACGGGAAACTACCTCGGACCTGATGGACGAGAGGTCCCGATCGGGCGGGCGGTGACCGCCGCCCTGGCCGGCACCAGGATGTACGGGCCCGAGGCCGTCCAGGTCACGCCGGACACGGACCGTACGACAGCCTTCGAGGTCACGGCCGAGAGCAGCACGGAAGCGGCCCGCCGGCTGACGGCCGCCGACCAGGCGCCGGTCGCCGTCCTGAACTTCGCCTCCGCGCGCAACCCGGGAGGCGGCTATCTCAACGGCGCACAGGCCCAGGAGGAGGCGCTCTGCCGCGCCTCGGCGCTGTACGCCACACTGCTGCGCGCCCCGGAGTTCTACGACCATCACCGCGCCGAGCGCAACCCGTTCTACACCGACCGGGTCATCCACTCGCCCGGCGTCCCGGTCTTCCGCGACGACCGCGGCCGGCTGCTGGGCGCGCCGTACACCGTGGGCTTTCTGACCTCGCCCGCGCCGAACGCCGGAGTGATCACCAGCCGCAGCCCCGATCAGGCGCACCGCATCCCGGCGGCCCTCGCCGCGCGGGCCGAGCGGGTCCTGGAGACGGCCGTGGAACACGGCTACCGGCGCCTTGTGCTCGGGGCCTGGGGCTGTGGGGTCTTCCGCAACGACCCCGCGGCGGTGGCGGACGCCTTCCACGCCCTGCTCACCGGGAGCGGCCGGTTCGCCGGACACTTCGAGGAGGTCGTCTTCGCGGTACTGGACCGTACGGCCGAGGGCCCGACACTCGAGGCCTTCCGGCGCACCTTCGCCGGTCAGCTCCAGCCGTAGCGCTCCCGCAGCCGCTGTACGACCACATCGAAACGCGGCCGGTCCAGCGCGCACGCCTCACGGCGCATACCGTCCTCATGCACCCGCAGCACCCGGTCGAGATCGACCCAGGACTCGCGTCCCGCGCGGTCCCACGGCCCGACACCGATCGCCACCCACTCGCGGTCATGGTCATGGCGCTTGCTGGAGAGCTGTACGGCCAGCAACGTGCCGGCCGCCTCACGGGCCACCACGAGCACCGGCCGGTCCTTGCCGCGACCGTCGTTCTCCTCGAAGGGCACCCAGGTCCAGACGATTTCGCCGGGATCGGGATCGCCGTCGCGATCCGGAGCGTACGAGGTACGGACCGGGCCCACCTCGGTGGGGTCGGCCTCGGTGGTGGCGGCGGGGCCGCTGCTGCCGGGAAGGTCGGAGGGGCCGTTGGATGCGCCGGATGCGCCCGCCGCGCCGGAGAAGATCGTCACCCGCCACACGGTAGGACCTGTGCGGTCCGTTCCGCAGGGCGGGTGCCGTTACTCAGCGGGACTCAGTCCTTCGGCTCGTCGGTCACCGGGATCTTCTCGGTGTGCGGTGCGGGCGGCACCATGCCGTTCACCGCGCCGCTCACAGCGCTCTGGCCGGCGCTCCGGCCACCGCCCTGGCCACCGTTCTGGTTCATGGTCGACAGCAGCTGGCGCGCCAGACCCAGCCCCGTACCGCCCATGGTCAGTGCCTTCGCGAACATGTCCGACATCCCGTCGGCCCCGTTCAGCAGGATCATGTGATCCACATTGCTGAACGCACCGGCGCCCGCCTCGACGATCTCCGGCCACTTCTCGGCCAGTTGCTGGGCTACAACGGCTTCCTGGTTCTCGGCGAGCGCGGCCGCACGCGCCTTGATCGCGTCGGCCTCCGCCAGACCCTTCGCCTTCACCGCCGCGGCCACCGCGAGCCCGCGGGCCTGGTTCGCCGCAGCCTCCGCCTCACCGGTCACCCGGGTCGCCGTGGCTTTCGCCGCGCTCGCCAGCTCGGTCTCCTTCGCCTCCGCCTGCGCCGCGGAGATGCGGGCGTCCCGCTCGCCCTCGGCCAGCGTCCGCTTCTCGTACGCCGCGGCGTCCGCGGGCTTGCGCACATCCGCCTGGAGCTGCTGCTCGCGACGGTGTGCCTCCAACTCTGCGACCCGGGTCATCTCGACCACGACCTGCTGGCGCGCGGCCGCGTCCGCGAGCGGACCGGCCTGCTTCGCCTTCGCCGAGGCTTTGTCACGCTCCGCCTGATAGCCCGCCTGCAGGATCTCGCTGTCCCTCGTCGCCTCCGACATCCGGGCCGCAGCCTGCTGTTCGGCCTCCGTGGCCCGCCGGTTCGCCTCGGCCTGCGCGATCCGGGCGTCCCGCTGGACCGCGGCGGCGTGCGGTGCCGCGAGATTCTTGATGTAACCGGTCGGGTCCTCGATCTCGTGGATCTGCAGCGAGTCCACGATCAGGCCCAGCTTCTCCATCTCGGTGCCGCAGGCCGCCCGCGTCTGACCGGTCAGCTTCTCCCGGTCGCGGATCATGTCCTCGACCGTCAACCCGCCGACAATGGACCGCAGATGGCCCGCGAAGACGTTGTGGACGCGCTCCGCCATCAGCTTCTGCTGATCGAGGAAGCGGCGTCCGGCGTTGGCGATCGACACGAAGTCGTCGCCGACCTTGAAGATGACCACCCCGCGCACCTTCAGTGGAATGCCCTGGTGTGTCACGCAGTCCACGGACAGTTCGGTCTCGTTGAGGTCCAGCGACATTTTGCGCACCGCCTGGATGCCGGGCAGGACGAGCGTTCCGCGTCCGGTGACGATACGGAACCCCATACCCTCGCCGAGGCCTTCGGTCCGGTGCGTGGAGCCAGAAATGATCAGCGCTTCGTTCGGCTCGGCGACTCGCCACATGAGCTTGAACAGGCTGATCAGGACAATGATGGCAGCGAGTACGAGTCCCGCCGCGACGCCGACAACCATCGGCACAGCCCCCTTCGCCCGGTGCCGTCCGGCACCGGATGACCGGGAGTGTCCTCCTGATCGGGAGGGGGCTCAACTGCCGTACGCGGATGTGACATAGACGGTGCGCGGCGGCAGATGTTCCACGACCGTCACCACCGTGCCGGTCTCGATGCGGTCCTGCGCGGAGGCCGGATAGGCGAGGAAGTGCTCGGCGCCGCCGCGGATATGAACGATGACCTCACCGACGAGCCCGGGTCCGACCGTGCCGGTCACCCGCCCGAGCAGCCCCACCATCGACTCGTCGTCCATGGCGGGGAGCCTACCCGCGCGGCTGGGGTCGGCGACCGTCACCAGCGAGGGAACCAGCAATGCGATACGGGTCGTTGACGCGTGTAAACGCTGTGCGGCATTCGTTTCCGGCCATCCGCGAAACCCGGCGCGGAACCGGTCTGGAAGGATGCGGAGAGCGATGAGCCAGACACCCAAGCAGTCCGCAGAACGCCCCGTTCCCACCAGTGCCGATGTCGCCCGGCTGGCCGGAGTTTCGCGCGCCACCGTCTCGTACGTGCTCAACAACACCTCGGCCGTCCGGATCAGTGAGCCCACCCGCCGGCGGGTCCACGAGGCCGCCGAAGAACTGGGCTATGTGCCGCACGCCGCGGCCCGCAGCCTGCGCGCCGGTCACACCCGGACGGTCCTGCTGCCCACCGCCCATGTCCCGGTCGGCCCGCTCTACAGCCGTTTCTTCAAGGAACTCCAGTGCGCGCTGCGCCGCCTGGACTACACCGTCGTGCAGTACGGCAGCCTCGGCCTCGAGGGCGACGAGGCCGCCCGCGCCTGGGCCGAACTGCGGCCCGTCGCGGTCGTCTCGCTCGGCGAGGTCGCGCTCACCCCGCACGGCGTCGACGTCCTCAAACGCTCCGGTGCGAAGGCCGTCATCACGCTGGGACCCGAGCGCGTCGACGGCGCGCACTCCCTCGTCATGGACCAGCGGGAGATCGGCGGCTGCGCGGCGACGCATCTGATCGGCCGAGGCTGCCGCAGCATCGGCGTCGTGCTGCCCGAGGAACCCGGCCTGGAGCTCTTCTCCCGCCCCCGGCTCGTGGGCGCGACCGAGGCCGCGACCCGGACCGGCGCCCGGATCGAGCCGCTGCCCCTGTCGTACGCCGAGGAGTCGGCCGGCGCACTCGCCGCCCGCTGGCGGCAACTGGGCCTCGACGCGGTCTACGCCTACAACGACGAGTACGCCATGCTCCTGATGCGCGCACTCCAGGACGCGGGCATCGACGTCCCGCGAGAGACCGCGGTGGTGGGTGCCGACGATCTGCTGCTGGGCAAGCTGTTGCGGCCACGTCTGAGCACGGTGCGGATCGACCTGGTCACCGGACAACGCCTGGCGGAGCTCGTCGACCGGGTCGTACGCGACCCGGGCGCCGAGCCCGAGCCGCACGATCTGATGGGGGCGCGGGCCGTCCACCGCGAATCCAGCTGAATCCGCGCGCCGAGGGCGGTATCCGGTCTGCCAAGAACGACATGCGGGCCGGGCGGGGCGTGTCTAGCGTCGCTTGCATGAGTACTCATCCGCAGCGCTTCGAGATCCTGGTGGTGCCCGAGCACATCGAGGGCGACGACGCGGCATCCCTGGCCGGGAGTGCCATCCGCTCGGCGGTCGTGGACGCGACGGGCCG
Source organism: Streptomyces sp. NPDC002730 (assembly GCF_042888805.1). NCBI lineage: Bacteria > Bacillati > Actinomycetota > Actinomycetes > Kitasatosporales > Streptomycetaceae > Streptomyces > Streptomyces sp. NPDC002730. Next base: position 28,487 of record NZ_JBIAQG010000009.1, read on the forward strand.
GTACGGATCCTCCGGTTACCCGCGCTATGCGGGCGACGGCATGGTGGCCGACATCGATCCGGAGACGCGCACGGTCGAGGCGCTGCTGGTGGACGGGTCGGAGCTGGACTACGGGCTCTCGGCGAGAGTGGTCGACGCGGAGGACGCCTGACAGCCAGCTGTTGCCCGATGCCCGCGTTCCGGCGGATTCCTGTGTCGAGCGACAGCGGGCGCCTTCCGCCGTTGACCGTGGGTTCCTTCGGCCGTTGACAGCGGACGGCACCCGGCAGAGACTCGGGCGGGGCATGTGTGAACCATCGTTCACCAGGCAATAGCCGAACGGCCCAGGCCTTGGGAGAGATCCGATGAGCATCCGCGACGTCTACATAGTCGACGCCGTCCGCACCCCGATCGGCAAGTTCGGCGGCGCGCTCTCCCCCGTACGTCCGGACGATCTCGCCGCGCATGTCGTCAAGGCGCTCGTGGACCGTGCCCCGGAGCTCGACCCGGCCCGTATCGACGATGTGGTCTTCGGCGACGCCAACGGCGCGGGCGAGGACAACCGCGACGTCGCGCGCATGGCAGTCCTCCTCGCCGGGCTGCCCGTCTCCGTCCCCGGTGTCACCGTCAACCGCCTGTGCGGCTCGGGCCTGGAGGCCGTGATTCAGGCCGCGCGCGCGATCGCGCTCGGCGACGCGTCGATCGCGATCGCGGGTGGTGTCGAGTCGATGTCCCGTGCCCCCTGGGTGCTGCAGAAGCCCGAGCGGGCCTTCCCCGCCGGCCACCAGCAGCTGTACTCGACCACTCTCGGCTGGCGTATGACCAACCCGCGGATGCCCGCCGAGTGGACCATTCCGCTCGGCGAGAGCGCCGAACTCATCGCCGACAAGCACGGCATCACCCGCGAGGAGCAGGACGCCTTCGCGCTCGCGAGCCACCAGAAGGCCGCCGAGGCCTGGGGCAAGGGGCTGTACGACGGTGAGGTCGTTCCGTACGACGGAGTGGACCTGGCCCGCGACGAATGCATCCGCGACTCCACGTCCATGGAGGCGCTCGCCAAGCTGAAGCCGTCCTTCCGTGTGGACGGCGCTGTGACGGCGGGCAACTCCTCGCCGCTCAACGACGGGGCCGCCGCCCTGCTTCTCGTGAACGAGGAGGGCCTGCGCGCGACCGGCCGTGAGCCGCTCGCCAGGATCCGTACGTCCGCCGTCACCGGTATCGAGCCGCAGCTCTTCGGCCTCGGCCCGGTCGAGGCGGTGCACAGGGCGCTGGCCAAGGCCGGCAAATCCTTCGCCGACCTGACCACCTTCGAGCTGAACGAGGCCTTCGCCGCCCAGTCGCTCGGCTGCCTCGCCGAATGGCCGGACCTGGACCCGTCCCTGGTCAACCCGCGCGGCGGCGCCATCGCCATCGGCCACCCGCTCGGTGCGTCCGGCGCGCGGCTGGCCGGCTCCGTCGCCCATCAGCTCGCGGCCGCGGGTTCCGGGACCGGCCTTGCTGCGCTCTGTATCGGCGTGGGCCAGGGTCTCGCTCTGGTCCTCGAGCGCTGAGCCGGACTGCTGTCAGGCCTCTCCGGGCTGCTGTCAGACCTCTGTCGAGGGCTCCGTCTCGGCAGCGCCGGTCTTCGCCTCGTCGATCGACTTGCGAACCTCGTCCATGTCCAGCGCGCGCGCCTGACCGATCACGTCCTCCAGCGTGGCCTCGGGCAGCGCGCCGGGCTGGGCGAAGACCGCGACGTTGTCACGGACGATCATCAGGGTGGGGATGGAGCGGATCTCGAAGGCGGCGGCGAGCTCCTGCTGAGCCTCCGTGTCGACCTTCGCGAACACCAGGTCGGTGTGGCGCTCCGACGCACCTTCGTAGACAGGGGCGAACTGTCGGCAGGGACCACACCAGGAAGCCCAGAAGTCGATCAGAATGAAGTCGTTGTCGGTGACGACCTGATCGAAGTTTTCCTTGGTGAGCTCAACAGTGCTCATGACGTGCTACCTCTTCCTGATGTCCCACGGACTCGCCCCCGACAACGGTGCCCGGGGCCGTGCTATTCCTCCCCTGCCCATGTGGCCAGGACGCACACCCGGCACCAGACTGGCTCTATGACGGAACCTGTGGAGTACGACGTTGTGGTGGTGGGCGGCGGCCCTGCCGGGGAAAACGTTGCCGACCGGGTCAGAGCGGCAGGACTGAGTGCCGCGGTCGTGGAGAGCGAGCTGGTCGGCGGCGAGTGCTCGTACTGGGCGTGTATGCCCAGCAAGGCGCTGCTGCGCCCGGTGATCACCCGCGCCGACGCGCGCAGGGTCCCGGGCGTACGCCACTCCGTACAGGGACCGCTCGATACCGAAGCCGTCCTCACCCACCGTGACGAGGAGGCCTCCCACTGGAAGGACGACGGCCAGGTCGGCTGGATGGACTCGATCGGCGCCCGCCTCTACCGCGGACAGGGCCGGCTGCACGGACCGAAACAGGTCGTCGTGGACGGCCCCGAGGGCGAGCGCCATGTGCTGACCGCCCGGCATGCCGTCGCCGTGGCCACCGGCAGCCGCGCCGTCCTGCCCGACATCCCCGGCCTGGCCGGCGCCAAGGCCTGGACCAGCCGCGAGGCCACCAGCGCCCAGCGAGTGCCGCGGCGGCTCGCGGTCGTCGGCGGGGGAGTGGTCGGAGTGGAGATGGCCACCGCCTGGCAGGCACTCGGCTCGCAGATCACCATGCTCGTGCGCGGCGGGGGCCTGCTGCCCCGGATGGAACCGTTCGTCGGCGAGCATGTGGCCGACGCGCTGACCGAGGCCGGCGCCCAGATCCGTACGCACACCTCCGTCGCCTCCGTGGAACGCTCCGACTACTCCGGCCCCGTCACGCTCGTCCTCGACGGCGGCGAACGGATCGAGGCCGACGAGGTGCTCTTCGCGACCGGCCGCTCTCCGCGCACCGAGGACCTCGGCCTGGAGACGGTGGACCTGGAACCGGGCTCCTGGCTTCCCGTGGACGACAGCTGCCGCGTCGACGGCAGCAACTGGCTGTACGCGGTCGGCGATGTGAACCGCCGGGCGCTCCTCACCCACCAGGGCAAGTACCAGGCCCGTATCGCGGGAGCCGCCATCGCGGCCAGGGCCCGGCAGGTTCCGCTGCTGGAGACCGACCGATGGGGAGCGCACGCCGCGACCGCCGACCGTGCGGCGGTCCCGCAGGTGGTCTTCACGGACCCGGAGGCCGCGGCCGTCGGCCTCTCGCACGCCGAGGCCGAGGCGGCCGGCCACCGGGTACGCGCCGTCGACTACGACATCGCATCGGTCGCCGGGGCGGGCCTGTACGGCGACGGCTACCGCGGCCACGCCCGGATGGTCGTCGACCTGGACCGCGAGATCCTGCTCGGCGTCACCTTCGTGGGTCCGGGCGTCGGCGAGCTGCTGCACTCGGCGACGGTGGCGGTCGCGGGCGAGGTACCGATCGACCGGCTGTGGCACGCCGTGCCCGCGTACCCGACGATCAGCGAGGTATGGCTGCGGCTGTTGGAGACGTACCGCGGCTGAGCAGCACCGTACGGGGAGTGGGCGCTCCAGCTGCGCACCATGAGAACGGCTCTTGCTCCCCGGAACCGGGGTTGGCTGGAAAGAAGTACGCGGACGACTCGGCCCCGGCAGCGCGAAGGTGTTCAGGGAAACCGCCCAGGCACTTCCTCGATATTGCCCGAAACGGTCCTGGCTATACGGATTCCGGCTTACGTGGACGGTGACGTTCCGGGACGAGATCGAGGGGGGCCGCGTCAGCGTCGCAATGGTGGTAGCACATCAGAGCGAGAGTGAACAGACTTCTCTGAAGCCGTAGTTGACTTGTCGTCAACCCGATACACTCCCCTTCATCCGGCCTGTCGACGACCTGAGCAGCCGGTTTCGCAGCTGAACGGGGCAGGGGTGGACTACAGTTTCGACGTGTTCGTGAGCTACAGCAGAAGCGCGGGACACGTCAAAGAGTGGGTGTGGAACCACTTTTACCCCAACCTCAAGAAGTGCCTGGAAGATCAGCTCGGAGACACAAGAATCTTCATCGACAAACAGATGAACGAGAAGGTCGGCCTGCCCTGGCCCGAAATGCTTGCCGATTCTCTCGGTAAGAGTCGCCTCCTGGTCCCCGTACTCTCGCCTCCATATTTCCAGTCCGAATGGTGCGTGGCGGAGTGGGGCACGATGGAGAAGAGGGAGGAGCAAGTCGGCGCACCAGGGTTGATCTACCCCGTCGTCTTCGCGGACGGAAAGAGATTTCCGGAGAACGTGAGGAACCGACAGCTGTACAGAAGGTTCAAGAAATACAACAACCCGTACCCCAGCTATAAAGACACCCAGTCCTACGACGATTTCTACCGCGAGGTCGGGCGACTGGCTCAGCGAATCTCCAACCGCCTCAACGATGTACCTCCATGGTGTGACGACTGGCCGGTACTGAGACCCCCGGCCGGAAAGCCCCGCGCTGCCCAAATGCCACGACTTGGAGCGTGATGGAGCCCGGACAGATCGTCACCTTCTACTCCTACAAAGGCGGAGTCGGCCGCAGCTTCGCGCTGGCCAACACCGCCGTCATGCTTGCGCAGTGGGGCTATCGGGTGCTGTGCATCGACTGGGATCTGGAGGCTCCGGGCCTCACCTACTTCTTCAAGGACCACATGGACCCGCCCATGGCGGGGTTGCTGGAAATGGTCGAGGAGGTTCGTGCATCACCCCACCGGCCGCCAGGTGCCCTGAAGAACCGCACCGCAGTCAATCTGCCCAAAGGTGTCCGGCTGGACCTGATCGCCGCGGGCAGAACCGACAGAACGTACGTCTCCCGCCTTCAAGAGATCAACTGGGAGCGGCTCTACTCCGAGTGCGACTTCGGCGCCGTCCTGGAGAGTTGGCGAGAAGAATGGATGGACAACTATGACGTTGTCCTCGTCGACAGTCGCACCGGCATCACCGACGCGGGTGGCATTTGCACCGCACAAGTACCCGACATCCTGGTCCTCGCCTTCACGGCAAATCAGCAGAACATCGACGGAGTCCTGGACATCGCCGATCGAGCCATGAAAGCGAGGGACGACCTCCCTTACGACCGTCCGCGTCTGATGACAGTTCCCCTGCTCAGCAGATTCGACGCCCAACCCGAGTATGAGCAGGGCGAATCCTGGCGCCGGATCCTGGCCAAGCGCTTTAAGCAACGGCTGCGCGACTGGGCTCCTAAGGCGAGCAGCAGCGGCGAGTTGCTGCAGCGTCTGACCATTCCCTACTTCCCGATCTGGTCCTTCGGCGAGGCCCTGCCGGTCATCGCCGAAAGTCACCGGAACCCTGAACAGGTCAGTTACAGCATCGCCACTCTTGCCGCGCTGCTCGCGCGCCGCCTCGCCGACGTGCGCCTACTGCTGGAGAACCGCGACTCGTACGTCGACACCGCGGTCCAGGCGGCCAGGCGCTCCTACGCAACGGATGTCTTCCTGAGCCATGGCCGGGCAACCGCGGATCTGGCCCGACAGATCATTCCCCTGCTGCACGAGAGGCAGGTGAGTACCTATCCGGCGAGCGCCGATGAGGTTACCCACTTCCCCGTTGACCGACGCGAGATCATCGACTCCTGCCGCCATTTCGTCCTGCTGGCCGACGAGTTCGGAGATGCCGGACAGGAGCAGGACCTGCAGTACTTTCTCCGGCATTCGGTCAATTCCGTGACGCAACGGCTCACTCTGCCCGTTGTGACGTCCTCCAACGCTCTGCGCGTGCTGCCACCCGTCGTACGGAACGTTCAGTGCTTCAATCTCGCGCGGGACACCCTTTCGAACGCGGCCGATGCCATCGCCACCCAGATCGCCGATGAATCAGGTGAGTTCGAGTTCGGTGCCGGCCGTCCCCAGATGGCCTCGCGGTTCGACGTGGTCATCTCATACGCCCACACGGACCGACTGTGGGCGAGGACGCTCGCGGAGAATCTGCATCGACTGGGCCTCGATGTGTGGCTGGATTCCTGGGAGCTGCTGAGCGGACAGCGGGTGGCCTCGCGTTTGCGGGACGGCCTCGCGAGGGCCGACGCCCTCGTGGCCGTGGTAAGTCCGGAGTGGTTGGCCTCCGAGCAGTCCGGCGAGGAATTCGCGGCGGCCATCGCGGCCACGGCGGCGGGGCGGCAGCGGCTGATCCCGGTACTGCTGGGAGAGGTGGATCTGCCGCCGTTCATCGCGTCGCGGCAGTATGTGGACTTTCGTACGGTGGCTTCGCCCATGCAGTACGAGGACCTTGTCCGACAGTTGGTACAGGTCGTACGCGGCCGCCCCTCGCTGCCCCACTCGGCTCGCGCGGGTGAGCTTGTGGTGCCGGCGGACATCGTGGCCGGCGGCATGACCGGTCCGGTGCACGCGATACTGCGCGTGAGTGCGGAGTCGGTGGTGTTCTCCACTGCTGGATCCGAGACGTCGTTCACACCACGCGGTGTGGACCACGAGATGGAACAGCTGATGTGGACACTGTGGCGCGAACGAACGCGGGTGGCCGGCGGACTGATCACTCGAGATGCACGGCCGGCGGGACGACCGATGTCGTTCGGAGGAGTGTCCGAGACCCTGACCGCCATCGGTACGGCGCTGGGCGAGCGCTTCGCGGGAGGTGAGGTCGCGGCCGCCCTGGGCCATGAGATCCAAGCAGCGCGAGCGCGCCATGCTGCGCTGCGCCTGGGAATCCAGGTGGACGAACCGCAGTGGGCGGATCTGCCGTGGGAGACGCTGGTCGTCCCCGGTACGGATCGGCCGTTGGCGCTGTCCGAGCAGGTCGAGTTGTACCACACAGTCCGGCGAGAGACCGCTCCGGCGACAGCACACCTCCCCGGTCCGCTGCGGATCCTGGCTGTCGTTGCCAGTCCCCACACCGACCGGAATGAACTGCTTGACTACGAACGGGAGTTGGCTCAGATCCTGAACGCCGTCGACCCGGCCCGGTCCGGGCACGGGGCGTACGTACGCGTGCTGAACTGGGGCACCCTGGCCGAGATCCACGCCGCTCTCGAGCAGGAGCGCTTCCACATCCTCCATCTGTCCTGTCACGCCCAGCCAGGTGCGCTGCTGCTGGAGAACGACGAGGGCGGGCTGGAGGAGGTGGACGCGCAGCGATTCCTGGACGTGGCACTGCCGACCGGGCGGGGCGTTCCACTCATGATGCTGGCAGGCTGCTCCACCGCCCGCGCACCCGGACCGCTCGCCGTGGACATCACTCGCCGCGGTGCCGGCGATGATGTCCGCACAGTGTCGGAGCAGCCGCGCGCCGGCCTTGCGCGGGAGCTGATGAGGCGGGGGGTGCCGACGGTACTGGCCATGACCGACGTGGTCACCGACCAGTACGCCACCGAGCTGGCCGCTCGCGTGTACGAGGAGCTGGCACGGGCCGAACGCCCGGACCCACTGGCTGCCTTGTCCCGAGCGCGCCGCCTGCTGGAGACCGAGCGGGAGCGACTGGCGAGCGAAGACCCACGTGCGGCCTGGCCCGAATGGCCCACCCCGGCCCTCTTTGTCGCTGGACCGCCCTTGCCCTTGTTCGAGCGCGGGCACGGCGGCGACGAAGAGAGAGTCGTACGGGAACCCGTGCTGGAGGAGGGCATGGTGATGCGCAAGGTCGGCGAATTCGTCGGCCGTCGCGCCGAACTGCGGTTGCTGCTGGCCGCGTTACGTGAACCAGGCAAGGCCGGCGTACTGATCCATGGCATCGGCGGGGTCGGCAAGTCGACGCTGGCTGCCGAGCTGTTGCATCACCTGGGCTCCCGGGCCGGTCTCGTCGTGCCGGTCTCGGCGGCCACGACCCGTACCGTCGATGCCCTGCTGGAGGCTGTGCGGCAACGCCTGGCCATGCACTGCCTGGCGGAAGTGCTGCCCGAGAGCGACCCCTTGCGCCAAGTCGTGGGTGCCCTCACGGATGCCTCTCCGCCGTGGCAGCAGCGGTGGGAGATGATCCGCCAGCTTGTACTTCCACGACTGCCGCTCCTGCTCGTTCTCGACAACGCCGAAGATCTCCTTGACCGTTCCGACGCCGGCTGGTGGTTGTCCGACCCGGAGCTGGCAGGTCTCCTGTCGGCCTGGACGACGGCAAGCCCTCGCACGCGACTGCTGATCACCAGCCGCCACCCCTTCGATCTGCCCCAACGAGCGCTCAAGCGGATGGTGGTGCATCATCTGGGCCCGCTCTCGCTCGCCGAGACCCGGAAGCTGATCTGGCGGCTGCCCGGTCTGGACGCCCTCGAGCCAACCGACCAGCAGCGTGCCTACGCCGACGTCGGCGGGCATCCGCGAGCGCTGGAGTACCTCGACGCGCTGCTGCGCGGCGGCCAGGCCCGCTTCCCCGACATAGCCGACCGATTGGAGACCGCCCTCGAACAGCGGGGCATCCAGGCCCCGGAACGGTGGCTGGCCGGTGTGAAGGGGGACTTGGACACGGCGCTGGCCGAGACGGTCACACTTGCCGTGGACGACACTCTTCTCGACACCTTGCTGGGCCAGCTGGACAGGGCGCCCACGGCACGGCGGCTGCTGGAGGGCTTGGCCGTCTACCGCATGCCGGTCGACCGCACCGGGGCGGCCTGGCAACTGTCGGACCTCACGGCTCCGCCCCGGCCCGACCCCGCCCTGATGCAGCGCCTCTCGACCGTGCAGGCGCAGATCGATGATGTCCGCACCTCCCGGCTCGCAGCAGGGGACGACTACGGCCTGTCGTCCGAGACGATCGCCCGGTACCGGCGGGACTTGGAGGAGGTGCGCAGGGCGCCCGCCGTACTGGACGGCGAAGCCGAGCGCGCCCTGCGCCTGCTACTGGAGCTGGGACTGGTTTCTCCGGCCCCCGCAGCCCAGGACGAACCCGGCAACAGCCGGGCGAACGGATTCCTGGTGCATCGTTGGACAGCAGAGGCCCTCCAGCAGTGCACCCACCACGACACCCTCACAGCTGCTCACCGCCGCGCCGCTGCCTATTGGCGATGGCGGGCCTATGTATGGCCGCAGGACAGCACCGCTGACATCATCCAGCTCATCGAAGCCCGCCATCACCATCACCAGGCCGCCGACCTTGATGAGGCAGACGGTGTTACTCAGTACGTGTGTGGTCAGCTGCACACCTGGGGTGCCTGGGACTGGGAGCGACGGCTGTTCGAGGAGAGTCTCACCTGGTATCCGACCGGCTCCCCGGTCGCCGCCGCCTACATGCACCAGCTCGGTGTGATCGCGGAGATGCGAGGAGAATACCGGGAGGCCGAACAGCACTATCGCACCGCCCTGGCCACCGCCGAAGAACTCGGCAACCGCGCGAGTATCGCCACCACCTACCACCAACTCGGCACTCTCGCGCAACTGCGGGGGGAGTACGACGAGGCCGAACAGCACTACCGCACCGCCCTGGCCATCGCAGAGGACCTCGGCAACCGCGCGAGTATCGCGGGCGGCCACCATCAGCTCGGCATGATCGCGCAACTGCGGGGGGAGTACGACGAGGCCGAACAGCACTACCGCACCGCCCTGGCCATCGCAGAGGACCTCGGCAACCGCGCAGGTATCGCGACTACCTACCATCAACTCGGCTGGATCGCACAGGACCGAGGTGACTACGAGGCAGCCGAACAGCACTACCGCGCCTCGCTGGCCATCAAGGAAGAGCTGGGCAACCGCGTTGGCATCGCCACCGGCTACCACCAGCTCGGCATGATTGCCCAACTACGGGGAGAATACCGGGAGGCCGAACAGCATTACCGCACCGCCCTGGCCATCGCAGAAGACCTCGGTGACCGCGCCGGAATCGCCGCCAGCACCAGCCAACTCGGGGCGATCGCAGAGTTGCGGGGGGACCACTCGCAAGCAGAAAAACATTACCGCACCGCCCTGGTCATCGCCGAGGAACTCGGCGACCGCCCCGGTGTCGGGCGTGCTCACCACCAACTCGGTGTACTCGCACAGGACCGAGGTGACTACGACCGGTCCGGAGAGCACTACCGCACCGCCTTGTCCATCGCCGAGGAACTCGGTGACCGCGCCGGAATCGCCGCCGGCATCAGCCAACTCGGCGCCCTGCACACGGAACAACAGCACCCCGAGCAAGGCATTACATACAACTTGCAAGCACTCGCCCTGCGCTTGGAGCTCGGTGCGTCACCCCGGACAGACCTTTACTGGCTCGGCCGGCAGAGGGCCCTCCTGGGAGACGAGCTGTTCCGAAGTGCCCTTCGTCAGCAAATGTCCGAGCCGGATGCGAACACCTTGTTCAGCCTCACTCAGACGGTCGACACCGAGCACCTCCGAAGCTGAACAGGCGCCCCCTCCAGTGCTGTTGGTCGCGTCGCGAGCGATCAGGCGTGTCCGCCACACGGGAGATCACCGGAGACCAACAGATGTCGAACAAGTAGGAGATACCGATGTCCGTGCGCCGTGTTGTGCCCGACATTCGAACCAAGGCCATGGAGGAGAGCCGGGACTTCTACGGCCTCATCGGTCTTGAGGAGGTCATGAACCACGGCTGGGTCATGACGCTCGCCTCTCCGTCCAACCCCACCGCCCAGCTCACCCTCGCCACCCACGACGAGACCGCGCCGGTCGCGGCCGATATGAGCATCGAGGTGGACGAAGTCGACGCGGTTTACGCGGCGATGGTGGAGCGGGGCGCGGAGATCGTGCACTCATTGCGGGACGAGGAGTGGGGCGTGCGCCGGTTCTTCGTACGCGATCCCAACGGCCGGGTCGTCAACGTCGTCAGCCACCGGCACTGAGCTTGTTCTCTATCTACGGGTCGCTTGAAGCGCGGCGATGGTGACTTCGCTTTTGACGGTTTTGCCGACGTCGTAGCGGGGTTCGTCGTGGTCACGTGCACCTTGGTCGGAGCACCTGATCAGACGAAGGCGCCCCCGCATCCGGCGAACTCCCAGGTGGGCGACTCAGTGCGAGACGCCGTTCGAGGCCGTCGAGGCCGGAGGTTGAAAAACAAGTCAAGAGCCTGTGTCTGAACCCGGCGGGCCTCACTCACCCAGGTCGAAGCGGACGATCGTGGCCCTGTTCCCGGCCTCCTGGGGCCAGGTCGCGACCAGCCGCTCCAGCAGCTCCCGGTGGGCGTCGATCAGGTGCTCGAAGGTGAGGCCGATCGCCGCCTCCACCTGGATGGGCAGCTCCGGGGAGCGGGTGGCGCGTACCAGAACGGCGGTGGCCTGCGGCGCGGTGGGCAGGTCGAAGAGCGCGATGACCGCCTCCGAACGCTCGTCCACGTCCAACGACCCGTCGTGGATGAACTCCTCCAGCGCGGCGATGACCCGGTCGTCCGGTGCCTCCCAGCGCGTGAGGCAGCTCTTTGCCGTCTGTACGGCACGCTCGCGAGCCGCCTTCGCGCCGCCCCTCCTTCGCAGTGCGGCCGCGAGCGCCTCCACATCCTCTGGCCCGGCGAGCTCCTCCATCAGGTGCAGCGCGCTCGCATGGTTCGCCCCGGCCTCAGGGTGCCCCAGCACGTCCCGGGCGACGGCAAGCACCTCGGGCGCCCACTCCCGCGCGTCCAGCCCGAAACGGGTGAGTCCGTCGTCCTGGTGGAAGTGATCGAGCGCGATCCCCACGGCCACCGGCTGTCCGCTGTGGAGCATCGTGCGGTACGCGCTCCGGTGCGCGGCCTCGTCGGTCGGGGAACGCAGCTCGCGGTGCGCCGCGCGCAGCTCCTCGGTCTCCGGCTCGTGCCCTTCCCAGTACAGGCTGTGCGGCCCGTCGGCGAGGGCCTGCCGAGCCAAATCCCCCCACCAGGACCGTTCGTCGTCCGGCCAGGTCTCGATGAGGCCCTCCAGCAGCTCCCGATGGGCGTAGAAGCGCCCGCCCACTGTCAGCGCCCAGGCGGCCTCCTGCTGAATCTTCCATTCGTCCTCACCGGTCGCGCGGACCAGGAGGGCGGTCACCTCGGCGCCCGGCGCCTCGCGTAGCGCGCCCAGCGCTGCCAGCCGGTCCTCGCAGTCCGACGACCGGTCGAACACCAGCCCACCGACCAGCTCGACCAGCCGCGGATCGGGCACCGCCGAGCTCTCCAGCACGACGCCGGCCACCACCAGCGCGTTGTCGTGCAGGTTTATATCCGGCGTCCGTTCCAGGAACCGCTCCAGGATTCCGACGATCGCGTCCGCGTCCTGGGGGCCCGCGGCGTTCTTCAGCCCGAGCAGCGCGCTCGCGTGGTTGGCGCCCTCGAATGTGTACTCGTCCTCGGGCCTGGGCGGCTGCCGCAGCAACTCCCGGGCGACGGACACGACTTCGTCCGTGTGCGCGTCGAACGGGCTCTCCTCCCCGAACCGGCTCGTGGCACCCGCCCGGTCGTAAAAGTCCAGCGCGGTCCCCCTGGCGACCGTGTCGTTGCTGCGCAGCAGCACCAGGAACGCCTGCTCGAACTCCTCCGGGGTCGTCGCGGTGCCCGTCGCATCGTAGGCGGCCGTCAGTTCCGGGTCGTCGAACTCGCAGTTCCAGTACCAGGATTCGAACTCCTGCAGGAAAGTCGTCATGAACACCACAGGAGTAGAACACCCCGACCGGCGCGCACGCCACCTATTCATAGACGCCTCGGCGCGCCCGGGCACTCCGCCTCACCGGCGCCGTCCTTCACCGTCGCCAGCCGCTTGCGCAGCCACCGTTCCGTGCGCCACTGCCTGGCACGACACGCCCCGGAGCGCAACCGGGCATCAGGCCGGCTCCCGGCTTCCGCCGTTCACCGCAGGCCCGACAGTTCCGTTCCCCGGTCCGTCCGGTGCCCTCGGACACCAGGCCACGATAGGCCCCCAGGCTACTCAGGACCGGGGATCAGAAACAGAAACAGGTACAGACACTGCACCGGCACCGCCACCCGCATGCACACCGGCACTGTCACCGGCAAGGGGGGGTGTGTCGCCCTCAAGCCGGCGCAGCCGCTCGGAGTCGCAGGTTCGCGGGCAGGTGCCGCACGCCTCGGCAGGGCGGATCGCGTAGTAGAGACAGCAGCCGAGACGGGTCCGGGTGAGATACGACTGCCCTTCCCGGCCTGTCAGCCGCCGGAAGTCGGCGCCGCCGGGGAACGGTGGCACGGGTCCCGGAAGCAGCTCGCCGGCTGCCCGCACGGCATGCTCCTCCTGGTCCAGCATGCGGCCGAGGTACCAGATGCCGGAGACCAGGTCGTCGCCGACCATGCCCCACAGCGCCCGCGCCCCGCGCCGCACCTGCGGGCCGATCGCGGCGAGCAGCGGCCGTACGTGGTCGGCGACGGCAGCGCGCAACTCCGCCCGCAGCGCCTCCTCATGTACCCGCACCCGGGCCCCGGGGAGACCGGCCGCCGGATCGTCGGGGAGGCAGGCGAAGCCGCCGGGGACGATGCCGAACGCTCCGGTGGTGAGACTGATCCGGACGTCGCGCGGGCGGATCCGCGGCACGCGTCGCTCCAGAAACCAGGGGCCGCTCATCAACAGGCAGACGGACCAGAGGTAGTCGTGCAGGGCCCGGGATGCGGCGACGTCCCGCCGAACCGGGTGCGCGTGACGTTCCTGGATACGCCAAGCCTCGGCGTCGAGGAAAGCGTCGAGGAATTCCGGACGCTCCGCCAGTTCGGTGCCGTCGGCCCATCCTTGGGCGGCCTGCGAACCGGGGGCCACGACGTCCACCCTCAACGACTCGCAGAGGGTGGTGAGCCGTTGATAGGTCGAGGCGAGCACGGCGGAGCAGCTCACGGTGGGTCCGGCCGGGGGAAACGCCGGGTTCAGGGGAAACGCCGGAGCCAGGGTCACGGGTACTCCTCAACACCGAGATCGAGGACAGGGGAGATCACACGGGAGGCCACAGAGTGATAAGGCAAGGCTCACCTTAACCCTACTGATGGGTTTGACTGTGAACCGGGGCCGCGTGGCGGCGAATTGACAGAGTTAGGCATACCTAACTTAGGCTCTCCGTTTGTGTCCCAGCACCATTGGTTCACCTTCTCGGACGGTCCGAACCTTGCGCGCGGAAGTGATCCCTTCATGCAGCTGTACCTGCTTGCCCTCAACCCGACCGACTCGGTCGCCGAGGGATTCCTCCCCGCCGCCCGCCGGCTCGGCCTCGACATCACCCTGCTCACCGACCAGCCCGAGGCGCACCGGATCGCCTGCCCGGACATCGAGCTCATCGAGTGCGATGTGCGCGACTTCCGCGCGGTCATCTCCCGGATAGCGACCCATCGCCCGCCGGACGCCCTCTTCACCAACAGCGACCATCTGCAGACCCAGACTGCCCTGGCCGCCGACTACTTCGGCCTCCCCGCCAAAAGCTGGCAGGCCGCGCTGCGCACCAAGGACAAGGCGGAGATGCGCCGCCACCTCGCCGCCACCGGCATGGACACGGTCCGCTCGGTGGAACTCGCCGCCGGACAGGACCCACTCGCCACCCTGGCCGCCCTCGATCTGCCGTACCCGTGCGTCGTCAAGCCGCGTGAGGGTGTGGCCAGCGAAGACGTCGTCCTGGTCGACGGCCCCGACGATCTTGTGCTGCGGTGCAAGGAGATCCGGGCACACCGGCCGGGGGCCGCCCTGGTCGTGGAGGAATACCTGCCCGGCGAGCTGTACACCCTGGAGACACTCGGCGACGGCACCAGCCTTCATGTGCTGGGCGGCTTCCACACCGAGCTGTCTCCACCCCCGTACTTCATCGAGGAGCGTCTGACCTACGTTCCGGCCCATCCGGAGCCCGTCGTCGCGCAGGTCCTTGCGCAGCTGGAAGCGCTCGGCGTCGGATTCGGAGCCTGCCACACCGAGTTCGTCGTGCACGAAGAACGCGCGCGCATCATCGAGGTCAACTACCGCGCCATCGGGGATCAGTGCGACCTGCTCCTCGCGCGGCTGCTGGACATTCCGCTCTTCGAGCACATCCTCCGTACGCACCTGGGCGAGCCGCTGCCGGCGGACCTGGGGGCACGGACCGGCGGCGCGGCGCGGCTCGACTATCCGTGCGCCGAGCGCTCCGGCACGCTCACTGCCGCCCCTACCGCGACCGAACTGACGGTCGGTGACGTGCAGTTGACCTACCGGCCGCTGCGGCGGACCGGTGAGCGGCACGAGCTCCACCACACCAACCGCGATCTCCTGGGCGTCGTCCGGGCCGTCGGCAGCGATCAGGAGACCGTGGACCGGGCTGTGACCGACTTCCTCGCCGCTCAGCGCTGGGAGATCACCCCGTGACGGTGACGAACACAGTCGCTTGCCCGGCCGAGAAGGACCTCCTCCTTCGCCTGCTCAGCGCGCTGCTGCGGGAGGATGTCGTCGGCCTGCGCACGCGCTCCACCGCACTGGAGCGCCCGGACGGGGCCTGGTTGCGTCTGCAGGCCGCCGACGGGGACGCGCTTGAGCTGCCCATTCGCGAGGACGGATTCCAGTACGAGACCCGCGCCCGTCTGCCCCTGCTGCGCCGGGAGTCCGACGGCATGGAACTGAGCACCGCCGACGACATCCTGGCCGCGCTCGGCGCGCTCGCCGACCCCGTGGACCACGACGGCTTCGACGCCCTCGCCGACGAATGCCGCCAGACTCTCGCCACCCTGCGGCTGCACGCCGTCACACACCATGAGGTCATCGCGATGCTCGGGGCCCGGCACGGCACCGATCCCGCGGACTGGACCGGACTCGCGGGCGGACTCGCCCACGACACCCTCGCCGCCCGCCTCGACCACCCCGTCTACCCCACCGCGCGTGGCCGCCTGGGACTCACGACGGCGCAACTACGTGCGTATGCACCGGAGTTCAACCCACGATTCGCCCTGCGCTGGATCGCCCTACCCAAGGACGCGGTCACCGCACAGGGCGTGAACGGGCCCGCGGACCCGGCCGACCCATGGCCGACGCCGTCGGTGCTCGGCCTGCCGGACCTCGACGACAGTCACCTCGCCATCCCCGTCCATCCGCTGACCGTGGGCGAACCGCTGCGGGACGCACTGCGCGCCACCGGACTCGACAGCCGGGCGGTGCTGTCCGACCGTCCGTACCTGGAGGCCGTACCGACCCTGTCGATGCGGACCGTGGCACTCGCCGCGTACCCCGGAATCCATCTCAAACTACCCCTGGCCACCGCCACGTTGGGCATGCGCAACCGGCGCACGATCAAGCCTGGCACACTGGTCGACGGCGCGGTGGTGCAGCGCCTGCTGCAGACCGTGATCGACCACGAGCCGCGCTTTCGGGACAGCATCCTGAATGCCGACGAGACCCGCTTCGCCCACGCCGGTCATGAACTTCTCGCCGTACTGCTCCGGCGCTGTCCGGCAGGCCTGGACGACGCTGTCGTCGTGCCGATGGCGGCGCTGCTGAGCGAAGCCCCCGGCGGGCGGCTGCTGATCGACCGTCTCGCCGACCGTTTCCACGGCGGCGATCCACTCGCCCTTCTCGACGCCGTACTCACCCTGCTCTTCGACTGGCAGACAACGCTCTTCGGGTACGGAATCGCCCTGGAGTCCCATCAGCAGAACATTTCGCTGGTGCTGGACACGCAGGCGGGCCGCACCCGGATCAGACTGCTGCTCAAGGACAACGACGGACCGCGCATCAACACCGTACGGATGCGCGCCGCCCTCGGCGTGGAAGCGCCCGACCCGTCCGAGTTCGACGACGCGCGGATTTTCGGAGACAGCGACGCGCCGGTCGTCGATCTGTTCACCACCATCACGGTCCATCTGTGCGCGGGGGCGTATGCCTTCGGTCTCGCCCGCCATGGCCGCGCCCCGCTCGACCGGCTGCTGAATCTCGTACGCGACCGACTGGCTGAGGCCGTGGAGCGGCTCGGGACCCGGCCCGGGCAGCCCGGCGCCGTACTGCGCGAACACGTCCTTGACGCGGCGCGCCTGCCGGTCAAGGCGATGGTGACCGCGGGCACCCTGCTCACCAAGGAGCGCTCGGGCGCGGTCGACATCAACAAGCACTACACCACCGGTCCCAACTACTTGTTGCGGGAGGTGTGAGCGGCGATGCCCGGCACACAACCCACCTGCCGCTCGCCGCATCCGCCGGAGCCGTTGATGTCACTGCCCATGGGTACTGTCTCCACCCACACTGTCTCCACCTACTCCTCCACTCATGCCGCGACCCATTCCGCCGCCCCGACCGGGCTGCCGTGCGCCGACGAGGCCGTGGCCCACACCCTCCTCAACTGTCTCCTCCGCGAGGTCTCCGGCCCCGAGCACGAGACCGCCGTCATCGACGGCCATCTGCTGCTGCGCCTGCCACGCCGCGGGGTGCTGCTGAAAGTGGCCCTTCGCCGTACGTCCTTCATCGGAGCGCACCGCTTCAGGGGCCCGGTCGCCGAACAGACCGGCACCGGCTGGTCCGAGCTCGGCTGGCGCCGCCTCGCCGAGTACACCCATGCCGAGCTCTCGCTCCGTACCGGCGCGCGCAATGACGAATTCCTGGCCCAGGTCGACGCAAGCCATCAGGGCGTCCGCGCCGCCCTGGCCGCGCCGCGTCCCGCCCTCGACGGTGGCCGGCTCGCCACGTACCTGGCATCCGAGCAGTCACTCAGACTCGGCCACCGCTTCCACCCCACCCCCAAGGCCCGCAGCGGCGACCCCGCCCTCTGGTCCGCCTACGCCCCCGAAGCCGCGGCCGCCTTCCCGCTCCACCTGCTCGCCGTACGCGAGCATCTGACCGTCCAGGAGTCGGCCGAGCCGGGCGCCACCGACCCGCTGGACCGGCTGCACGCGGTGCCCGAGGGATACCGGCTGCTGCCCGCACACCCCTGGCAGTACGCACTGCTCCACGAGCACCCGTCGCTGCGGGCGGCCATCGCCCGGCGCGACATCCTGGATCTCGGCCGCGGCCGAAGCCGGTTCACCGCCACCGCGTCCGTACGCACCCTCTACGACGGCGACACCTTCCTGAAGTTCAGCCTCAACGTCCGCATCACCAACTGCCTGCGCAAGAACGCCAGTTACGAACTGGCCGGCGCGGTCGCCCTCACCCGCCTGCTCGGACCGGCCCTCGCCGAACTGGCCACCCGCTTCCCCGGCAGCGGCATGCTCCGCGAACCCGCCTACCGCAGCCTCGCCATCCCCGGCCCGGACGGCCGGCCCGACCTCGCTCTTCTCGAAGGCTTCGGTGTGATCGTCCGCGAAGGGCTCGATGTCCATCTCCGGCCCGGCACGACACCTCTGCTGGCGGCCGCCATCGCCGATGAGTACCCCACGGGCCCCGCCCATATCTCCAGGCTGCTGGCGGACTCGGACCCCGGCAGCGCCCTGAGGTGGTGGCGGGAGTATCTGGCGCTGCTCCTCCCGCCCGTCCTGGCCGCCTACTTCGACCATGGTCTTGTCCTCGAACCGCATCTTCAGAACGTCGTCGTCTGTGTCGACGCCGACGGCAGACCCGCGCAGGTCCTCTTCCGTGATCTCGAAGGCACCAAGCTCCTCCCCGAGCACTACGCCGACACACTTGCCACGCTGCCGCCCGAGGTCGCGGGCCCGCTGACGTACGACGCCGAGCGAGGCTGGAACCGAGTCGTCTACTGCCTCGTGGTGAACCATGTGTCCGACATGCTCGCCGCGCTCGCCGATCTGCACCCGGAGACCGAACCCGCGCTGTGGGCCGAGGTCCGCCGGGTGCTGCAGGAGTACGCGGACGAGCACGGCTGTCCGGCCCGTCTCGGTGCCCTGCTGGCCGGTGCGCCGCTGCCCGCCAAGGCCAATCTGCTTACCCGCTGGGAGCGCACGGCCGACCGCGAGGCGGGCTATGTCCGCCTACCTTCCCCGTTCGCCGAGGACGTGCTGTCCCGAGCGACCCGCACCGACGACGTCTGGAGCGCCCGATGACCGCCCCCACCGAGCCGGTGCGCGACCGCGCCCTGTCGCTCCCGGCCCAGAGTCTGCCCGCCTATCTGTACGACCTCGGCGCTTTGCGCGAGCATGCCGCGTCCGTCCGGTCGGTACTGCCCGAGCGCGTCGAGTTGTACTACGCCGCCAAGGCCAACCCGGAACCTGAGATCCTGGCTGCGCTCGGCCCGTATGTGGACGGCTACGAGGTCTCGTCGGGCGGTGAACTCGCCCATGTCGCAAAGGCTGTTCCGGGGCGTCCGCTGGCCTTCGGCGGCCCGGGAAAGACGCCTGCCGAGATCGCCGCGGCGCTGGACCTGGGCGTGGAGCGCTTCCATGTCGAGAGCGCGTACGAGCTCCGGATGCTGGCGGAACTCGCCTCCCGGCGGGCTTCCGATGCGCCTGTCGGAGTTCTGCTGCGGTTCAACCTTCCCCTGGCCGACGGTTCGTTGGCGGCCAGCGCCCTGTCCATGGGCGGCCGGCCGACGCCGTTCGGTCTCGACCCGACCCAGGCGGATGACGCGATTCGCCTCCTCACTGACGGCACCTGCCCGCACCTCGAGCTGCTCGGCATCCACGCCCATCTGGCCAGCGGCCTTCAGGCCCCTCAGCAGCTCGCCGCCGCCGAGTCCATTGTGACCTGGGCCGCGAGTCTCGCCGCACGCCACGGCATCGACCTGCGCGAGGTGAACGTGGGCGGCGGCATGACCGTCGACTACACCGACCCCGACGCCCGCTTCGACTGGGCCGCCTACGGGGCGGGCCTCGCCCGTCTCACCGCGGCCCAGCCCGGCCTGACGCTGCGCATCGAGCCGGGCCGCGCGCTGACCGCGTACTGCGGCTGGTACGCCACCGAGGTGCTGGACGTGAAGCCGAGCCACGGCGAGGAGTTCGCGGTCGTCCGGGGCGGCACGCACCATCTGCGCACCCCGGCGACGAAGGGCCACGACCAGCCCTGCACGGTGCTTCCGGTGAACGACTGGCCGCACCCCTGGCCGCGGTCCACGGCCCAGCAGGAGTTGGTCACCCTGGCCGGCCAGCTCTGCACTCCCAAGGACGTCCTTGCCCGCCGGGTCCCGGCGGCGGGTCTTCGGGCGGGTGACCGTGTGGTGTTCTCGCTGGCCGGGGCGTACGCGTGGAACATCTCCCACCACGACTTCCTGATGCACCCCAAGCCGGGCTTCCACTTCTTGTGTCCCTGACTGTTGACACCCGGTGGTCCTGCGTCTGTCAGGGGGCGCCGTCGATCAGAAGCTGCCCCTCCTTGACGCCTGCCAGTCGCGCGAACCCCAGCGCGTAGCTGCGCAAGTTCGCTTGTACGAGACGGAGTTCGGCACGGCAGTCTGCGTTGTCCGGCCAGGCCGACTCAGGCCCGTCCGGGGTCGCGTTCTCGTAGGCCAGCAGGCGCGGATGCCAGCTGGACAGGAACGGGCGGAGCTCCCGGTTGAGCATGGTGATGGCGAGATACTCGACGGTCGGGCCTCCGGAGACCGGCACCGAGGGGCGTGCGCCCTTCAGCGCCTCACGCGTCGTGGCGAACAGCCCGTACAGCGAGGTGAGAGTCTCGCGGATCAGGCCGTCGTCGTGTTTGAGGGGCTGGGTGCTCACCCGTGTGACAGTCTCGACGAACAAGCGCCATGCCACTTGCCGGGACTCGTCGTTGACTATGAAGGTCAGCTGACTGAACTGCGGCACTGTGACGGTCACTTCGGTCAGTCGCGCGGCGCGGCCGTAGACCTGGAACATCAAGACGCTGACCGCACCGGCGATGCCGCCGGTGACGACGAAGAGATCGCGGCCGGAGAGTCGGGTGACCCCGAAGAGAACGAGTCCTGTGGTGGCGCCTATCAGTACGGAGAAGAGCACTCGGGCGACCGAAGTGCGTAAGAGTTGGCTCATGCGGTCCGTTCGATGTGGTGCGGCGGGCTGTCGATTCACAGCAGGTCCTGCCATCGGTCGGCGACTTTGGCGAACGCCTCACCGTACTGGCGTACGACGGGAAAGCAGTCCCCGGAGAACGTGGGCAGGCTCAGCAGCTCCGGATACACTCCGTCGGCCACGGGGCAATCCCATAACGGCGGAGTCGACTCCGGCAGAGAGCCGGCCCAGGAGAGTCCGAGACGCTGGGCCTCCGTGCGGGTGATGCGGAAGACGGGAACCCGGTGCAGCGGAGGCGAGCCGGGCCGTTTCACCTGCACTCCTTCGGCCTGCAGGGCGTCCATGAAACGCGGGAGAGGTAGGCCGCCCAGTTCGGCACTCAGATACCGGGCCTTGAACCCGTACCAGCCGCCCCGCGCCACTCCGGGAAGTGTTGTCGGCGGACGGATTCCCGGTACTGGGCTCAGTACCTCGCACAGCAGATCGAGGTTGGCACGACGGCGCTCGTTGCGCGCGTCGAGTCGGCGCAGCTGCTGAAGGGCTATCGCGGCCGCCAGCGGATGCATACGGTACTTGTGGCCGAACCCGGTCTGGATAAAGGGAACCAGGTCCTTGTGCATGACCTCGTCCTTGGCTCGGCGTCCGAAGTGACCCAGCATGAGCGCGCGTTCGTAGACCTCGCGCGAGCGCGTCACCAGGATTCCGCCCTCACCCGCTGCGACTGCCTTGTGGCCTTCGAGACTGAAACAGCCCACCGATCCGAACGTGCCGACCTTCTGGTTCCCAATGGTGGCTCCGTGGGCGTGCGAGCAGTCCTCGACCACGGGCAGAGCGTGACGCTCGGCAATGGCGAGCAGCGCCGCCATGTCTGCGGGATGCCCCCACATATGGGTGACGACGATGGCGCGGGTACGCGGAGATATGCGGGATTCGACCGACCGCGGGTCCATGGTCAGCGTGACCGGGTCCAGATCGGCGAAGACCGGCAGCGCGCCCATCTGGAGCAGCGGGGTCACGGTGGCGAGGAACGTGTAGGTGGGGACGACGACTTCGTCGCCAGGCCGGATGCCGAGTCCGAAGTATGCGGCGTGCAAGGACGACGTGCCGGAATTGTGGGACAGCGCATACGGGACGCCCTGCTCCTCCGCGTGGTAGTCCGCGAAGGCCTGCTCGAATTCGGCCACGATGCCAGAACGGTCGTAGATGGAGATGACGCCGCGTTCGAGCAGATCGGTCACCGCGGCGACCTCTTCCGTGCCGATGTACGGCCAGTCCTGGCTCCATTCCACCGTCACGGCGGGCGGGCCTCCATGCAGCGCGAGTTCGTCCTTCCGCATCGCTCATCCTTTCAGGTCGAGTCCCTTGATGAAGTCGGACCAGGCTTCCATGGTGGTGGTCTGACGGAGGTTGTCGTCCCAGAACGGCGGAATTTCGCAGATGTTCCGGTCCGTCTTGAGCAGGACGGCCGGGTCATCGGTCACCTCACCGATGACATGCAGTTCGGAGCCGTGCTCGCTGAAGTGCTGCGATGCGTCGGCAAGGGCCTCGGGGCGAACCGTGAACGCGTGCCGCAGCGGGGAGTCGTAGCCCGGATCGAAGGAGAGGAGAAACGGAAACTTCTCGACGATACCGAGCGACGAGTCGAGCCGGCCGAGAAGAGGGGCGTTGCGCCGGCTCGCAGCAGACACCGGAAGGAGGTCGGCGTCGATCAGGCATCCGACGTTGTTTCTGGTTTTCACGGTGTACAGGAATTCGATCAGCCCGTCGCTCAGGTCCATGCCTGAGGTGAAGCATTCACTCTCGGCGGCTGCGGCGACGGCCGATGCGGCACCGATCGGCATCGACTTGTAGGTGCGGAATTTCTCCTTGTCCGCTTCGTCGATCAGATGCTCCAGGTGATTCTTTCTGATCTGGTACTCGAGCCATCCGAAACCGAGTTCGCCCGTGACAACGATTCTGTCACCGGGGCGAGCACCCGACCGCCGGACAATTCCATGTCTGGGCACGGTGCCCCAGGCGAACCCGACGGTCGCCATGTCGCCGTTGTGGAAATTACCCCCCTCGTATGCCGAGCCGATGCTCGTCAGCACATCGTTGATGCCGAGGGCAATGGACCGGATGTCATCTGCGGGGGTCTGAGGGGGTGCCGCCAGAGCGAGTGAGAAGCCGCGGCACCTGGCGCCCATGGCGATGATGTCATTGCAAGTGGTGCCCGCGATCCAGCGGCCGTAGAAGCGCTGGGGGGCAAGGGAGGCGTCGGGCTGCTGGATGAAGTAGGGCTGGTCCATCGAATAGACAAGAAAAGGGGCATCATTCTGTCCGGTCATCTTCGCCAGGTCGAGCACCACCGCATCCTCGAAGTTCCCTGCCTGGGCCGTGCTGGCGAGCGGCCCCAAAATTTCCTGGATGAATGTCTTCTCCTGATAGTTCAGCAGATTCATAAGAAGCCCCTTCTGGTGTTCGCATGTTCGTAGAATGCTTCGAGCAGCCGTACCGTCGCCACATGACGGTCGAGTGATGCCTCAGATATTTTTCCGGCCATGAAGTCCCTCAGAGAACGGGTGTCGTGCGCGTTGTCGAGGTGGTGACGGGTGATGCGTGTTCCGGATTTCTGAGTGTGCACGGCGACGAGTGATATGGAGCCGTCCAGGCGTTCCCTTCTGACCCGCACGGAGGCTCTTGTTCCCTCGATCAGGAGAAACTCGCCCGGACATGCCGCATCGAGACCGATGCGCAACCGCAGTTCCATTTCCTGACCCGTGCAGGATATGCGGGCACTGTCCTCGACGGAGAATTTCCCCCGGCCGAGACGAACGAAGCGCGGCACGAGGTCGTGACAGCTACTGTCCAGGAGCCACTGCAGCGTATTGATCGTGTGATATCCGAGATCGAATAGAACCCCTCCGCCCGCCAGCAGCAGATCGTTGCGCCAGCTCTTGCCGAACGAAGGAACGGGAGCGACGGTATCGTGATAGGTGATCTTCGTGACTCTGCCGATGCCGCCGGACGAAATGCACTCCCGTACGAACTTGAGATCTGTGCGGTGCACTCGCTGCTCCGAGACGGCGAGCCTTCTTCCGCTCATGCTTCTCAGTCGGTCCGCCTCCTCCGCACAGCGCGCCAGAGGTTTTTCCACGAATGTCATCATTCCCGATGCAAGCGCCATCCAGGCGTGCTCGAAATGGAGTCCGCTGGGGGAGGCCACGATGACCGTGTCCGGCCTGCTGTCGCGCAGGACGGTCGCCGACAATTCTTCGGACGTCACCGGAGTGGGTTGCCCGAGAAGACCGGAAATTACGCTGTCGCGCGCATGACGGTTTGGATCGATGACGGCTACGAGTTGGGCCTCGCACTCCTTGAGGACGGGAAGTATCGCAGTTCCGAACCTTCGGCCGCACCCGACCACAGCCACCCGTGACGGGGTGGTCCCTTTCGGGTCCTCCGGTTTCGGCTTCAGAATATCATTACCCGTCTGCAATGCTTCACCAACCTGATATCCGAACAGCGGAGGAGTGAGTCCCCGTGATGCTCGGTAGTTCGAAGCCATTGATATGCTGATGGCGTTTTACCGGAAATCGGTTGAGTGGTCGGCGGCGACCGCCACGGCGGATTCTCATTCGACGCCGGACTGATCATCCGGAGCGAATCTATGGGCGAAAGTCAGCCACTGAGAAGGGCGATCCTGATATCTGCGAGGGACAAACTTCTCGTCCGTGTAGTACTGCAGCAATCGCTCTTCGCCATTCGTCCGCCGAATGCGAACACCGCTTTCGTCCTGCTCGGTGCGCTGCACCGCTGTGCCGATGCGGACCACTCGGCCGTTCCCCCGCAGATCGTGCTCGACGGCCGCCGCCAGGGCTGCAAAATCTGCTTCCTCGCAGGCGAAGACCACTTCCCAGTCATGACCGGCACTGAACAGGAACAGCCCCGTCGGAAGACCGAGGATGCCGGCGAGCGTGCGTGCCTCGTCGCCGATGATGTCGGAGATCGCCGCCTCGTCGAGTTCGAAGCCCACACTGCTCTCCCGCCCGAGAATTTCCAGGCAGGCCAGTACACCGTCGCTGGTGTCCATGGCGGACTTCATGAGGCCGGTGCGTACGGCGCTTGCCATGACTCTGTCCGGCAGATACAGCAGCTCGTACTTCGCCTTGGGGTCGACGACTTTCCGCAGCTGGGGGAAGTCACGCATGACGCCGGAGCGGTCCATACGGTAGTACTCGACCAGCTCCTGAGCCCATCGAGTGCCGATCGGGCGGCACCCGCCGGTGGGGCTGGAAGCGAGTGTGATGCCGATGGCATGCCCCTGGCGCACTGAATTCCTGGTGAGGATGCGGGACTTGTCGACGTATCCGATGCCCACACAGCCCACCGACTGCTCGCTGCGCTCCTTGGCATCTCCCCCGATGACGGCGACGCCGTAGCGAGCGGCCTCGCGCACCACAGCCTCGATCAGACGCCGGGCATAGCCGACCGAGACGGAACGCGACAGGAAGAGATTGAGGAGCAGCCCGACCGGCTGGGCACCCATGGAAATGATGTCGGCCAGCGTCTGGACCACCGTGAAACGGCCCACGTACTCGGGCGACTTGCCGGGTTCGGCCAGCGATCCCGGAGCAGAGTCCGTTGTGTACACAAGGCCTTGACCGTTGGCCGCTCCGTCGAACGACACGACCGCGGCGTCGTCACCGATGCCTACGGTGAGGCTGAAATTGCGGTCCAGCTCCGGGCCGTGCGTAGCGGTGTGCTCGCGGATCCACTTGTGGAAGTGGTACTCGCCGACGGAGATGAGTGGGGTGTTGTCCGGAACCTCGTGCATGGCCCGACGGCCGCTGTGCTCCAATTCGAAGCGCAACTCCATGCCTTCTTTGGCGAGCCGGATCTCCTGATAAAGCCTGTCCGCGTGTTCCAGATGCTCGCGGTACAGGGTCCCGGCGTCGTCGTCCGGACTGCGGGACATCCGGAAGTAGCCGCGGGCCAGGGCCGCGTGCGCCCGTGCCAGAGCCGGACGGAGGCCCCGCTGGTTGAAGACCTGACGGCCGAGCTCATAGCTGTCGAGCGCCCGCTCCATGTTCCCCAGCACTTCGTACAGCCCGCCGAGCGACAGATGCGAGAGACCGAGGGTGTAGCTGTGCCCGTGGACCTCACGCATGCGCAGCGCCTTGCGCAGATACTCTTCCGCGCGGGTCAGGTTCTCGCGCCTGCTGGGGACATGCCGGGTCCAGGCCCGGCCCAGCCAGTCGTAGATCGTTGCCAGCCGGATCGGGTTCTCGAAGCCGGAAAGGATCTCCAGCGCGCTGTGAGCACGCTCGGTCGGCGGGTCTGCATGGGTGTGCGTCCCGTCGCGGTCGTCGATCGTCGCGTCGACGTACATCAGCACGGCCGAGAGGTAGCGCGCGGCTCCATGCGTCTCCTCGCCCCGGACGGCGAGCAGTTGTTTGGCGTCCTTGAGGCTGCTGCGGGCTCGGGTGAAGTCCATCCGTGCCACATACAGCTGCGCCAGCTCCCGCAGGCAGTCGGCGAGCACCAGGTCGCCGTAGCTGCCGTCGGTGGATTCCGCGAGATACTCCGCGACGCCGATCGTGCGCTGGATCACGCGCTCACCGGCGTCGAACTTGCCGCGCTCGCGGAGCACGTTCCCGAGGACACGGCCGGTCTGCACATAACCGGGCAGCTCGCCGGCGGCCCGGAACTCCAGCTGCAGATTCGTGATCTCCTGCTCGATACCGGCCGACCGCCGGTCGCCCAGCTCGTATTCGAGTGACATTCGCTCGAGCGTGAGATGCAGCCGAAGGTTCTCGGCCTGTGCGGTCAGATCGGAGGGCGTGGCCAGCAGCTCGTTGTGGATCAATTCGACGGCCTGCCGCCAGTCACCGCGGAATCTGAGAGCGAGCGCCTGGTTGTAGACCGCGGAGAGCCTCAGATGGTCACCCGCATTGAGCTCACTCACAGCGATGCGGTAGGCCTCAGCGGCCAGTTCGGCGACTCGGGGCGAGCAACAGAGGCGGTCGACCAGCACATTGATCGGCGTTCTGTCGTTGGCGGCGAGCACCTGCTCGTTCAGCTTGGCCACCCGGGACTGGGGAGCGGCCTTCCGTCCGGGCCGGCTCGCCACCCTGCGGGCCTGGGGGATGAATTCGTTCACCGAGAACGAGGGCGCGTCCAGCTCGGGAGCGGGAGGGGGAGCGTCTCCGGCGACTGCGAGATACACCGGAGACTCGGCAGCGGCATGCTCCAGTTCCTTGCGTCCCAGGCTGTAGGTTTCGGCCGACGCGACCGTCCACAGGAGAACGTGCGGGATTTCCGTGGCATTCGCCTCGCCCGGTCCACCCTTTCTCCGCCATCCGGGCCGGGCCTGAATAATGAGGTCGGCCAGCGCCCTGTCCTCGATGTCGTACAGCAGGACCGCGTTCTCCAGGGGAACACCCGATGGACTGTTCCGCGGGCTCGGCCTTGAGGGCGGTGAGGCCTGCACCTCTTGATGCAGCAGCCGTACGAGCAGCTCGTGGACCTGACGCCACTGGGCGTCGGTGTCCTCCCAGGTCTCGCTGATCTCCAGGCGGCGGTACGCCGTGTACGACTTGGCCGGTGCACTGCGGGACGACAGCCCGGTGAAGACCGCGACGACCTTCTTGCCGAACGCCTCGGCGAAGTCGAGCTCCCGTTGCGTGGCTCGTGCGTGGGCGTAGGCGCTGGTGACCAGGGCCACGACGAGGTCGCAGTCCTGAATGGCGTTGGCCATTTCCACGCGCGGTGAACTGGCCCCGAAATCGTCCTCCATGATGACCCGGAAGCCGGATGCGGCGAGTTCTCGGCCGAGCCAGACAGCCCGGTTCTTCTGGTGGTTCTCAAAGCTGAGGAAAACGGTGAGCTGCATCCTTGTCCCCCCAGACGGATGAGGTGTTTCTTCCGTCAGCTTCAGCCCTTGTCGCTGTGAATGCGTGCGTGCAGGTGCATGTCGTGCCAGCCGTCCAGGTGTCTCGTCTGACTGCGCATCGTGCCTTCGAACGTGAACGCGGCCTTCGTGGCAACGCGGCACGACGCGGTGTTGACGGTGGAATGCGCCGCCGTCACCCGATGCAGCCCTATGTCCTCGAAGGCCCATCGGGCGATTTCCTGAAGCGCCCGTGCCGCGATGTCCTGCCCGCGGGCCGGCGGGAGGACCCAGTAGGTGCAGTCGCCTCGTCCCGCGCGCAGATCGATGTAACGCAGTCCGGCACGGCCGACGATATCCCCGGTCTTCGCGTTCGTGATGGCCCAGTTCGCCCCGGACTCCCGCTGCCAACTCCGCTGCCGGGCAATGATCCACTGGCGGGCATGCTCCTCCGTGGTCACCTCCAGCATGTGCCACTTCTGGATCTCGGGATCGCTGAAGGCCTCGATGACCTGCGGAGCGTCGTCGGTTTCCCACGGCCGGAGCACGAGTTCGTACGAGGCCTGGAGCACTGGTTGGGGCGTGTCCGCCATTCTGCCGGGAGCCACGGCAGGAGGCACGAGCGAGAGCATGAGCCATATGCTGACACGTCGGACGCCTCGGGGCACTCCTTTGGGCGAACCTGGCTGACATGCGACGCAGTGCCGAGAACGCCCAACTCTCCCTGCCTCAGGGGTGTACGCGGCACTGCCGGGGGCGGCCGAGGTGTGATGATCGCGGTCATGCATGCTGGCCGGGTGACCATGCTCTCCGGCTTCCTGCCCATCTGGGCGATCACCGCCGTCGGTTGGGCGGCGGGCCGGTTCAATGTGCTCGGCGCTCAGGCGCAGACCGTGCTGGGGCGGTTCGCCTTCGCGTTCGCCATGCCGGCGTTGCTGTTTCTGACGCTGTCCAGGTCACGGGTGTCCGAGCTGGCCGGCCCAGGCGTGGCGGTGTTCGCGGCCAGCCTCGTCATCGTGTTCGGGGTGGGCCTGCTGCTTGGCCGGTGGGTGTTCCGCCGCCGCCAGGCCGACCGAGCCATAGGCGCGATGGCCGGGGCCTATGTCAACTCCGCCAATCTGGGCATCCCCATCGCCGTACACGTCCTGGACGACGCATCGTTCGTGATCGCGGCGGCGCTGTTCCAGACGCTGTTCATCACGCCGGTGATCCTGGTGCTCATCGATCTGGATGTACGGCGCGGAGCGCGCGACCGCTGGGGCCGGATCCTGAAGCTGCCCCTGCGGAATCCCATCATCGCGGCGTCGGCCGCCGGGGTGACGGTCGCCGCGGCGGGCTGGCGGCTGCCCGCCGAACTGACCGCTCCGGTCCAGATGCTGGGCGGCGCGGCCGTGCCCGCCGCGCTGTTCGCCCTCGGGATGTCGCTGAACGCGCGGGTGCAGCGGCCCGACGCCATGGGCCGCACCGAACGGCGCGTGCTGGTCGCGCTCAAGATCGCCGTCCAGCCGCTGCTCGCCTATGCGCTCGCGCGCTGGGGCTTCGGTCTCGACGGGCACGAGCTGTTCGCCGTGGTGCTCTGTGCCGGTCTGCCGACGGCGCAGAACGCCTTCATCTTCGCTTCCGAGTACCGGCTGAACACGGATCTGGCCAGGGACACCGTCCTGCTGTCCACGCTGCTGTCGATGGGGTCGCTGTCGCTCATCGCCTGGCTGCTGGCGTGACCGCGGCGTCCGGCGACTGAGGACGGACCGGCAGCCGGACGGCCCCGGCCACCGCGCCGGCGGTCGACCGCCCTACCGGTCGACCGCCTCCGGCCAAAGCTCGCCGGACATCGCCGCGGCCATCCGCAGATGCGGCGCGGCGTCCCGAGGGCGCCCCTGGCGCTCCAGTGTGCGGCCGAGCATCAGCCGCGCGTAGTGCTCCACCGGGCTGAGCTCCAGAACGGCACGCAGTTCGGCCTCCGCCAAGCGCAGCCGTGCCGAGTGGTAGTAGGCGCGGGCGAGCAGCAGACGCGGCGCGATCTGCTCCGGCGCCTCGTCGACCAGACCTGCGAGAATGCGGGCCGCGGTGACGTACTCCTTGGCGTCGAAGAACAGCTGCGCGCGATCCCACCGCTCCGCGGGGGTGCCGAACTCGTAGTACGTCTCGTTCACGTGCTCTCCTCCTCGGAGCCCCGGTCTGCTGCTTGCACGGTGCTCAACACAGAGAGATGGTTGAACATTCCACTATCATTTGGGCGTGGGGGCTGACGGCTCGCGTCCGTACAGGAATAGGTTGAGCGCCATGAGCAATCTCGATCGTCAGGCCGCCCTCTCCGTCTGCGGCGGTCGTGGCTTCGTCGTCGCCGAACCCGTCCGCGAACTCCTCAGCCCGCGCCATGTCCAGCTCGGCGAATCCACCGAGGTCCGCAGGCTGCTGCCCAACCTCGGCCGCCGCATGGTGGGAGCATGGGCCTTCGTCGACCACTACGGTCCCGACGACATCGCCGACGAACCCGGCATGCAGGTCCCGCCCCACCCGCACATGGGACTCCAGACCGTGAGCTGGCTCCACGAGGGCGAGGTGCTGCACCGCGACAGCACCGGCAGCCTGGCGACGATCCGACCGCGCGAACTCGGCCTGATGACCTCCGGCCGGGCGATCAGTCACTCCGAGGAGAGCCCCGAGCCGCATGCCCGCTTCCTGCACGGAGCCCAGCTCTGGGTCGCGCTCCCCGACGCCGAACGGAACGTCGAGCCGCAGTTCCAGCACCACGCGGACCTGCCGACCGTCAGCGGGCCAGGCCTGACCGCCACCGTCATCCTCGGTCAGCTCGACGGCGCCCTCTCGCCCGGCACCACCTACACCCCGCTCGTCGGCGCCGATCTGGCGCTCTCCCGGGGCGCCGCGACGAGCCTGCCGCTGGACCCCGACTTCGAGTACGCCGTGCTCTGCATGTCCGGCGAGACACATGTCGACGGCGTGCCCGTACTGCCCGGTTCGATGCTCTACCTCGGCTGCGGCCGCACCGAACTCCCCTTGCGCGCCGAATCCGACGCGGGCCTGATGCTCCTGGGCGGCGAGCCCTTCGAGGAGGAGATCGTCATGTGGTGGAACTTCATCGGGCGCACGAACGAGGAGATCGCGCAGGCGCGGGCGGACTGGATGACCGGCTCCCGCTTCGGCGAGGTGAAGGGCTACGACGGCGGCCGGCTGCCTGCTCCCGAGCTGCCCCCGGTGGCCCTGAAACCACGGGGAAGGGTGCGCTGAACTGCGGTGATGTGCTCGAAGTGCGCGGTCATCAGGCGCCGGCCAGGGTGCTGGGGCCGCCCGCCAGGGCGATGTGCAGGCCGTCCGGCCGGACGTGCACGGACGTGGCTTTGAGTCCGAGCGGGTAGTCCTTCTGCGCGCCCGGCGCCGATCCAGGGCTGCGGTTGCCCATCCCGAGCCGGCTGGTGGGGACGGAGCGGCCGAACACGGTGAGCCCGTCGACGGCGAGGGTGACCTTCCCGTCCTTGAGTACGGGATGCAGCGTCAGCTGTCCGGCGCCGCCCGGGCCGACGGCGGCGAGGATGGTTCCTTTCGCCGGGTCGGTGGTGACCGATGCGACCGGTACGGACGGGGCGGCGGTCTGGATCGCGGCGGCGAGGGACTGCGTCCAGGCGATCACCTGGGCGTGGGTGCTGCCGACGGTGGCCGTGCCGCCGAGGCGGACGTCGTCGAGCTGTGCGTGGACGGAGACCTGGGAGAGGGGTCCGAGGTGGGCGTCGTCGCTGCTGATGTCGAGTCTGGGGATGTTCTTGTGTGCCAGGTCCCACAGGACCCAGTCGCCGGCCACGCTGACCGCCACGTTGTCGCCGAGGGAGGGTGCTGCTTCGGCGATGCGATTCTGGATCATGTTGCGGGCTGTGATCTCGGCCGCGCCCGTGGCGACGGCGGCTACCAGGACCACGGCGGTCGTGACCGTGAGGACGAGGTGGCGGCGCATGGCTGCCCGGGTCTTCGTCAGGCGGTGCTTCATCGCTGGTCTCCTCCTGCGGGCACAGGGGCGGGTGCGGGCAGGGAGGTGGGCGCGGCGGCGGGGCCTTCCGGGTCGAGATGCGGAAGGACCCGGTCCAGCCAGCCGGGTAGCCACCAGTTGGCGCGCCCGAAGAGGTACATGGACGCGGGCACCAAGATCAGGCGGACCACGGTGGCGTCGATGATGACGCTGACGCCGAGGCCGAGGGCGAGCATTTTGACGGCGACGTTCGTGGAGAGCAGGAACGCCAGGAAGACGCTGGTCATGATCAGTGCTGCGCAGGTGATGACGCGGGCCGTGGCGGCGAGGCCGGTGGCGACGGCCAGGTGGTTGTCCTTTCGGTGCAGCCAGGTCTCGCGGATCCGGGAGAGCAGGAAGACCTCGTAGTCCATGGAGAGCCCGAAGACGATGGCGAACATCATCATTGGCACATAGGACTCGACGGGGACCTTCTCGGTGACGCCGAACAGCGCGCCGCCCCAGCCCCATTGGAAGACCGCGACGACCACGCCGTAGGAGGCGGCGATGGAGAACAGATTGAGCACGGCGGCCTTGAGTGCGATCAGCAGGCTGCGGAAGACGGTCAGCAGCAGCAGGAACGCGGCGGCGACGACCACACCGATGATCAGGGGCAGTTTGGCGACGAGGGTGTCGGTGAAGGTCTGGGTGGCGGCGGTGGTGCCGGTGACGTAGCCGGTGGCACCGGTGCCGGACAGCGCTTGCGGCACCGTGTCGTTCTGCAATGTGTGGATCAGGTCGGTGGTGGCCCGGTCCTGCGGGCCGGTGGTGGGGGTGACGGTGGTGATGAGCAGGTCGTGGTCGGGGCTGACGACCGGGGGTGTCACGGAGGCGACGCCGGGCACGGCGGCCAGCGTGTGCCGGAGCGAGGTGGCGAGGTCCTGGCGCTCGGTCCGGCTGGCGACCTGCCGACTGTCAAGGTGGGTGACGACGGTGAGGGGGCCGTTGGCGCCGGGGCCGAATCCCACGGTGATCAGGTCGTAGGCACGGCGGTCGGTCCGGCCGGTGGACTGTGCTCCGGCGTCGACGTGGCCGAGCTGCATGGACGCGACCGGAATGGAGAGTGTGCCGAGCAGGAGCAGGCCGCTGACCAGGAAGAGCCAGGGGCGTCGGCTGACCTTGACGGCCCAGCGGTGCCACACGTCCGACTCGCCGGTGGGTTCGGCGACCGGCGTGCGCACGTGCAGGCGGTCGATGCGGCGGCCGAGCAGACCCAGCAGCGCGGGTGTCAGTGTCACGGACGCGGCAGCGGCCACGACGACACTGAGCCCGGCCGCGACGCCGAGGGTGCCGATGAAGCTCATGCCGGAGACGCAGAGCCCGCCCAGCGCCATGGCGACCGTGGCGGCGGCGACCAGCACGGCACGGCCGCTGGTGGCAACGGTGCGTCCGACCGCCTCAGCGGGTTCCATCCCGGAGTGCAGCAGGGCTCGGTAGCGGGTGGCCAGGAAGAGCGCGTAGTCGATGCCGACACCGAGGCCCATCATCGCGGCCAGGGTCGGGGACGCCTGCGCGAAGCTGAAGTGTGAGGCGAGCAGGCCGAGGCCGCCCAGGCCGACGGTCAGGCCGAGCACGGCCGTCAGCAGCGGCAGTCCGGTGGCGGCGACGCTGCCGAAGCCGATCAGCAGCACGAGTACGGCGACAGCCAGACCGATGGCCTCCGAGGCGCGGTCGGCCGATTTGGGCGCGGCCAGCTGCCCGAGCGGGTCCCCGTATTCGACGGTGACGTGGTCGGTGCGCAGTGGCTCGACGGCGGTGTCGACCTGGGCGAGATAGGAGCGGTCGAAACTCGCCGGGTTGCTGCTGAAGCGGACGGTCATCTGGGCGATGTCGCCGTTCGCGGAGACCGCCCCAGGCGTGGTGAGCGGGTCGGCCACCGAGAGGACGTTCGGCAGCTGATCCAGGTTATTGACGGCCGCGTCGATCGCGGCCCGGTGACTGGCGACCGAACCCTGGTCGGACTTGATCACGATCGGGGCGGATGTGCCCCCGGAACTGCTTGTGTGGGCCTTGAGCAGGTCGGCACCGGTCTGGGCACTGGTGCCGGGCAGGGTGAAGCTGTCCGCGAAGGTGCCGCCCCACTTGTGGTTGGCCGGCCCGAGGCCGACAAGGAGCAGCACCCACAGGGCGATCACCCGCCAGGCGTGCCGGGCACACCAGCGCCCGCTCCGGTGGAGCAGTCCAGGCCCCTCGGCCGATTCAGTTTTCATGGGGCCTCACTGTGCGCGGCGCGTGTAAGGGGGCCTTTGGCGCAATGTTCGGGGAATGTACGGGCGGCTGCGCGCCCGCCGGGACGAGGGCTCGCGAGTCCTCAAGCGCCGTCGGGTGACGGCGGGAGGGTGACGGTGAAGCAGGCGCCGCCTTCCGGGCCGCGCCCTTCGACACCGATGGCGCCACCGAGGCGGCCGGTCAGGCGGTGGGCGATGGCCAGGCCCAGGCCGCTGCCGACCGGGCGGGTGCCCCGGTAGCGCTCGTGGAGGGCGCCGCTGTCGAAGGCAATGCGGACGTCGTCGTCGCTCAGGCCGGGTCCACCGTCGCGGACCTGCAGTTCAGCCGCGCCGCCCGCAGCCGCGTGGACGGCGAGGACCAGGGGTGCGCCCTCGGGCGTGACCCGTAGGGCATTCTGCACCAGGCCGTCGATCAGCTGGCGAACCCGGAAGGCGTCCGTGTCGACGACCGGCTGCCCGGACTGCTCGAGCCGTAGGTCGACGCCGTGGCGTGCGCAGGGGCCAGCCCAGAAGGCAGCGGCCTCGGCGACGAGTGCGGAGATGTCGGTCGGGGCCGTGTCGAGGCGGAAGTCGTCCGCCTCCAGCCGGGCCAGGTCCAGCAGGTCCTCCAGGAAGCGGTCCAGGCGGCGGGTCTCGTCGGCCAGGATGCCGCCGACCTCGGGCAGTTGGTCCGGCTCGACCAGGCCGTCGGCAAGTGCCTCGGCGTATCCCTGCAGTGCGGTCAGCGGGGTGCGCAAGTCGTGGGAGACGGAGAGCAGGAACTCCCGCTGCCGGTTCTCGCTGTGCGCCAGCGCTTCGTCCAGGACGTTGAGGGCGCGCCCGATGTCCGCGGTCTCCCGTGGGCCGTCGACCGGGGCCGGTACGCCGCGTTCGCCGTCGGCGAGCCGGTGCGCGATCTGCGCGGCCGTCGCGAGCGGGCGGGCGATGCGGCGGGCCAGGAGTGCTCCGGCCAGTGCCGCGCCGAGCATGCCGACGATCAGCGGCGCGATCACGTTGCGGCGGATCTGGTTCGTGTTCTGGGTGACGACCGTGTACGGCTCGGTCAGCACGATCGCGCCGCCGCGCGCGCCGGGCTGCCCCACCAGCAGCACGTCCTGGCCGCCCAGGACGCTGTCGGTGGAGACCGGCTCTCCCGCCAGCAGGTCCGATTTCGAAGCCATGTCGACGGCTGGGGTAGCGGTTCCGCTCACCGTTCCGTCCGGGGCGATGACGGCGAGCTGCACGCTGTTCGGCCCGGCCAGTACCTGGGCGCCGGTAAAAAGGGCTTCGGACAAGGCGGGCAGGCGGCTCAGCACCGTTGCCTGGCGCGTCAGTTGGTCGCGCTCGCGACGCTCCGCGCCGTGCTCGGCGGTCTGCCAGGCGATGAGCCCGGTCAGCGCCACTGCGAGTGCTGCCACCACGGTGGTCAGCACCACGATGTTGCGTGCGAGCGAGCCACGACGGGAGCGGGGGCGGTTCACCTGCTGGAGGCCGTCGCGCTGTAGCCGACGCCGCGCACCGTACGGATCGGGCTCGCCTCGCCGAGCTTGGCGCGCAGTTGTGAGATGAAGACGTCGACCATCCGAGTGTCGCGGTAGCCCGGGTACCCCCAGACCCGCGCGAGCAGCTGGTCACGGGTGAAGACCTGCCCCACGTGCTGGAGCAGGTACGCGAGCAAGTTGAACTCGGTGGCGGTGAGCTCGACCAGCTCGCCGTCGCAGCGCACAGTGCGGCCGATCGGGTCCACGCTGAGCCGGCCGACGCTCTCGGTCGGCTGCCCCGGCGGCCCGGCCGCCCGGCGCAGCACGGTCTTGACCCGGGCGACCAGCTCGCGCGGCGAGAACGGCTTGGTCAGGTAGTCGTCCGCGCCCAACTCGAGCCCGAGGATCCGGTCGGCCTCCTCACCGCGCGCGGTGACCAGCAGCACCGGCGTCCAGTCGCCGACGTCACGCAGGGCACGGCAGAAGGCGATGCCATCCAGGCCCGGCAGACCGATGTCCAGCACGATCGCCACCGGGTGCATCCGTCTCGCGGCCGCGAGCCCGGCAATCCCATCGGTCTCGACGTGGACACCGAAGCCCTCGCGCGCCAAGTAGAGCCTTTCCACATCGGCGATGTGGCGCTCGTCCTCGACGATCAGCACGAGGCCCCTGGACTCCGTCATCACTGCCTCTCACGTGCGGCAACCTCATCGATGCTAACCACATCAAGTCGCCCTCCCGGCGGGCGCGCCGCCGCCCGTACATTCCCCGAACAATGCGCCGACCGCGCCCTTGCACCCGCCGCGCGTCCTGGTACCGGACGGCGCGCCCGGGGCTTGGCTGCCGCCGGGGGGCGCGGTCGTGCCGCAGGTCGCGGGGGGCCTGGACGGGCGACTGGCTGCCGCAGTTCCGCGGAATGCGGCGTTTGCGGGGAGCTCTGATCCGGAGCAGCGTGGACATGGATGCCGGTGCGGCACCGCGGCATCGGGGGCACTGGCTTCCAGAGGCACCTGCCGGAGCGAGGAGGAGACCGATGACCACTCCCCATGGAGGCCCGGAAGGCGTGCCGGTCGAACGCCGTCGGCCCGATTCGATCGACAGCGTGACCTGGGAGCCGAGTGAGCGGTGGGTGCGTGCGACGAAGGGCGAGGTCACGGTCGTGGACAGCCGCCGGCCCGTTCTTGTGTGGGAGCCCGGTCGTCCCGTACCCCTGTACGCCTTCCCGGCCGCAGACGTCCGAATGGATCTGCTGCGAAGGACCGAGCGGCCCGCCAACCCGCGGCGTCACGGGGGAGCGACGGTCTTCTACGACCTTGCGCTCGCCGAACGGACCGTCCAGGCGGCGGCCTGGACCTATCCCAGCGAGGAGCTGGCCGATTACATCAGCTTCGAATGGTTCGGGCACGAGGTGCTCGACCACTGGTACGAAGAGGACGAGGAGATCTTCGTGCACCCGCGTGACCCGTACAAGCGGGTGGACGCGCTGCCCAGCACCCGGCACGTCCAGGTCGAGATCGAGGGCACCGTCGTCGCGGATACGCGTACGCCGGTTCTGCTGTTCGAGACGCACCTGCCGGTCCGCTACTACATTCCGCGGGAGGACGTCCGCCTCGATCTTTTCACCCCAACCAGTGCGCGAACCCGCTGCCCGTACAAGGGTGTGGCGACCGACTACTGGTCGTGGGCGGGCGACGCCGACGTGCGGCCCGACATCGCCTGGAGCTATTCCGATCCTCTGCCTTCCGTGTGGATCATCAAGGACCGGGTGGCCTTCTACAACGAGTCCGTCGACATCGTCGTCGACGGAGAGCGGCAGCAGCGTCCGGTCACCTTCTTCAGCAAGCCGCCTCCCGAGAGTTCGGGAGGACCGGGTGCGACCGCAGGGCGGCCGGACCCGGAACACGCCTGATGAGACGGTGTTGGCCGCGAGCATCTACTTGAGGGGTGGGCGCGGCCTCGTTCCACGCCGCAGGCGTGGGCATCGCGGCGCTCGCATCGTCAGGGACTGCTGCTGCCGACGGCGCTGAGGTCAGCGGGTTTCATGCGCCTCTGCCTGGTGCTGCGCCCGATCCGTCGGCTCTCGACGACATACGCGAGCGCGTTGAGGGCCAATATCGCCGCGGCGAGTGCGGGCTGAGGGGCGAAGGTCCTCGGCGGGTCGACGAGCGCCGTGCCGGGGTAGAAGATCGCCGACAGCTGGGTGATCCAGTACAACGATGCGGCGCCGGTGGCGAGTTGAAGCCGGGAGTGCGACCAGGCGCCGCGGCGCATCCACAGGGCGTACAGACCCACCAGGCCGAGCGCAGCGCCGACGCTCATGGTCTGGGCGTTGTGGAACTTCGCGTGCGACGTCCAGTCGGGGTTGTAGATGTGCGTTTCGTTCCAGTCCGCCACGTACGCGAGGCTCATCGTGGCGAGCGAGGTCAGGGTCAGGAGGGCTCGCCCTGTACTGATCTTGGGCATGGGATTCCTCCGCAGGGTTGCGGCAGGCCGGCTGCCTGCCTGTCGGGCAGGTGTCACTTCACATGGCGTGCGTCGATGAGCGCCGGCCGCGCTGCTGTTGTCAGGCGGC
Source organism: Streptomyces sp. NPDC002730 (assembly GCF_042888805.1). Taxonomy (NCBI): domain Bacteria; kingdom Bacillati; phylum Actinomycetota; class Actinomycetes; order Kitasatosporales; family Streptomycetaceae; genus Streptomyces; species Streptomyces sp. NPDC002730. The sequence continues at coordinate 66,266 of NZ_JBIAQG010000009.1, forward strand.
CTGGGTGGTCATCGGGTTGGGGTGGCGGCGCCTTCAGCGCGCCGCCAGTCAGTCAGTCAGGCAGGTGTCACGGTCAGGCCGCAGCGGTCGTGACGATCGGAGCGCGGCCGGTTGCGTACTGGTAGCAGGCGGCGATGACCTTCTTGGCCACCTCGAGCTCGGCCTGGTCGCGGGGGGCGTAGAACATGACGACGTTGACGCCGCGCTCGTACAGAGGGTGCTTCTCGCCCCACCCGGAGGCCAGGAACGCGGGGTGGTCGGCCGGGTCCAGCGCCAGGTGGAGGCTGCCGTCGGCGTGCAGGTGCGCGAACTCCGCGTTCCCCCGGGGCAGGAACAGCCGGGCGCCCTCGGCCGGGGCGACGTCGCTGAGGAACACCGCCCAGGTGCTGGGGACGGATATCTCGCTGTGGCCCGGGACGATGCCGGGCAGTGCGGTGGCCATCCAGTGCCGCAGTTCTTCCTTGATCTGCGGCGGGCTGATCTGGGTGTACTGCAGGTGAGGGACCTCCGGCCCGGTCTCGGGCCGGTCGCCCTCACGCGTGGGGAGTGCCGGGAACGTCATGGTGGTGCCTTCTTCGCGTAGGAGACCGTGCCCCAATCGGGGCTTGGTCCGGTTCGGCGGGAGTGCCGGGCTGCTGTCTTTCAGCAACACCACCAGGCTACTTTCCTCGATATAGTGGTTACCTCAGAGATAGTGCCCGCAGCTTCGCGGGCCCGGGGCGGTAAGGAGAACGTCATGGCCGAGCCGGTGGAGCAGGCATGCCCGATCAATCCGGTGGTTGACCTGGTGTTCAGCCGCTGGACCACCCCGATCCTGTGGGTGCTCGAACACCATGGGCGGCTGCGTTTCAATGAACTGCAGCGGCTCGTGCCGAGCATCACTCCCAAGGTCCTCACCCAGCGCGTGCGTCAGCTGGAGCGTGACGGCATGATCGTGCGCACCTACCACGCGGAGATCCCGCCCCGGGTGGAGTACGAGATCAGTGACCTGGGCCGCACCCTGGTACCGGTCTTCGACACCCTCGTGGGCTGGTCCGAGGCGCACCTGCCACAGGTCGCCGCCGCCCGACGCGCCTATGACGCCGCACGGGAGGAAGAGGAAGCCTGGGCCAAAGGCTGACTGCGGTCCCGCTCCAACCTGGACTCGAAACCCACATGCCGGCTCGTCGTCGCCGCCCACGGGCGCTTCATGTCCAATACGGGACCTCGCAGTTGCACGCGCCGGTGTGCGGTGTTCACCGGTCCGTGGCGCGGAGGTCCGGCCCGGAGATGGTCAGATCGCCGCCGAACTGGCCGGCCTGCGAAACGGTCACGTCTTCGAACGCGACGGTCCGCATGGGCGCCCCCGGGTGAGAAAGCCACTGCGGGAGGGCGTCGGGGGTGATCGTGACGCTGCGGACCGCCGGGAGTGGGGCGTCGCCCAGGCTGGTGAGCGAGCCGGACAGCCTCTCGGTGTAGAGCGTCACCACGTCCTTGCCCCTGATCGTGGATGTCGTCGCGGGCCTGGCCCGCAGGCGCACCCCGCCGCCGATCGTCAGGTCGAGGTCGGTGATCTCCATCAACCGTGCGGTGAACTTCAGAACCCGCTCGGGTCCTGCCGGGGTCTGCACGGTTACCAGGCCGTGGAAAACGCTCCCGTGAAGGACGAGTCTGTCTGCCCGCAGAACCAAGGGGCCGTTGCCGAGCGGGGCAGAAGGCCGGTCGCGCGGGGCATCGGTGCCGACAGCGTCGAATGTGAGGATGCCGCTGGAAGAGAGGAGCGTGGTCGAAGCCGCCGGCGCACCGACGAGTGCCATCGGCAGCGCCGTCAGGGCCAGCGTCCTGGCGAGTGACCACCGCAAGCGGTCGAGTACGCCGCTCAGGTCGTCACCTCTCACCCTGGTCCTCGCTCACCGGGACGGCCGCGGAGGCGCGGTGTGCCGCGGACCGAGGATCCGCGGTGTCCGGCGGGGCCCAGGCACAGGCGAGGGAGCCGCCGACGAGGCCGCAGAGCAGACCGAGAAACATCCCCCCGAAGTTGACCATGGGGAGGGAGGCGAGGGCGAGCAGCATGGCAGCGATCCCGGCGAATACACGCACTTGCTGGTGGAACCAGAGGGTGATGCCGAGGATGACGAGCAGGATCCCGATGATCAGCGATCCTGCGCCGGCGGTGGTGGACAGCGCGAGAGGGATGCCGCCCAGACTGAGGCTCACGTAGGGGAAGTAGATGACGGGAACTCCGGCCGCGAGGGTGAACAGCCCGGCCCAGAAGGGGCGTTCACCACGCCATGCCCTGAATCTCCGTCGGGCGTCGGTGATCGCGACGCGCAGTCCTGGGCGTCTGCTGAAAGGGTTGTGGATCACGTGCGTCTTCCCTGTGGAAGCGGGCGGGAGGCAGGGCAGGCGAGCCCGGGTCACGCGGTCAGAAGCACTCTTCGCGACCCTTCAAGAGACGCAGATTGAGACCAGGGACATTGAGAGTGGCGGCCGAGACGGCGACTGCGGTGACACGCACGTCGGTGAGAGTGGCCGATGCCGCTTGCTGTGCGAAGCCGTTGGGATCGAAGAACCGCGAGTCCCTGTCATCGGGGTTGACCTTGCCCTTGGTGAGCGAGCCGGCCGCGACACCGATGTCGAGATCGTCGAGGGCCGCCTGACTCGCTGCCAAGGAGGTCCCATCGATGAACATGTCCTTCGCCTCGGCCAGGCCCCGGTCACCAGTGAGCCTCAGCGTGTACGTGCCGAGAACCGGGATCGGGACCGCAACAGACTGGCACAGACCGTCGATCTTCGCATGTCTCAGCCCGGTGACCACGACCGGAACAGGGGTGCCTTTACGGGGCACGTCCACCATGCCGTAGATGCTCAGACCCCGTACGGTCAGTGAGTCGGCGCCGACCTGGAAGCGCTGGCCGGAGATGAAGAACGACGCGGCCAGCGCTCCTTGCGCCATGGCGACACCAAGAGTCGCGGCGGCCGCGATGCCCGGGACAAGGATGATGGCGAAGCGCTTCCAGCGTGTCCTGCCGACGCCCTGTGACATTCCTTCTCCTCCGGTCCTGATATGGGCATGCCGGTGTCAGGCAGAGGAAGGCAATGTCCCAGTATGTGGTGATGAATCCTAGACTGCTGTGACCGGCAGCTGTCGGCACATCAGACCGTGCAGACGGGTGAGAAGCTTCTCGCGCGGTTTTCGTGCGACGCGCGGTGTTGTGCCACGGGCGATGTCCTCCGGCTGCTGACAATCACCGGGTGTGTGCCGAGGATGCCGAGCCGCTTCTGGGGGGCTGCGGAGTTACTGCTGAATGCCTTGGTTCAGGAGACCGGCAGGCGGCGCTGTTTGGTGGAACAGGGCCGTCCGCCGCTATGGCTTTGTCGAGCGGGGCTGGGTCGTCGGGATCCGATGGGTGAAGAACAGGGCGAGGAGGGCGGCGAGGGCGAGGATGGCGAGTGCGGCGCGCAGGCCGTCGAGCCTCGCTGCGGCGTTCGCGTCGAGCGCGGCCTGGGTCACCTCCGTGCTCGTGCCCGCTTCGTCGAGGGCGGTCTTGAGCTGGGCGTCCGACAGAAAAGGCACTCCGCTCTGGAGTTGGACGGTCGCCTGACTCTTGACCTCGGCCGGGACCGCCGGATTCTGCTCGATGGTGGTCAGAAACGAAGCCGTCAGCGCGGCGATCAGGATCGACCCGGCGAGTGCTGTACCGATCGAGGCGCCGAGGTTGGTGACGGCGTTCTGGATGCCGCCGACCTCCGCGCTCTGCTTGTCCGGCACTGCGGACACGGTGACCGACCCGAGCTGGGACGCCAGCGCGCCCATGCCGAGCCCGATCAGCAGAAGGGGGACGGTGACGATTTCCGCACCCGCGTCTGCGTCGAGCGCGGCCATCAGGACCACCGCGCCCGCGAGTAGCGAGAGGATCCCGAGCCGCACCACCCGCCGTGGCGAGACGTCCGGGAAGAAACGCGGGATCAGGATCGCGGCGGCCAGCAGTGTCAGTGAGAGCGGCAGGAGGCGTGCGCCGGTCTTGAGCGCGGACAGGCCGAGTGCGACCGACAGGTAGAGCGGTACGACGAAGAACACGCCCATCTGCACGAGGTATTGGAAGAAGAACATCGTCAGGCCGCCGGTGAGCTGCTTGTTCTGCAGCAGTGCCGGGTCCACGAGTGGTTCCTTGCGCTGCTCCACGAGGCGGGCCTCCCAGCGGAGGAAGAGCCAGATCAGGAGCAGACCCACCAGCATCAGCCAGATGACCAGTGAGATCCCGAGCCAGGAGGGTGCGTCGGGCTTCGGCTGGAACCAGCCCCATTCGTCCGAGCGGAGTACGCCGTAGACGAAGATCCCGAGCCCGAGGGCGGAGAGCACGGCGCCGACGAGATCGATGCGCGGGCGCCCGTCGCTCGGCGCGTCGGCGATGCGGCGGGTCAGTACCAGGATGCCGAGCACGATGACGACCTCACCGGCGAACACCCAGCGCCAGGAGAAGTACGTCGTCGCGATACCCCCGATGAGCGGTCCGACCGCGATGGCTACGGCTCCTGCGGCCGCGACGAGTCCGTAGGCGGCGGGCCGGCGTTCAGCCCCGAAGTTGCCGGCGACGAGCGCCACGATCGCGGGCAGGATGAGCGCCGCCCCGATCCCCTCGAGGAACGACCAGCCGAGCAGGAGCACGGGCAGGTTCGGGGCGAGCGCTGTCGTCAGGGATCCACAGCCGTAGATGACGCAGCCGATCCCGAACGCGCGCTTGCGGCCGATGAGCGCGCCGACCTTGCCGCCAGGGATCATGAACATCGCCATCACGAGCGTGTATGCCGTGATCGCGCCCTGGATCCCGGTCACGGTCGTGCCCACATCGTCGGCCACCGTCGCGATCGAGACGTTCATGACAGAGCTGTCGAGCGCCATCAGGAACTGCCCGGCCGCGAGTGTCAGCAGGACGAGTCGCGCCGATGCCGAACTCTGGGGAGAGCCTGTCCGGGGTGTCATGGGCGTATCGTCCCAGCGACCCGGAGGGCGGCTCCTCGACCCGCCGCGGAGATCAGCCGGTTGGCGGCGGTCGACCGCGCCGACTCCACTGAGCCCGTAGAGCCTGCTCCAGGCGTCACGGTCATGCCCACGTTGGTCACGGACGAGAGCAGCGTCGGCACGCTCAACCGTCGCTGAGAGCCGAAGCCGTTGCCCACTGATCCGCGCGCTGAGGGAATCGACAGGCCGGTGGTATCCGTCCGCCCGCGTCGTCGGCGGAGCCGGTTGGAGCGGCGTCGGGCGATCGCCAACGAGGGGAGCGGAATGGATGGTTGAGCACTTCCAGTGATTCAGGCCCAAGGGACGCGATGCGCATCCATCAGCGGTCGGCGGGCGCGGCGCAGCGGAAGCCGATGTTGCCGGTCGAGGACTCCGGGGTGTTCGGCATTCTCGCCGAGACCCGGTAGCGGCGCCGGTCCGAGCCTGGCGTGACAGCACACCGCTGGACCTGGGGCCTGTCCGGCGGCAGGCCGTACTGGCCGCACTGGTGCTGCGTCCGGGCTTCCTGGACGGAGTCTGGGGGGACCGAGCCGCCGCCGCCCGGGGCGGGCTGGAGAGCCGGCCGTTCCCGTGGGGCAGCGAGCTCCGCCCCGTCGGCCGGCACGCGACGAACATCGCTTGCATCCTGATCCGCTACCCGCAGACCTGCCAAGTGAGATGGCCGCGAAGACCGGGCCGCGTGAGCGCCGTCTGACGAGCGTGGGTCGTTGACGGGGTTGGTGAGGGCGAGCTGTATAGGGTCTTGGCAACCGTCCTTCTCGGTGAGGCCCCACCGCCCCGAATCAGACGGACATTCTCGGCAGGCCGTAAGCGCAGACTTGACCGATCATCAGGAGTGCTGCCGTGCGACCCACAGCGACATCATCCGCGCCCGGCAGCCTCGGTTGGAACCATGAGACAGCGATGCTGGCGCTCCTGTCCTTCGCCATGCTCATCGTTTCGCTCGACCAGTACATCGTGGTCGTGGCACTCCCCGACATCGCACGCGACCTTGGCTATTCCGCGCAGACGCTCCAGGCGGTCATCAGCGCCTATGCGGTAGCCTCCGCCGGCTTCCTACTGTTCGGCGGGCGTGCCGCCGACCTGCTCGGACGACGCCGCATCCTGGCCACCGGCCTCGCACTCTATGCCGGGGCATCGCTCGCGGGAGGATTCGCGACCGGCACCGGAATGCTTCTCGCCGCCCGCGCATTCCAAGGCCTCGGCGGAGCCCTCGTCTTCCCCACCACCCTGGCACTCATCAACACCACCTTCGCTGAAGGCCGCGCCCGTAACCGCGCATTGGGAATCTGGGGTGGGGCAGGCGCGGCAGGACTCGTCATCGGTGTGCTGCTCGGCGGAATTCTGACGCAGGCGTTCGGCTGGGAAGCGGTATTCCTCGTCAACGTCGCCCTGGCCGGCCCTGCGCTGCTGCTTGCCTTCGTAGTGATCCCCCGGGACGGTGAACGCGAAGAAGGCCGCACGTTCGACCTACCCGGTGCGCTCAGTATCACTCTCGGTGTCACACTCATCGTGTTCGCCCTCGTGCAAGGCCCCGGATTGGGCTGGCTTTCGCCGGGAATCCTGGTTGGCGCAGCGGCGGGCCTCCTGCTGATCGGAGCTTTCTTCATCATCGAGCGGCGCAGCGACGACCCGCTCATGCCACCCCGGCTGCTCTCCAACCCCAACCTGATCACCGGCGTCGTCATCGCGTTCATGTTCATGGCGACGTTCGGCTCCGTGCTCTACTTCCTGTCCATTTACTTCCAGGAGATTTTGGGCTACGACGCTTTGCAGACCGGCGCCGGCTTCCTCATCCCCACGGCAGTGGTGGTGGCCGGTTCGACAACCGCAGGCCAGCTCGTGACGCGGTTCGGTCTCAGGCGCACGTTGGCCGCAGCCCTCGCCGTCGGTGCGCTTGGTGCGGTCGCACTCGGCCTCGCGATCTCGCCGAACGGCACGTACATCGAACTCATCCCCGGCCTCGTGGTGCTCAGCGTCGGCGACGGGGTGGTCTTCACCGCCATGTTCATCGCCGCCGCCACTGGAATCTCCGACCGACAACAAGGCATCGCCTCCGGCATTGCCTCCACCGGCTCAGGCGCGGGCGCGGCTGTCGGCCTCGCCATCCTCGTCCTGGTGGCGACTGCCGGCCTCGATGGCCTCTCCGGTGAACAGCTTCGAATCGCCACCGCCGACGGGATCAGCACCACGCTCTTCGTCGTGGCAGGCGGAATCGTGCTGACCTTCCTCGTCGCCTTGAGGCGGTGCCCGACACCGCACGAACCGGTACCCGTCCCCGTGCCGTACCAGACCCGTCGCTGCTGACGGTTCTGACGCTCGCGCGACGCTGTTCCGGCGCCTACGCCGACCGTGCATGAGGTCGTTACGTACGCCAGATCTTCCGGTAGGCCTCACGGTAGCCCGACGGATTCCAGGAAGTGGCCCCGTTGCTGTTGTCTGCCGTGGCGATGTGGACGGGGGCGACGTAGCCGCTGGCGGCCTGGCCGGCGAAGGAGCGGTTGAACTCGTCGATGATTTGCCAGCCTTGCTGGGACAGCGGCTCGGGGACGGTGGCGGCCTGGAACTGCTTGCTGTTGATGCGCTGGAAGGCGGAGGGATCGCCGTCGCCCGCGCCGATGTTGAAGGGAGGGCCGGAGCCCGGTTTTGCGGCAGCGCGGAGGGCCGGGGCGGCGTCGGCGAAGTAGAGGTCGTTGATGGCGACGGAGTACGTCCAGCTGTTCTGGAAGCGGGAGAGGAGGGAGGAGACCTCCTGGGGGGTGCGGTGGCTCGCGTCCGGAATCGGGATGTTCTCGTACGCCAGCAGCTTCAGGCCGGAGCAGGTGGCGAGCTCCTGCTTGATCAGTTCGGACTTGTTCTTGGCGAACGGGATCGAGTCGTCGGTGAAGACGACGACTCCGGCATTGCCGTTGGACCGGGCGATGACCCAGTCCGCACTGATCTTCGCCACGTCCTCCACTTTGGTGGTGATGTTGGTGTAGAGGCTGGGGTTCTTGCTCGGGCCGGGGGAACGGACCGCGTGCCAGCCGATGAGCGGGACATGCGCCGCTTGCGCCCGTGCCACCTGCTGCGACGTCAGATTGGGGTCGAAGCCGCCGATGACGATGCCCGAGGGCTTGAGGGTGACGGCCTGGCTGAGTGCTGCCTGGATGCCGGCGGGGGTGCCCTCTCCGTCGATCACCCGGACGTTCCATCCGGTCACCTTCCCGGCTTCCTTGACGCCCCGCGCGACGCCTGCGACGCCAGGGTTGGTCATGGTCTGCGCGACGTAGACGATGGTCTTGCCGGAAACCGCCGCGGGGCCGCTGGTGGGGCCGTTCCAGGAGGCGTTGGTGTTCTCGGCCTGCTGCACGGCCGCCTTGGCCTTCGCGAGGATGGCGGGGCAACCGGCCTTCGACGGACCGGTGCCGGTCGACGGGCCGCGCTCGCAACCGACAACGACGGAGGCGGCCAGTGCCAGCAGGGTTGCGGCGGTGAGGGTGGTCTTTCGGTGCGAGTACACGGTGCTCCTGACGCAGGTGCGCGCTACGAAGTGTTCTAGGGGTTGCCGTCCTTCGTCGGTGCAGCCGACGGCTTTGCGAGTGACTGGCGGGTCGCGGTGGGGCCGGTGCGCAGTCGGCGGCGGGCGGAGTAGCCGGCCAGGCCGACGGCGATGAGCAGGGTGCCGCCGTTGAACAGCGGGGTGACCCAGAACTGGGCGCCGAGCTGGCCGATGCCGGCGAGGCCGATGGCGAGGACGGCGACGGCCACGAGGGTGCCCAAGGCGTTGGCGCGGCCGGGTTTGATCGCGGTGGAGCCGAGCAGGGCGCCGACGAAGGCGGGCAGCAGGTAGTCCAGGCCGACACTCGGGTTGCCGGTCTGCTGCTGAGCGGCGAGGAGGACGCCGGCGAAGCCGACGACCAGGCCCGATCCGGCGAAGGCGTAGACGGAGTACTTGCGGGTGGGGATGCCGAGCATGCCGGCGGCACGGGGGTTGGAGCCGATGACATACAGGTACCGGCCGAGCGGCAGCCGCTCCAGCACCAGCCAGAGGGCGACGACGACGGCGAGGACGTAGAAGGCGGGTACCGGCAGGCCGAGGAACCTGGAGTCGTAGATGTCGGTGAAGGCGGGCGGCAGGCCCTGCGGGCCGGGGACGATCCGGGCTCCGTCGGTGATCCAGCCGGTGAAGGCGTACATCATGCTGCCGGTGCCGAGAGTGGCGATGAAGGAGTCGATCTGCGCGAACTCGACGATGACACCGTTCAGAGCGCCGACCACCAGCCCTCCGAAAATCACTGCGAGGCAGGCGAGCGGCCAGGGCCAGCCTTCGTTGACGATGAGCTGCATCACCATGACGTGCGCCAGGCCGAGACCGTAGCCGATGGACAGGTCGAACTTGCCGGTGACGATGGGGATCGTCGCGCCGAGCGCGAGGATGGCGGGGATCGATTGGTTGGAGAGGATCGACGAGATGTTGTCCCGCGTGGGAAATGTGTCCGGCAGGGTGATGGAGAAGATCAGGAAGAGCAGGCCGGTGAGGGCCAGGAGGCCGTAGGTGCCGATGAGGTGTCCGCGCAGGAAGCCCAGCAGGGATCGAGGGGAGGGGGAGGGGGTCACCGGCTCGTCGCGGTTCCGGTGATTGCGGGCATGGCCGAGGCGGTGCGGGTGAGTTCACTGACAGTGAGTGCTTCACCGGTCAGCTCGGCTGTCACGGTCCCACGGGCGAACACCAGGGCGCGGTGGCACACGGTTGCGACCTCCTCGAAATCGGTGGAGATGAGCAGTACCGCCAGGCCGGCGGCCAGCGCGTCGTCGAGCAGACGGTAGATCGCGGCCTTGGCGCCGACGTCCACGCTGGCGGTCGGCTCTTCGAGGATCAGCAGGCGCAGGCTCCCCCGGAGCCACCGGCCGACCATGATCTTCTGCTGGTTGCCGCCCGAAAGGGTGGCGATCGGGACCTCGCAGTCGCGGGGCTGCACCGAGAACCGATCGATCAGGGCGGTGGCCTCGGCGCGCTCGCGCCGGGGACTGATCCAGTGCCACGCCGGCACACCGGCTGCCCGCGGGTTGGCCAGGAAGTTCTCCCGTACGGTCAGTTCGGCGGCGCAGCCCTCCTCCTGACGGTTGCCGGCCACGAAGCCGACGCCGGAGTCGAGAGCGGCGGCGACCGTACGCGGCTGGTACGGGCGGCCGTCGAGCAGCGCCCGCCCGCCGAGGATCGGCCGGGTGCCGGCGAGGGCGCGGCCCAGGTCCATGTGGCCGGCGCCGGTCAGGCCCACCGTGCCGAGGATTTCGCCGGCACGCAGTTCCAGGCTGACCGGTCCGGTGTACTGGGTCCGTACGCTGTCGAGGCTCAGGACGGGCGGGGCTGTGGCGGGGGTGGTGGCGGTTCGGTGGCCGGCCAGTTCGCGGCCCACGATGTCGTGCACCAGACGGGCGGGGCTGTGGACGGCGAGCGGACCTTGGCTGACGAGGTGGCCGTCGCGCAGTACGGCAAAAGTGTCGGCGACCTTGTACACCTCGTCGAGCCGGTGGCTGACGTAGAGGATGCCGTGCCCTCGGTCGCGCAGGGCGTGCAGTACGTCGAAGAGCCGGGCGCAGTCCGCGGCGGGGAGGGTGGCGGTCGGCTCGTCGAGGATGAAGAGCTCCGCCCGTGTCGCCAGGGCGCGGGCGATGGCGACCAGCGAGCGCTCGGCGGGGGCGAGGTCGGCAATCCGGGCGTCGGCGTCCAGGTGCCCGGCGACGATCCGCAGGGCCTCGGCGCAGCGCTCTCGGGTCTGCCGCCAGGAGACCAGTCCGCGACGGCGCGGATAGCCGGTGCCCAGTGCGATGTTCTCGGCAACCGTCATCCACTCGACGAGGCCGAGATCCTGGTGGATGAACGACATCTTCCGGGTGGCGGCGGCGGAGCCGAGCGAATGCCCGGCTACCGTCACCTCGCCCTCGTCGGCGCGGTGGACCCCGGCGAGCACCTTGATGAGGGTGGACTTCCCGGCGCCGTTGGGACCGAGCAGGGCGAGGACGCTGCCGCCGTGGATGTCGAGGTCGACCGAGGCGAGCGCGAGGGTGCCGCCGAAGCGCTTGCTGAGACCGCGAATGCGGACGAGAGGTTCTCCACCGAAGCGCGAGGGTGGGCTCATCGAGGTGTCGGGAGCGTCATGCACGGACTTCTCCGAGGGTCGGCCTCCGGGTTCTTCCCGACTGCATGGGGGATGCTACTGGGATCTGTTACCGCATTTCCGGCATATCGTTGATCCCTTTGACTCCAATGGGCGAGTTGCCCGGGAGGCAGTCTCCCCCTGCGCCTCCCGGCTGTGTCGGGTGGAGGTCACGCCGCATCCAGGGCGCACTCAGCCCAGATGACCTTGCCGTCGGTGGTATAGCGGGTGCCCCAGGTCTCGGCGAGCTGCGCAACGAGGAACAGGCCACGGCCACCCTCGTCGGTGGTGGCCGCCTGGCGCAGGCGTGGGGCGGTGTTACTGGTGTCATAGACCTCGCAGATCAGGGTGCGGCCGTGAATGAGGCGTACCTGGATGGGCCCGGTGCCGTAGCGGACGGCGTTCGTAACCAGCTCGCTGAGCAGCAGCTCTGTGGCGAAAGCGGACTCGTCCAGCCCCCACTGGCTCAGCCGGCGGACGGCGGCGGCACGGACGTCGGAGACGAGGGCCGGGTCGGCGGTCAGGTCCCAGGTGGCGATCCGGTCTGGGGGCAGGGCGTGGGTGCGGGCGACGAGTAGGGCAATGTCGTCGCCAGGGTGGTCGGGTGCCACGGCGTCGAGGACCGCTTGGCAGGTGTCCTCGGGCGTTCGGTCCGGGTGGGCCAACGCGCGGCGCAGCTGGTCGAGGGCCACGTCGATGTCGCGATGGCGGTCTTCGATGAGTCCGTCGGTGTAGAGGACCAGCTGGCTGTGCTCGGAGAGGTGAATTTCGGCCGTTTCGAAGGGGAGACCACCCAGGCCGAGCGGGGGTCCGGCGGGCAGGTCCGGGAATGTCACGGTGCCGTCGGGGTGGACCAGCGCGGGCGGAGGGTGGCCGGCGCGAGCCATGGTGCACTGCCCCGAGGTGGGGTCGTAGATGGCGTACAGGCAGGTGGCGCCGACGATGCCGGTGCTGCCTACCGCAGGGTTCTCGTCGCCCTCCTCCCGGTCCAGGCGCACCACGAGATTGTCCAGGTGGGTGAGGAGTTCGTCGGGGGCGAGTTCCAGTTCGGCGAAGTTGCGTGCGGCGGTGCGCAGCCGGCCCATGGTGGCGGCGGCGTGCAGTCCATGGCCGACGACATCGCCGACGAGGAGGGCGACGCGGGTGCCGGAGAGGGGGATGACGTCGAACCAGTCGCCACCCACTCCGGATTCGGCGGGCAGATAGCGGTGCGCGACCTCGACGGCGTCCTGCTCGGGATGGCCGCGCGGGAGCAGGCTGCGCTGAAGTGCCAGAGCCAGGGTGTGTTCGCGGGTGTAGCGGCGGGCGTTGTCGATGCAGAGGGCGGCGCGGGCGGCGAGTTCCTGGGCCAGCGAGCGGTCGTCGTCCCCGAAGGGGGCGGGATCCTGCGAGCGGTAGAAGCTGGCGATGCCCAGGAGGACTCCGCGCGCGAGCAGGGGGACGGAGATGAGGGAGTGGACGTTGTGGGCGAGGATCCGCTCGGCGTGCTCGGGTTCTTGGGCGATCCAGCCGGCGGCGGACTTCAGATCGGGTTCCAGCACTGCCTGTCCGCTGGCCAGGCATCGTAGATGGGGCGTCGCCGGGCGAAGGTCCACCCGCTCGCCGACCGGGTAGAAGGGGCAGTCCTCGCGGATGCCGTGGACCACCGTACGGTGCAGTTCGGTGCGGGCGTCGGAGGCCTCCTCGCCGCGCAGTACGGCCTCGGGCACGTCGATGGTGACGAAGTCGGCCAGGCGCGGGACCGCGATCTCGGCGAGTTCCCAGGCGGTGCGGCTCACGTCCAAGGTGGTGCCGATGCGGGTGCTGGCCTCGGCCAGCAGCTCCAGGCGGCGTCGGGCCGCAACCGCGTACTTCCCTACTTCCGGCTCGCCCACCAGCACCAGCCCCCTGGCCAAGCCGTTGGCGGAGTCGTCGGTGCCAGGTGGGACGGGCGCGCGGACCGTCGTGGCGGCTCGGCCGGCTGCGGCGCCGGGAAGGTGCCCGGACGACGGGTCGGCGGAGGTGGGGGCATATTGCGCGACAAGGCCGAGTGGTCGGCCGGCGCGAGTCGGGCCGGCGCGAGTCGGGACGGCGATGCGGGGTTGCGGCGAGTCACCGGGGAGGACCGCTTCGATGACGACGCCCTCCACCCCGGAGGGGCTCGTCACCGGACGGCTCAAGAGCGTGACCCGCCGGTCGCGGGACAGGGACACTTCGACGGCAGCCCGCTGGGACGAGGAGATCAGCTCGGTGGCCTTCTCCTTGAGGATCATCTGATCGCGCTGGTCCAGCCCGATCTGAACCAGTTCATCCATTCCGATCAGGTGCCCGTCCCTGGCGGCCTCGCTGGTCCACGCGAGGCGTCTGGCGTCGAGATACGCCCGCAGCAAGCCGCGCTCTCGCGCCGAACTCTGCTCCATCAGCCGCCGTTCGATGGCTTCGGCGGCGTCGCGTATCACGGTGACCAGTGCCGGGTCCGCATCGGTGAGGGGATAGCCGAAGCAGAGGACGCCCTCGATGCGTCCGCTGAGCTGGTCGCGAATGGGGATTGCAGAACAGGCGTTTGACTGAGAGCGCTCGGCGAAGTGCTCGGCACCGTAGACCTGGCAAAGCTCCCTTTCCGCGAGTGCGAGACCGACGCCGTTGGTCCCGGCGAACTGCTCGGCGAACACGAAGCCCGGGACGCTCTGGATCGCGGAGAGATGCCGGACCAAAGACGCTTCCCCGAAACGGCGTTCAAGCACCGTGCCGTGTCCATCGGCGAGACAGATATTCATCTTGCTGCCCGCGAACATGGATCGCAGCCGGTCCAGCACAGGCCCGGCCGCGCGGACGAGCTGGCTTTCCGGATCGAAATCCTGCCGGTAGGGGAGCTCGGACTGGTCCGGTGAGAGTCCCAGCAGTCGGCAGCGCTGCCACGAGCTCAGAATCGGACTTCTCACGCCCCCCTCGACCGACTCGCCGTGCAGAAACCGCTCGCGGGGGCGTACGGGGCCGATGCGGTCTCCCACGACCCCCATCTGCATCACTTCCCTCACAGAAACTTTGCGATCACCCAGTCTCCATTTGAGTATATTCCTCACTTTTTGGGTGAATTTAAGAAGCCTTAACGTAATGCGATGGTCGGCTGTCGAAAAGACCTGGCCGGCGTCCACCGTGATCGGCGGCCGGCGCGAGGCGACGGTGGCGGCCGGCCATCACAGGACCGCGACCGGGTTGACGGGCGAGCCTGTCCCGCCGGGTACGTTCAGCGGCGTCACGACGAGCATGAATTCGTAACGGCCCGCCTCGGCGCAGCTGGCGGAGAGTGCTTCGAGGTCGAGATTGTCCAGCAGCGGCACGCCCATGGCGGTGATGGCAAGCGCGTGGACCGGAGAGTGCAGGCCTTCGACCGGCGAGGGCCGTACATCACTGTCCCCGTCGCCGCCGAGCAGGGAAATGGCACGCTCGGCCAGCAGCGGCATGGCGTCCACGTGCAAGCCTGCGCTCGCCACGTCAGGGTTCCAGGGGCCGATTTCCCGGCGGCGGCGGAAGCGGCCGGAGCGCAGCAACACCGCATCGCCGTCCCCGATCGTCACCTCGAGTGCCTTCTCAGCGGCGATGATGTCCTGCGCGTGCAGTGCGAGCCCAGGCTCCAGCCATTTGATCCCGAGGACGGCGGGCAGGTCGAGGAGTACGCCCTTGGTGACGAGGGGGCCGAGTGCCGGTACCGCGCCGAAGCGGGCACCCCCGGCATCAACGACCTCGCGCGCCGCACGGCCGTCGTAGAGCTGCCCTCGGTAGGCGATGTGTGACAGCGCGTCGAGATGGCTCACGCCCTTGCCGTGGTAATCCACGGCAATGAAGTCCTTGTGGGTGGAGGGTTCCGGTGCCTCCACGTCGCCGAGGTCGGACATGTAGTGCAATGCGGGCTTGCTGTTGTCCGGTCCGGGCAGGGTGTTCCAGGGCAGCCCCATCGGCACGACCGTCCCGGACCGGATCAGGGCGGTGGCCCGCTGCACGTGGCCCGCTGTCACCCTGTTCCAGGCGCCGCGGTCGGCCGCAGCCCAGCGGCCCCAGGTGCGGACCGCGTCGAAGAGTGCGTCGAACTCCTGACGAGAGACGGCGGGCCCATTGCCGGGACCGGCCGGCAGGGGATCGGGGGCATCGGCGGGGCTGCTGCTCATCTGTACTCAGCGCTCCAAGGTTCATGGGGGCTGTCGCCCGGGGCGCCAGGGCGGCGCTACGACTCCCGGTTCAGAATCCTGCCCCGGAGCGGGCCCCCGGCAGGTGAACGGTTCGGCTCACCTCGCGGCTGTGACATCGGCCCCCAAGGCAGCGATGCCCCTCGGCTCCGAGCTCTACGCGCGGTGTCGACATGGCCCTGCCTCACTGACCACCGCGTCCTCGGCCTCCACTTCGGCGGCCGCTACCGCCTCGGCAACTACGCCGTACCTCTGTGGAGGGTGGTGGACGATCCTCTGCTGCGGCGCGCCGAGGTCAACTTCGTCTGACCGTCCGGGCCGCGGGCTCAGCGGGAGGCGCCGCGGATGACGGCCATCGGCGCACCGAAGGGGTCGGTGAACATGGCCAGGCGGCCCACGCCCTCCGCGTCCATCGGCGGGATGAGCGGGGTGGCACCCTGTCGGGTGGCCTCGGCGAAGGTGGCGTCGACGTCGGTCACTTCGAAGTACGGATGCCACTCCGAGCGGGAACCCGCCTCCAGGTTCTCTTTCGGAAGCTGCATGATCCCGCCCTGCGTGGCCTCCTGGCCGCCGCCCGACGGGGAGACGACGCTGTAGGTGACGCTCGCGAACGGCATGTCCTCGTAGTCCCACGAGAACACGGAGCGGTAGAAGTCCTTCGCGGCGGCAGCGTCCGTGGTGTACAGCTCGGTCCAGGACAAGGTGTTCACATCGGTGACCGCGCCCAGGCCCTTGGTGTCACCGGGCTGCCAGACCGCGAAGTCGGCGCCGGTCGGGTCGGTGTACGCCGCCATCCGGCCTTCGGTGAATACCTCCATCGGCTGCAGACGGACGGTGCCGCCGGCCTGCTCAACGGATCTGGTCGTGGCGTCGGCGTCGGCCGTCAGGAAGTACGGCGTCCACGCCGAGGACGCGCCCTCCTCGGTGAGCGGGCCGATCGCGGCGACGGTCTTCCCGTCCAGCTGGAAGAAGCCGTACCCTCCGGCCTCCGGTCCCAAGCTCTGCAGCTCCCAGCCGAACAGTGCCCCGTAAAAGGCGGCGGCCGCGTCGATGTCGGGGCTTCCCAGGTCCAGCCAGTTCGGCGAGCCCGTGACGTATGAGGTAGTCAGCATCGCAATTCTCCTCCCGCGAGTGCGCGGTGGATGACGGATGTGGATGACGGACGGGGTCAGTCGATTTCAGCATGCCAGCCCCCACTGACAATCCGCCGCTCCGCGCGCCGCGACACCCCTGCCACACACACGACGCGCGGAGTGTGCCGGTGTCGCCCCGAATGACCGACAGTTCGTCAGCTCCCGCACCTCGCCCGCCCCGGCCCCTGGCGCGCCCCGAACCCTCCCCGGGGCTCCCACGGGGGTGACAAGGGTTTTCCCCGTATCGGGTTCATCTCCCCGTTCCCTACTGTCTGCCGCACCGGCGGATCTCAGCTTCTGACTCTTAGATGTCAGGTGCATGTAAGTCATGGGTTCCGTCGGGGACGGCCCTTGACCAGGGGCCGTCGCGCCGACGGCGACGCAAGGGCGACCCGGCCCAGGGAACCGCGGATCGCACCCCCACAGCGAACCGCGGTTCCCGCGCCGCCCGCCCGCGCTCCGCACCGTCAGTTGAAAGGGAACACCTTGAACGGTTCCAGACGGAGACTCATATCCGTCGTGGCCGCGAGCGCGACGATCGCTGCCGTCGCCGCCACGTACTCCGTGGCACTCGCCGCCACCCCGCCGCCGCCCTCACCGAAGCCCGCTCCGGCTTCCCAGTCGATGACCGCACTGCCGACCGCACCGGTCGAGAAGGTCATCGTCACCTACAAGTCCAAGACGTCCGAGGCCACTTCCAACACGGCGGCCAAGACCGACGCAACGGCCAAGGCCGCCGAGACCGGCGAGAGCCTGTCGTTCGAGCGCCGGCTCGCCGGCGGTGCCGCCCTGGTCAACCTCGGTGGCAAGGCGTCCAAGAATGACCTCGCCGAGGTCCTGGACGCCTTCCGCGCCGATCCTTCGGTCGCGTCCGTGGAACCCGACATCCGCGCCTACGCGATGGCCGTCACCCCGAACGACACCGAGTACACCAAGCAGTGGGACCTGTTCGAGGCCACCGGCGGCATGAACGTGCCCGGCGCCTGGGACAAGACCACCGGCAGCGGCGTCACCGTCGCCGTCATCGACACCGGCTACGCCGCCCACACGGACGTGGCCGCCAATGTCGTGTCCGGCTACGACTTCATCTCGACCGCCGCGGACGCCCGGGACGGCAACGGCCGGGACAGCGACGCCAAGGACGAGGGCGACTGGAACGCGACCGACGGCGAGTGCGGCACCGGTTCCAAGGCGAGCAACTCCTCCTGGCACGGCACCCACGTCGCGGGCACCATCGCGGCAACGGCGGGCAACAGCAAGGGCGTTGCGGGTATCGCGTACAACGCGAAGATCCAGCCGGTCCGCGTGCTCGGCAAGTGCGGCGGCTCCTCCGCGGACATCGCCGACGCGATCACCTGGGCGTCCGGCGGTACCGTCCCGGGCGTCCCGGCGAACCCGAACCCGGCCAAGGTCATCAACATGAGCCTCGGCGGCGCCAGCGCCACCTGCCCCAGCGTCTACCAGAACGCGATCAACGGCGCGGTGTCGCGCGGCACCACGGTCGTCGTGGCGGCGGGCAACAGCAACGCCAACGCCTCCGGCTTCACCCCGGCCAACTGCTCGGGCATCATCAACGTGGCGTCCACCTCTCGCGAGGGCAACCGCTCGTTCTACTCGAACTTCGGCTCCATCGTCGACGTGTCGGCTCCCGGCGGCGAGACCCGCCGCGCCACCGACACCCCGGGCACCGTCACCACCCCCGAAAACGGCATCCTCTCCACGCTGAACTCCGGGGCCACCACCCAGTCGACCGAGAACTACAAGCCCTACCAGGGCACTTCGATGGCCGCCCCGCACATCGCCGGGCTCGCCGCGCTGCTCAAGTCGGCCAAGAGCACTCTGACCCCGGCCGAGATCGAGGCCGCGATCAAGAGCAACGCCAGGCCACTGCCGGGCACCTGCACCGGCGGCTGCGGCGCCGGCATCGCCGACGCGGCGAAGACCGTGAACGCCGTCACCGGCACCAGCGGCGGCACGACGTTCAGCAACGCGGCGGACGTGACGATCGCGGACAACTCGACCGTCAGCTCGTCGATCGCCGTCACCGGCCTCACCGGCAACGCCCCCGCTGCCCTCAAGGTCAACGTCGACATCAAGCACACCTGGCGCGGCGACCTGGTCATCGACCTGATCGCGCCGGACGGCACGGTGCGCAACCTCAAGGCCTCGTCGTCGTCCGACAGCGCCGACAACGTCCTTGCGACGTACACGGTCGACGCGTCCAGCGAGGTGGCCAACGGCACCTGGAAGCTGCAGGTCCGCGATGTGGCATCGGGTGACACCGGCTACATCGACTCCTGGAGTCTCACTTTCTGAACCACCCCAAACAACCGCATCACAGCTGGTCAGAGGCGCGTTCGCGGCATATCGCCGCGGGCGCGCCCCGCCGCCTGTCCGGGCGCGCGTGTCCGTATGCCGGACATGCAGCCTGGACTGCGGTGGCCTGATTCGTATGCTCTGCTCTCAACGGGCAGAGTCCCGCGCAGGCCACAAGGGGGGTGGTGGGGAGGTGACAACGGCGGCGCACCGCCCTGCACCGGTCGGGCGGGGGGAGCTCCTCACCCGGCTCGACCGGGTCCTGCACACGCGCGGGCGCGCCCTGCTCACCGGCCCTGCCGGGGTCGGCAAGACCGAGGTCGCCCTGGCCGCCGCCGCGCGCGCCGAGTCCCGCGGCGAGACCGTACTGTGGCTCGCCACACTGCCCGCCGACCGGGACATACCCGGCGCGGCCGCCGCCGCCCTGGTCGCGACCATTTCGGCCTGCGCGTCCTGGCCGGCGGCCCGGCCCGACAGCGGCCCCGGCAGCTACGACGTCCTCGGGGGACTGCCCGGACCGCAGCGGACCGCTGTCGCCATGCTGTGCCGCGAGGCGCCCGTGCCCGACAACGGCTGGGACCCCATCGCCCTGCGGCTCGCGCTCGCCCAGATCCTGCGCACGCTCGCCGCACACGGCCCCGTCCTGCTCGTCGTCGACGGCGTCCAGCGCATCGACGCCGACAGCGCCGACCTGCTGCGGTTCGCCCTGCATCTGGCTCCATCGGCGCTACGCGTCGTCGCCGTCGAGACCCCGGCGGCATACGGACCCGACACATCCACCGCGAGTACCCCGGCGCAGGACGCTGACTGCCCGGAGCCCCTGTGGGTGCCGTCCGAGGCCGACGTCCTGAACGTAGCGCCGCTGCACGCCGACGAGATCGCCGAACTCCTCTTCCACCACCGGCTGCCGTCCCGGATGGCCGGCCGTATCCACAAGGCCAGCGGCGGCAATCCGCGTCTCGCGCTCGCCGTCGGCCGGTCCCTCGCCGACGCCAGGACGCCGGTGCACCACGCCGAGGCCCTGTCCCTGTCCGGGCGCGCACGCGATCTCGCACGTCAGCTGCTCGGCGCCGCCTCCCCCGCCGTGCGTGACACGCTCCTGCTGGCCGCACTGGCGCTGCACCCGACGGCTTCGCTGATCCGCCGCACGGGCCGCCCCACGGCCGAGGCCGACCTCGCCGCCGCCGAGCGGGCGAATCTCATCTCACTGACGGAGGACGGCACGGTCGCGTTCACGGCAGGGCTGCTGCCCTCCACGCTGGTGCACGACGCCGACTGGGCCGAGCGCAGCGACGGTCATGCGGCTCTCGCGCGCGTCGTGGACGACCCCGTCGAGGCCGTACGGCACCGGGCGCTGGCCACGGACACACCCGACGAGCAACTGGCAGCGGAGGTCGCGGTCGCGGCCGATACGGCACGACGCCGCGGGAACAGCGCGCTGGCCGCCGAACTCGCCCTGCTCGCCGCCGAGTCCACGCCCGGCCGGCACAGCGCGCAGCGGCTTGCCCGGCTCGTCGACGCCGCCGAGGAAGCCGCCCGCGCCGCCCGCGCGGACCTGGCGATGCGCGCAGCCACCGATCTCCTCGCCCGCGACGCCGCGCCCGCCGACCGGGTTCGCGCGCGGCTCGCGGTGCTGGACACGGCCGGGCAGGGACTGACCGACCTCGACGAGATCTACGTCCACGCCATGGAGGACTCCGAGGGCGACACGGCGCTGCGGGCGGCCGTCCAGCTGCGGCTGGCAGTGAAGCATGTGCTGGCCGACGGTGATCCCGTACGCTCCCGGGCCGCCGCCGTCGAGTCCGCGGTGCTGGCCTCTTCGGTCGGCGACCGTATGACGGCGGCCACGGCGCTGACCGTCCAGGCGCGCATGGACCGTGTCCTGGGCTCGCCGGACGCGGAGCAGGTCCTCACCGAGGCACGAGCCCTCGAGATGGTCGTGCGGCCGCTGGGCATCCGTAACGCCGCGCAGATCCTGACGATCCGCCATGCGCTGTTCGACGACCGGCTCACCGACGCCCGCGACCAGCTCAACGCCCTGCTGCCGCTGGTCGAGCGCCGTGGGCCGGTGGAGGACGCCATCGAGCTGTTCCATACGCTCGCGGAGATCGACGCCCGGCAGGGGCAGTGCGCGGCGTCACTCGCACATGCCGGGCGGTCGCTCGCCCTGACGCTGGAGGCCGGCCTCTCGCCGGGGCCCGCCTGGTACACGCTGGCTCTCGCGGAGAGCGCCGGCGGCAGTTTCGCCCGCGCCGCGAGCTACGCCCGGCGCAGTGTCCAGGCATCCGAGGAGGAGGGCGACCATGTCTTCCTCTCCCGCAGTCTGTACGCACTCGGCCGGGTCCAGCTCGTGACCGGGGATGTGGCGAACGCCCTGGAGACCCTGCGCCGGGTGCAGTCCGGTGAACGCGCCCAGTCGACGGTCGACCCCTCCATGCTGCGCTGGCACGAGGAGCTGGCCGAGGCGCTGATCGCGAGCGATGCCCCCGAGGAGGCCGCGGCCCTGCTCGCCGATGTGCGTCCCGTCGCCGAACGCCTGGGCCGCGCAACGGTGCTGCTCGGCTGCGACCGCGCGTACGCCCTGCATCTGGCGGCGGTCGGAAAGCCCGATGAGGCGGCGGGGCTGCTGACCGAGACCGCCGATCGCTTCGCGGCGGCGGGGCTGCCGCTGGCACGCGGACGGGCGCTGATCGCGCTCGCCCGGGTCGAACGCCGCCGCCGCAGGCGGTCGGCCGCACAGAACGCGCTGCAGGCCGCGGCCGCGGTCTTCGAACGGGCGGGGGCGTCGCCCTGGCTGGCACTGGTGACGGAGACACCGTCCCGTACGACCGAACCCGCCCCGGCCCGCGGCGGCGCCGTGTCCTCCCTCACGGAGGCGGAGCTGCGGCTCGCGCTGCTGGTCGGCCAGGGGGCCAGCAACCAGGAGGCGGCGGCGAAGCTGTACCTCAGCGTGAAGACGGTCGAGGCGCGTCTCACCCGCATCTACCAGAAACTGGATGTCCGTTCGCGCGCCCAGCTGGCAAGCGCCCTCAACGCGTGGCCCGCCCATCGGCCGTCGACGGACACGACGGACGGCCCGGCGGCGGGCTGATATCACGCATCGTGTCGGCGGGACGATGGTCATCGTTGGGATGCATCCCTGGCTCAGCGCGTGCGGCGGTGGCCGGTGACCTTGGAGGCGGGCAGGCGGCCGGCCTTGGAGCTGCCCGTCATGGTGTCTCCGTCGACCGTGACGGCGAAGGCGAGGTTCAGCCTCAGGGGCTTGGCGATCGACTGGGTCCAGGTGAGGCGGTCGTCGTCGAGCGCCAGGTTGTTCAGGGCGACGTCCTCTCCGGCGCCGTGGGCGGTACCCGTCAGGGCGCCGTTCGCCAAGTGGAGCTCGACGACGGCCGTGATGGTGCCGATGGGGGTCGAGATGTTCAGGTCCCAGGTTCCTTCGACGGACATGCGGGGGCTTCCTTACGGGGTGGTGCGCCGGCGCGGCACAAGGGAAGAAGTGAAGGGGTGTCTCAGAAGGCGACGGGCGTCGGACCCTGGTCGCGCCAGACGATGCCGCGGCGTTCGTAGGAGAACAGTTCCTCGACGGCATGAGCGACCTTGGGACCCACCTCGCGCTCCAGCAGGTACAGGGCCAGGTCGAGGCCCGAGGTGACGCCGGCGCCGGTGACGAGGTCACCGTCGTCGACGACGCGCGCGGGCACCGCGCGCACACCGGTGGCGTCCAGCAGGTCCATACCCATGTGGTGAGTGGTCGCGTTACGGCCCTCCAGGAGGCCGGCCATGGCCAGGACGAGCGAGCCGCCGCACACCGCGCTCACCGTTACCCCGGGGCGTTCCATGGCGGACTTCAGCAGGGGCGGCAGGCCGGTTTCCAGGGTGCGGCCCAGCAGGACAGGAATTGCTTCGTCCTCCGACTGCCGGCCACAGTCCGGTCCCGGCTTCCCGTCGTCCTGCTCGACGCGGCCCGACGCGCCGGGGACCAGGACGAGGTCGGCGCGCTCGGGATCGAGGCGGGCCGTCGCCCGCAGGGCCAGGCCGCCGGTACCGCCGGCCACTTCGCGCGTTCCCTCGGCGGAGACCAGCTCCACCGTCACCGCCCCGGCGGAGGCGGTGCCGCCGGCGTACAGGACCTCGTAGGGGGCGATGACGTCGAGCGGGTCGAAGCCGTCGAACAAGACGATCTGGGCGTGCATTTGTGTTCCGTTCGGGATGGATGCGAACCGGTCTGTGCCGGGTTCACCACCGACGCTAGACAGCCGGTCCGCCTCTCCCTAGTGGCACTAATGACAGCTTCCAACGGAATCGAGCCAACAAGCGTCCAGGTCACGGCGGACCAGGCCCGCATGTCCGGCCGCTTGCTCCGTGGCGCGGTCGGCGATCCGGAGGCCGATGATCCGTGCCTGGCCGGGGTTGTGCGCGTCGAATGCGACCGCCTCGGAGGCTCCAGTGGAGGCGGGCAGGGGCGCCGCTGAGCACAGCGGCGAGCGTTCGCCTCGCGGTCCACTGGCTGGGCGCGTGCCACCGCTCCGAAGCCGCTCCGGGCTGCCTCAGATTCCGCCTCAGGCACCTCCACCGCTGGAGGTTGCTACGAATTGCTGTTCGCGTTGAACACTTCGTGGGTCTCTTCCGTACGTAGCACAGCACTTCTCCCTCAGCCAGCGCATGTAACGGCCGACCGGCAATGAAACATAGGAGTTCCAATGAGGCGTACAGAGCGAAGACGCTCAAAGAGAGGCAAAAGAGTAGTCGTTGCCTCGATCGCGCTCATGCTGGGCGGGGGTGGCCTCATCGCGGTCAACTCCTACGCCTCCGCCGGCGAGGGACGGGGCCCATGGCCCGGCGAATGGAACGGGCAACAGCAGAATCAGACCCAGAGCGCCGGACCCTCTGCGTCCACGATCAAGTGTCCTGAGGTTGCGAACGGGCTGCCCGAAGTACCGGACGGGGCCAGGCTGGAGGTCGACCGCGAACTTGCCACGCTGGACAGCCAGATCACCGAGGCCTACCAGCGGTTCGTCGACGAGAAGGAGCAGATGGAGCGGGACCCGGAGTTCGCCCGGAACGCTGTCCTGGACCCGCTGAAGAACAAGCGCGCAGCAAGCATCGACCGCATAGCCGTAGCCATCAGCCGTGCGACAGGGAAGCGCCCGCAGGGACTGGATCCGATGGCCCCGTGCACTCTTCAGGTGGATGACGCAGACGGGGCCGACGCCGGTGAGGGCAACGGCCAGGGGCAGGACCAGGGCGGCGACCAGAACAACGGCAACGGCGACCAGGGCAACGGCAACGGTGGCCAGGCGGACAACGGCCCTGAGGCGTCCGACTTCGTCGACATCCAGTCCGTCAAGCCGAATGTCCGCAACCCGCGCACGCTCCGCAACGCCTCCCGCGGCACCTTCTCCACCGACTGCGGTGTCAACGCGAACGGCAAGTTCAACCCGGACAACGTGATCGTGGCGCCCGGTGTGAGCAATGGCGCGCACCACATGCACGACTATGTCGGTAACCAGGCCAACGACGCCTTCGCGAGCGACGACGATCTCGCCAACGGCCGGACGACGTGCCGCGACCAGGGTGACAAGTCGACCTACTACTGGCCCGTCCTGCGCCTGCAGAACGGCCAGAAGGAGGCCGACGCCGACGCGGACGGTGGCGGCAAGGACCAGAACGTCGGCGAGATCCAGACTCCGGCCCAGGTCACGCTGAACTTCGCGGGCAGCCCGGTCGGCAAGGTCACCGCGATGCCCCGCTTCCTGCGGATCATCACCGGTGACGCCAAAGCCTTTGTCAACGGCAACGCGAATGCCAATGCCTCCTGGAGCTGCACCGGCTTCGAGAACCGCCAGCTGAAGGACAAGTACCCGGTCTGCCCCGAGGGCAGCCAAGTGGTCCGTGCCTTCAAGTTCCAGAGCTGCTGGGACGGTCAGAACACCGACAGCGCCAACCACCGCACGCACGTGGCCTTCGCCGACCAGAACGGCCGCTGCCCCAACGGCTTCCGGGCCATTCCGCAGCTCGTGCAGCGGATCGTCTACGACGTGCCGCCGCCGGTTTTCGACGGGGAAAAAACCGCGGTGTTCGCGGTCGACTCCTTCCCTGAGCAGCTGCACAAGCCGGTCACCGACCACGGCGACTTCATCAACGTCTTCGACGACAACCTCATGCGGGAGGCGGTGCGTTGCATCAACGACGGACGAGAGTGCGGCCCCGGCGACCCCGGCGCCCCTCCGGCCGGTGGTGTGGAGAAGCCTGAGGTTGCGGTGGGTTCGGGTGCTGGTAAGCCTGGTGCGACGGGTACGCCGGACAGTGCGGGTGGTGTGGAGAAGCCTGAGGTTGCGGTGGGTTCGGGTGCTGGTAAGCCTGGTGCGACGGGTACGCCGGACAGTGTGGATGGTGTGGAGAAGCCCGAGGTTGCGGTGGGTTCGGGTGCTGGTAAGCCTGGTGCGACGGGTACGCCGGACAGTGCGGGTGGTGTGGAGAAGCCCGAGGTTGCGGCGGGTTCGGGTGCTGGTAAGCCTGGTGCGACGGGTACGCCGGAAACTGCGGGTGGTGTGGAGAGGCCCGAGGTTGCGGTGGGTTCGGCTGCCGGTACGCCTGGCGCGCAGAGCACGCCGGACGCCGATGAGAACGGCCTGGCGCCTGACGGCAGCAGCGAGCGACAAGCCGGAACGGGCGGGCTTGCGGCTACTGGCGCCCAGCTGTGGCCTTCTGCGGCCGGAGCTGTGCTGCTGATCGCAGGCATCGTGCTTCTCCGGACGCGCACCCGCCATGAGACCGCACGTCGTCGATGAAGACTGTCCCACTCATGTCCTGGCCGGACCCGCAGTGCAGGTCCGGCCAGGGCTGACGCCGATTCGAATGCATCGCGGAGGTGCTGTCGAGGTCGAGCCGGTGGTGCTCAGAGGCCGTCCCTGGGGCCGTGGGTATTGAGGAACAGAACAGGGCCCGTGCCGAGGCGACCGTCGGCCGCCATCGCGAGCAGGGCAGCCAGCGCTTTCGCCGTGTACACGGGCTCAAGCTCCATGTGCGCACTGTCGGCGGCGAGTCGCTGCGCCTCGACGGCCTGCGGTGTGGCGTAACCGTAGCCCGGGCCCAGCCAGTCCCGCACCATCGTCACGTCGTCCGGCGCGATCTGGATCGGAGGAAGGCTCGCGCCCCGCCTGCGAAGCAAACGCTCGGTCTTCCCGGCCAGCGTGACCACGGCTTGCGCGTCCAGCTGCAGCGTGTGATTGACGACGACGCCCACCACTCGGGTGCCGCACAGCCCTGCCAGTCGGAGGCCGAGAGCCAGTCCCGCGGCTGTACCCCCTGAGCCGACGGCGGTGACCACATGTGAGGGTTCCGGCAGGGCTCCGTCTGCTACCTGGGCCGCGAGCTCGAGGGCTGCTTCGATGTAGCCGAGCGTACCGACCGGTGCGGATCCGCCCGCCGGGAGGAAGTATGGCAGCCGTCTCCCCGTGGCATGGCGAAGGAAGAGCCAGGGGGCGGCGGCGATAGTCCGATTCTTGGTACGGGTGAAGTGCAGGGTGGCACCGGACCGTCGAAGCCGCTCCAGTTGTGCCCGGACGTGGTCGTCGACCGGCTGGTCGATCAGGGCGAGCGCGGTGGTCAGGCCCTGCTCCCGAGCGTAAAGAGCAGTGGCCAGGCCCCAGTTCGTACCGAGACCACCCACTGTGAGGATGGTTCGTGTCCCACGGCGTTGCACATCGGGGAGGATCCACTCAAGCTTGCGGATCTTGTTGCCACCCCACCCGCCCGAGCCGAACCCGCTCTCGTCCTTGCACCACAGCGAGACCCCGTGTGCCAACCCGGTCAGCTCGCGTACGGGCGTCGGACGATCGCCGAGCGGGAGGTATGGCAATGAGGTGACCAGCTGTGGAAACCGCCGGTGCAGCAGCGGTCCTCTCATACCGGTCCGACCTCTCCTCCAAGCGTTCGGCTCTCTGTACCGAGAGCAACTGTCCACGACAAGGCGCCGGACCGCAATGCCGCTCGACAGCCACCTCCGGCTGCGACAACGGCTTCGTCAGCCGCGTGCCCCTCGCCCATGGGCTCGGGTTCTGATCTCCGCCGATCCGGCCGATTGCGGATGCCGTTCTCGCCAGCGTGCGTACGCAGGGCTGGCGGCGCAGGTGTCCAGATAGCCTTCGGTGACTCTGCGGTGGATTTCGGCGCCGTGTGCGGCGAGAGCGCCGTCGCGGTGCCAGGCCAGAACATGCCGGTACCACAGAGGATTTCCGGCGAGGGGACGGACAGCGACGCCCGGGGCCTCGATGAAGGTGGCCTGGCAGAGGCTGACGGCCAAGCCGGCCCGTACGATCTCGATCAACTGCCGCCCCTCGGCTTCGTACGGGGTGAACGGACGGCGACCTGCCTGAGCGCAGACGGACGACCAGTATTCGCGGGTGCGGTCGCTGTCGGGGCGGGGAACTGCCCAGTCCTCGTCCAAGAGTTGAGCCAGCGAGACCTCCTCCTGCGCCGCCAGCGGGTGGGCCGTCGGCAGGAGGGCGAATACGGGCTCGGTGACGATCGGGTTGAGCACCACGCCCTCAAGTGGAGGTAGCTCCTGGTCGGGATGGTCGCCGAGAACCGCCGCTTCCAAGCGGCCCGCCGCGAGATCGTCGAGCAGAGTTGTGGGGGAGTACTGACAGCGTGAGGTCACTTCGGAGTGGGGCAGCAGCTCCTTTACGGCCAGAATGAGATGGCCGAGCAGGGGGGCGCCGACCGACCCGATGCGGACTCGCTCAGGGGTCGAGGTGCGGCGGGCGGCCAGGGCGGCCCGGGCGGTGTCGGCGAGGAGGCCGTCGATGCCCGGCAGGATGGCGTGCGCCCGGCTCAGTACCAGCTCGCCGAAGGGTGTGGGGACGGCGCCGGCTTGCCTGCGGTCGAAGAGGGCTCCGCCCAGCATGGCCTCAATGCGGCGCAGTTGGGTGCTGAGCCCTGGCTGAGTCATGCGCAGCGAGGCAGCGGCGCGAGTGAGGCTGCCCGACTCGGCGATCGCGCACACCACCCGCAGATGCCGTACCTCCAGATCCATGGCGTGGATGTTATGGAGCGACGACAGCTTTCGGACAGGGGCGTGCATCTGCAGTCTTGTGTGAAATGTCACATGCCATAGATCGAGAGGTAGTGATCACGTGAGACGATCCCGTCCCTTGACGCCGGCGCACAGGGTGCTCTTGCCTGCGCTGCTCGCCGCCATGCTCCTGCTGCTCCTCGGCACGCCGTCCGCCGCGTCCTCAGCCGGCCCATCAGCCTGTGCCCTTGGCGGCACCACCGGCTGGACGGACGAGGGCCACGACACCGACTACTCCGTCTTCCAGCGCCCCGTCGGCACCATCAGGGTCGGCATGATCTTCGTGGACTTCCCGGACGCGCCGGCCACCGAGTCCCCGGCCGACGACGCCGCACAGCTCACGCCCGGCGCGGACTGGCTGTGGAACGCCTCGTACGGCAAGGTGTGGCTCGCCATCACCCAGCAGCAGCGCTGGGTTCGGATGCCGCGCAACTCCACCGACTACGGCTTCGCACGCGGTCTCGGACACGAGGCACACGAGGCATACCTCAGGGATGCCGTGACGGCCGCCGACCCGTATGTGGACTTCTCGCGGTACGACATGGTGTACGTCGTCGCGACGAGGAACGCGTCGGCGATCTCCTTCACCCCCACGTACGTGTACGACCCGGGCACGGCGGGTGTCGTCGCCGACGGCACCAGGATCAAGTGGGCGGTGACCTTCGGCCAGGACATGTGGCACTGGGGTCCGAAGCTGGTCGGCCATGAGACCGCCCACAGCTTCGGGCTGCCGGACCTGTACGCCTTTGACACGGGCACCGATGGCCACCGGTTCGTCGGCGGTTGGGACGTGATGGGTCTGGTTGGGGGGAAGGCGCCGCAGTATTTCGGCTGGGAGTCGTGGAAGCTCGGCTGGACCGATGACAGCCAGGTCTACTGCCAGGCCTCGGCCGGCAGCGGCACGGTGTATCTCACCGCGGTCGAATACGGCAGCGGCACCAAGATGGCTGTGGTGCGTACGGGACCGACGACCGCGTACGTCGTCGAATCCCGCCGGTCGGTCCAGGCGGACACGGCAGCCTGTTCGACCGGCGCGCTGGTCTACAAGGTCGACACATCCGTGCAGACCGGTTACGGACCGATCCGGGTCATGGACGCCAAGCCCAGTGCCACTCCGGCGAGCGGGTGCCGCCCGCTGGACGATGCCCCGTACTGGGCCGGCGAGTCATTCACGGACGCCGCGGCCGGGGTACGGATCGACGTGCTGAGCGCCGATGGCTACGGAGAGACGGTACGAGTCACCAAGTCCTAGCCAGGGCTAAAAGTTGTGCCCCGGATCCGTTGTGCGGATCCGGGGCCGGGCCGTGTTCAGGCCGCCTCGGGGAAGTGGCAGGCGACCTCCCGCGGCTCGCCCGGTGCGGCGATCCGCAGCAGTGGCGCCTCGGTGCGGCAGATGGCCTGGGCCTTGGCGCAGCGCGGGTGGAAGGTGCAGCCCGGTGGGGGAGCGGCCGGGCTGGGCGGGTCGCCCAGGAGCGTAATGCGCTCACGGGCCCGCTCGGCAGCGGGGTCGGGCAGGGGCACCGCGGAGAGCAGTGCCCGGGTGTAGGGGTGGGCGGGGGCCGCGTACACCCGTTCCTTGTCGCCGATTTCGACGATCCGGCCGAGGTACATGACGGCGACCCGGTCGCAGACCCGCTTGACGACCGAGAGGTCGTGGGCGATGAAGAGGTAGGCCAGGCCGAGCTCCTGCTGGAGGCGTTCCATGAGGTTGACGATCTGGGCCTGTACGGAGACGTCGAGGGCGGAGACGGGTTCGTCGGCGACGACCAGCCGGGGGCTGGTGGCGAGCGAGCGGGCGATGCCGATGCGCTGGGCCTGGCCGCCGGAGAACTCGTGCGGATAGCGGTCGATGTGCTCGGGGATGAGTCCGACCAGGTCCATCAGCTCGACCGCTCGCTTGCGTGCGTCCGTCGGCGAACTCCCTTGTGCCAGAAGGGGGTCGGAGATGATCCGGGCCACGGTCTGGCGTGGGTTGAGGGAGGAGTGCGGGTCCTGGAAGACCATCTGGAGTTCGCGGCGCAGTGGCTTGAGTTCGCGCTGGGACAGATGGCTGATGTCGCGGCCGTCGTAGGTGATCGAGCCAGTGGTGGGTTCGAGCAGCCGTACGATCATGCGGCCCGTGGTGGACTTGCCGCAGCCGGACTCCCCGACCAGGCCCAGCGTTTCCCCGGCGGCCACATCGAAGCTGATGCCGTCGACGGCCCGCACGGGATCCCTGCCCCGGCGCTTTCCCGGGAAGGCCATCGTTACGTCCCGCACGCTGAGGAGTGGCCGCACATTGAGGAGTGGCTGAGCTGTACTGGTCATGAGGCGACGCCTTCGTATGCGGGGAGGTGGCAGGCGGCCGGATGCTCGGCCGGTCCGGAGAGCAGGGGCCGTTCGGTCTCGCAGCGCAGTCGCTCGCTCTCCAAGGCGCCTGCCGCCCGGGCACAGCGGGGCGCGAACGCACAGCCGGGGGCGGGGGCCAGCAGGGACGGCGGGCTGCCGGGGATGGCCCGCAGCGGTTCGTCGTCGCTGTCGTCGAGCCGGGGCAGGGAGTCGAGCAGCCCGCGGGTGTAGGGATGGGCGGGGGTTGCGAACAGGGTGTCCACCGGGGCCTGTTCGGCCGCGCGCCCGCCGTACATCACCAGCACCTCGTGGGCGACCCGGGCAACCACCCCGAGATCGTGGGTGATCATGACGACGGCGAGTCCGCGCTCCTCCTGCAGCCGGGCGATCAGCTCCAGGATCTGGGCCTGGACGGTGACGTCGAGGGCGGTGGTCGGCTCGTCCGCGATGAGGAGTTCGGGCTCGCAGGCCAGCGCCATGGCGATCATCACGCGCTGGCGCATTCCGCCGGAGAACTGGTGCGGATACTCGCCCGCCCGGCGTCCCGGCTCGGGGATGCCGACCTCGGCGAGCATCTCCACGGCCCGTCTGTGGGCCACCGCACGGCGGGAGTTGAAGTGGACCCGGTGGTGCTCGGCGATCTGCTCGCCGACCGTGTAGTACGGGTGGAGGCTGGAGAGCGGGTCCTGGAAGATCATGGCCATCCGGCGGCCCCGCAGCCGGTTCAGCTCCCGCTCCCGGAGCCCCAGCAGCTCCTGTCCGTCGAGGCTGATCGAGCCGGTGACCTCGGCGGCGGTGTGCAGACCGAGCACCGCCATCGAGGTGACGGACTTGCCCGAACCGGACTCGCCGACGATGCCCAGGGTGCGGCCCCGGTGGACGTCGAAGCTGAGTGAGTCCACGGCCCGTACCGGTCCCCGCTTCGTCGCGAAGGTGACACTCAAGTCCCGTACGCTCAGGAGCGATTGACTTCGGGTCATCAGAACCTCACCCTCGGGTCGACGACGGCGTACAGCAGGTCGACGGCCAGGTTGGCGACGACGATGAAGGTGGCCGCGAGCAGCGTGACCCCGAGGATGACCGGCTGGTCCCCGCTGGAGAGCGCGCCGTAGAAGAGCCGGCCGATGCCCGGGAGTCCGAAAATGGACTCGGTGATGACGGCGCCCGCGAGGAGCCCGCCCAGGTCCATGCCGAAGATGGTGAGGATCGGCGTCATGCCGGCCCGCAACCCGTGCTTGACGACGACCGTGCGACGCGGCAGGCCCTTGGCGCGGGCTGTGCGGATGAACGGCTCCGCCATCGTCTCGATCATCGAACTGCGGCTCTGGCGTGCGTACATGGCCGCGTACAGGATGGCGAGTGCCAGCCACGGCAGGAGCAGGTTGGTCGCCCAGTGGACGGGGTCGCTGCCGAAGGACACGTACTGCGGATAGGGGAACAGCCCCGCCACCCGGATCAGCCCGTAGATGAGCATCATCGAGGTGAAGTACACGGGCATCGAGGCGGCGCCGACCGCGCCGATCATCAGGACCCGGTCGAGCAGGGTGTCCTTGCGCAGGGCGGCGGTGACTCCGGCGGTCAGACCGAGCAGCAGCCACAGCACTGCCGCGCCGAACGCGAGCGAGGCGGAGACCGGAAGCCGGTCCATCAGCAGGCCCCAGACGGACTCGCTGTTCTCGTACGAGTAGCCGAGACACGGGAAGCCGCAGTGCAGCGCGTACTGGCCGCTGCCCAGGGTGCGGCCGGTGAAGATGCCGGAGAGGAAGTCCCAGAACTGCACCCAGATCGGCTGGTCCAGGCCCATGTGGGCGCGGATCGCCGTCAGGCGTTCGGCGCTGCACGACTTGCCGCAGGCCGCGGCCGCCGGGTCGGAGGGCAGGACGTAGAAGATGGTGAAGGTGACGGCGGCGATCGCGATCAGCACGCCGATAACGCCGAGCAGCCGGCGGCCGAGGTAGCGGGTCATGTGCGGCTCCCCCTCGGGTCGAGGATGTCCCGCAGCGCGTCTCCGAGGAGGGTGAAGGCGAGCACGGCGAGGAAGAGGCAGATGCTCGGGATGACGAAGTACATGGGATCCGTGTCGTAGAAGGCGACGCTCTCGGCGATCATCTGGCCCCAGGAGGGGGTGGGCGGGCGGACGCCGACGCCCAGATAGCTCAGGGCCGCTTCGGTGGCGATCATGCCCGGGATGATCAGGGTGGTGTACGCGATGACGGGCCCGGCGACGCCCGGGAGGATGTCGCGGGTGAGGATCCGCCAGGGCCCCGAACCGCCCACCCGCGCGGCGTCGACGTACTCGCGGTGCTTGAGCGAGAGTGTCTGGCCGCGGACCACGCGGGCGATGCCGGGCCAGCCGAACAGCCCGATCACCGCGGTCATCAGCACGATCCGGTTGACGTCCTTGGCCACCGACATCATCGCGATCATGAAGATGAGGGAGGGGAAGGACATGGTCAGGTCCATGATCCGGCTGAGGACCGCGTCCGTGCGGCCGCCGAAGTAGCCGGCCGCGATCCCGGCCGCCGTGCCCGCGACCACGACGATCGCCGTCGCGGTGAAGGCGATCAGGAGGGAGACCTGGGCGCCGTGCACGACCCGGGCGAACAGGTCGCGGCCGGAGACGGGTTCGACGCCCAGCCAGTGGTCGGCGGAGATCCCGCCGAGCGGTCCGAGCGGCAGCCCGCCCAGATAGGGGTCGACGGCGGACTTGTCGAACTCGTCGGGCGACCAGCCGCCCAGCGCGCTCAGCAGCGGCGCGGCGGCGGCCATGACGACGAAGAGCACGACGATGACAAGGGAGATCTTGACGGAGGTGCGGCGGCGCAGTTCCGCGCGGGCCAGCTGCCAGGGGCCGCTGCCCGCCGGAACCTCCACTGGTGCAGTTGCTGTGGTCATGATCTGTCGAACCCTCAGCCCTGGCTCTTGGAGGGGTCCTTGAGGCCGACTGTGGCGTAGTCGAGCTGACCGCCGAAGGAGGTCTGACCGTAGGCGCCCGCGATGTTGCTGCCGAGCACCAGGGGCCAGCGGCGGACCAGGACCGGTACGGCGGGGGCCTTGGCGAGGATCTCGCCGTCCAGCTGCCGCCAGGCGGTGTTGGCCTGCTTGGCGTCGGTCATGGCGGCGATTTCGTCCATCCGCTTCATGGTCGGCTGGTCGCGGAAGAGCGAGTGGTTGCCGGAGTTGCCCTTCTCCTTGATGAAGCGGCCGTCGAAGACGAACGGCAGGAAGGTGGAGCCGGACGGATAGTCGGGGCACCAGCCCGTGTACGCGATGTCGGTGCGGTTCTTGGTGTCGCCGATCGTCGCGTAGAACGCCGACGGGTCGACGGTCTCGATGGTGACCTTGATCCCGGCCTTGCCCAGCGACTGCTGGATCGCCTCGGCCCGCCCCTTGTCCCCGGTCGAGACGGTCATCTTCGTCTCGAACCCGTCCGGCTTGCCCGCCTCCTTCAGCAGTTGCTTCGCCTTCTCGACGTCACCCGTCGCGGGGATCTTCAGAGTGTCCGGTTCCTTGCCGTCGAAGAGGGTGGCCGGCATGTAGGCGGTGGACAGGTCGTTGAAGGCGGGGCCGCCCGAGGCGGTGAGCACCGAGTCCTTGTCGAGCGCGTACTGCACGGCCTGACGGACCTTCACATCGTTGAACGGGGCCCGCCCGGTGTGCATCTGGACCATGTCCGTGCAGTTGGTCGACTCGGCAATCAGCCGCTTCCGCACCTCCGCGCTGGGCAGCACCTTGGCCGCGCTCTCCGGCCGCAGCGCACCCCAGGAGACGGCGGAGGCGTCCGCGCCCTGGCTGGCGATCAGCCGGTCGTCGATCTGGTTGGCCTTCAGCCCCATCACCATGACCAGCTTGTCCGGGTACGCCTTGCGCACCTCGTCGGTCGAGGCGTCCCAGCTGGTGTTGCGCACAAGCACCAGCTTCTTGCCGCGCGCGTACGACTCGATCTTGTACGGGCCCGAGGAGAACGGCCGGTTGTCGTACTGCGGCCCCTTGTCCTGGCCCTTGGGCACCGGGGCGAAGGTCGGCATGACGGTGGCATTGGGGAACTCCGCGAAGGGCTTGCGGAGTTCGAAGACGATCGTGTGGGCGTCGGGCGTCTTGATGGAGTCGAGGTGCTTGCCCTCGGCCGGTCCCTGGTAGCCCTCGGCGCCGGCCAGGTAGCGGGCCGCGTAGTCGGCGCCGCCGGGCAGGTCGGGGGAGAAGGACCGCTCCACGTTGTACTTGATGTCCTGCGCGGTGACGGGCGTGCCGTCCTCGTACTCGATTCCCTGCTTGAGGTGGAAGGTCCAGGTCTTGGCGCCGTTGGAGGAGGTGCCGAGGTCGGTCGCGAGGTCCGGGACGAGTTCACCGCCCGCCGTGCCGGGGGCTGCCTTGTAGGTGACCAGAGTGCGGTAGAGCAGCCGGGTCCCGAACTCCATGTCGCTCATCACCCAGTTGCGGGCCGGGTCGAGGTGGGTGAAGTCCTGGTTGGACAGGACCGTGAGGGTGCCGCCCTTCTGTGGAGTGCCGCCGACTACGGCGCCTTGGTTGGCGGTCGCCGGGTTCTTGCCGCCGGCGCCTTGGCCCGCGGCCGGGTGCTTGGAGCCGGAACAGCCGGCGGTGCCGAGTGCGATGGTCGCCGCCAATGCGGTAGCGACGGCGGTAAGGGTGCGCTTGTTCATCAGTGGTCACTCCGAGAACAGTCGGCCAGCCGAAGGGCTGGAATGTGACCGGTAACATAGTAATGTGAAATTGCACTGACAAGGCATCGGCGAGTCCGTTACTCACCTGTGTCCGAGGGGGGCCGTTGGAGGGGTGAGCGGCGGGCGGATCGCGCGAAACCCTTGGCAACGTCAGTGCTATGTGAAATATTACTGCTGTGCTCACAAGAAACACCTCGGACGTCATCGTCGTCGGTGCGGGGGTGGTCGGCGCGGCCTGCGCCTACTACGCAGCCCGGGCCGGCCTCTCCGTCACCGTGATCGACCGCGGCCCCGTCGCGGGCGGCAGCACGGGTGCCGGTGAGGGCAACCTCCTGGTCTCCGACAAGGAGCCCGGACCCGAACTCGAACTCGCGCTGCTGTCCACCGGGTTGTGGCAGGAGCTGGCCGAACTGCTCCCGCCGCAGATCGAGTACGAACCCAAGGGCGGCCTCGTCGTCGCCTCCGGGGAGGCCGGGATGCAAGCCCTGCGCGACTTCGCGGCCGGACAGGAGAAGGCCGGTGTGCAGTCGGAGGAAGTCCCGGGGGACGGGTTGAAGGACCTGGAGCCGCATCTGGCCACCGGCCTGGCAGGTGGCTTCCACTACCCCCAGGATGCGCAGGTCATGCCGGCCCTGGCGGCCGCGCATCTGCTGCGCGCGGGCGGCGACCGGGTGCGCCTCAGGCTCGACGAGGAGGTCACCGGCCTGCTCACCACGGCGGACGGACGGGTGCGGGGGGTGCATACGGTGGCCGGCGATGTCCATGCCCCGTACGTGGTCAACGCCGCCGGCGCCTGGGGTGGCGAGCTGGCCCGGCTTGCGGGCGTCGAGCTTCCCGTGCTGCCCCGCCGCGGTTTCGTCCTTGTCACCGAACCGCTGCCGCGCGTGGTGCGGCACAAGGTGTACTCCGCGGACTATGTCGCCGATGTCGCGAGCGGTTCGGCCGCGCTGCAGACCTCGGCCGTGGTCGAGGGCACCCCGGCGGGCCCCGTCCTGATCGGTGCCAGCCGGGAACGGGTCGGCTTCGACCGTACGTTGTCGACCGAGGTGCTGCGCCGCCTGGCGGCGCAGGCCACCGCACTGTTCCCGGTCCTGGCCGGGGTCCGGGCGATGCGGACGTATGCGGGTTTCCGCCCGTACCTGCCCGACCATCTCCCTGCCATCGGCCCCGATCCGCGAGTGCCCGGCCTGCTGCACGCCTGCGGTCACGAAGGCGCGGGGATCGGGCTTGCTCCGGCCACCGGGCTGATCGTCGCGCGCTGTTTGGACGGCGGTGAACTTCCTCTGGACCTGGGCCCGTTCCATCCCGGCCGCTTCGAAGCCGCCGCTTGACCCGTCTGCTACGAGAGGAGGCCCGCAGTGGCCCGTACCCCCGCCGACCTGGTCGGGGCGAACCCCGGCCCGTCGTTCGAGATCACGATGGACGGCAGCCCCGTCACCGCCCTGCCCGGGCAGTCCGTCGCCGCAGCTCTGTGGTCCGCGGGCTTCCTCGCCTGGCGTACCACGCGCAAGGCCGGCCGCCCGCGGGGTGTCTTCTGCGGCATCGGGCAGTGCTACGACTGTCTCGCAGTCATCAACGGGGAGCCCAACCGCAGAGCCTGTCTGGTGCCTGCCCGTCCCGGCGACGCGATCACCACCCAGGAGGGACACGGCCATGCCGGCCTCAGCGTCTGACCCGTACGACCTCGCGGTGATCGGAGCGGGCTCCGCCGGTCTCGCGGGCGCCGTCATCGCCGCCGAACTCGGCCTGTCGGTAGCTCTGCTGGACGCCTCGTCCCAGACCGGTGGGCAGTTCTACCGGCATCCGGCGCCCAGTCTGAGGGCGGCGCGGCCCGAGGCCCTGCACCACGACTGGGCTGCCTTCGCCGAGCTCCGCCGACGCCTGGAGCAGAGCGACGTCAGCCACCTCTACGGACACCATGTCTGGGCGGTCGCCAAGGAGGACCACGGCCTGTGGGCGGTGCACGCCGTCACCGGGGTCGACGGCACCGCAGAGCGGTCGGTGCGGGTGCGGGCCCGGACGGTCCTGCTCGCGACGGGGGCGTACGAACGCCAACTGCCCTTTCCCGGCTGGACCTTGCCGGGTGTCGTGGGTGCCGGGGGAGCGCAGGCCATGCTCAAGTCCGGCCTGGTGCTGCCCGGTAAGCGCGTTGTCGTGGCGGGCAGCGGGCCCCTGCTGCTCGCGGTCGCCTCCTCGCTGGCCGCCGCCGGCGCGCAGGTCCCCGCCGTGATCGAGGCGTCCGGCTATCTGGGATACGCCCGCCGTCCCCGCGCGCTCGCGGCCAACCCGCAGAAACTGGTCGAGGCGGCGGTCCACGGTGCCGCTCTGCTGCGGCACCGGGTACGGCTGCGCACCCGCAGCGCGGTCACCGAGGTGCACGGCACCGACCGGGTGGAGGCCGTCACCGTCACCCGGCTCGACCGCGACTGGCGGCCCGTACGGGGGGCGGGCCGGCGGATCGAGTGCGACGCGCTCGCTGTGGGACACGGCCTTGCCCCGCAGATCGAGCTGGCCACCACACTCGGCTGCGCCACCCGCTCCTTGGCTGACGGGACATCCGCCCTGGCCCTGGACGGCCTTCAGGAAACCTCGGTGCGTGGCCTGTGGGCGGCGGGGGAGACCGGGGGAGTCGGTGGCGCGCAGCTGGCCCGCACGGAAGGGGAACTGGCCGGGCTCGCGTCAGCCGCCAGACTGTCCGGGTACCCCGTCCGTGAGGGGCGCGTCCGCGAGCTGCAACGCCGCCGGGACCGGATGCGCGCCTTCGCCGACGCGATGGCCGTCGCCCATGCCCCGGGACCGGGCTGGACGGGCTGGCTGACCGACGACACGGACGTGTGCCGCTGCGAGGAAGTATCCGCCGGAAGCATCCGTGAAGCCGTCGCCGACCTCGGGGCCCGCGACGCACGCACCGTCAAACTCCTGACCCGGGCCGGCATGGGCTGGTGCCAGGGGCGTATGTGCGGGACGGCTGTAGCTTGCCTGGCAGCCCGCGAGGGCGCCGTGGAATCACCCGCTGAACGCCGTCCGTTCGCCGTGCCTGTTCCGCTCTCGGCACTCGCCACGCTCGACGAGCCCGCCGAGATCGGGCCCGATACCGCCCCGGGGGTTGACCGCTGACCCGCGGCCCGCCCTCTTGTGGGCGCCACATCAACATCAGTAAAATGTCACACATTACAGAAAGGCTACTGGCATGACCGCCACCAACTGGAACAGCACCCGCCCCTGGCGCGGGATCATGGTCGCCACCGCGCTGCCCCTGCGCGACGATCTGTCCGTCGACTACGACGCGTACGCCGAGCATGTCGCCTGGCTGATCGAGAACGGCTGCGACGGAGTCGTGCCGAACGGTTCGCTCGGCGAGTACCAGACCCTCACCGACGAGGAGCGGGCCCGCGTGGTCCTTACCGCCGTCGAGGCGGCGGGCGACGGAGCCCGGGTGATGCCCGGTGTCGCCGCCTACGGCAGCGCCGAGGCCCGCCGCTGGGCGGAGCAGGCGGCCGAAGCCGGCTGCGGCTCGGTCCTGCTGCTGCCCCCGAACGCCTACCGGGCCGACGAGCAGGCCGTCCGCGCCCACTATGCCGAGGCCGCCAAGGCGGGGGTGCCGGTCGTCGCGTACAACAATCCCATCGACACCAAGGTGGATCTGACGCCCGGGCTGCTGGCCAAGCTGCACGGCGACGGGCACATCGTCGCCGTCAAGGAGTTCACCGGCGATGTACGGCGCGCGTACGAGATCGCCGAACTCGCCCCGGAACTCGACCTGCTGATCGGTGCGGACGACGTCCTGCTCGAACTCGCCGTGGCCGGTGCGGTCGGCTGGATCGCCGGCTACCCCAACGCCTTCCCCGCCGGCTGCGCCGAGCTGTACAACGCCGCCGTCGCCGGTGACCTGGACACCGCCGTGCCGCTCTACAAGTCCCTGCACTCGCTGCTGCGCTGGGATTCGAAGACGGAGTTCGTCCAGTCCATCAAGCTGTCCATGGACATCGTGGGCCGCCGCGGTGGCCCCACCCGCCCGCCGCGCTTCCCTCTCACGGGGGAGATCGAGGCCGGAGTCCGGGCCGCCACCGAGAAGGCCGTCGCCGACGGTCACCACTGACCACGGGACCCCCCCCGCATGTGTACGCGACATGTCTTCCACGACCCCTTCCCCGAAGGTTTCCTCCTATGACCAGCCTCGTCTCCCGCAACCCGGCCGACCCCACCGACGTACTCGTCAACATCCCGACTCCCGGTGTGTTCACGGTGGTTGATGCCGTCGAGCGGGCCCGTGCCGCCCAACCAGGCTGGCTGATCGGTGGTGCGGCCGCCCGTTCGGCGGCGCTCACCGCGGTCGCCACCGGCATCGAGGCCGCCGCGGACGAGCTTGCCGGACTCGCCGTGCGCGAGGTGGGCAAGCCGCTCGCCGAGGCCCGGGCCGAGGTCGCGCGGACTGCCGCGATCTGGCGGTACTACGCCCAGGCCCCGTACGAACCCACCGGCGCCGTACACGAACCCGCCGCCGGCCCCGGACTCCTCCTCACCCGCCGGCGCCCGCACGGCGTCGCGGGCCTCATCACACCCTGGAACTTCCCCTTCGCGATCCCGAGCTGGAAGGCCGCCCCGGCACTCGCGGTGGGCAACGCGGTCGTCCTCAAGCCCGCTCCGGAAGCGACGGCGTGTGCCCAGCGCCTGGCCGAGATCGTCCAACAGAGCCTGCCAGCCGGGGTGTTCACCGTGCTACCCGGCGGGGCGAACGAGGGCAACGCCCTCGTCTCCGCCGCCGACGTCGTCTCCTTCACCGGCTCGACAACCGTCGGCCAGGCAGTCGCACGTGCCGCCACGGCCCGGGGCATCCCGGTCCAGGCGGAGATGGGCGGCCTGAACGCGGCCCTCGTCCTTCCGGACGCCGACATCGAGCGGGCCGCGGTCCACATCGCCGCCGCGATCGCCGGATACGCGGGCCAGAAGTGCACCGCCACCAGCCGCGTGATCGCGGTCGGCGCGGCCCTCGACCCCCTGCGCGAGGCACTCTCCGAGGCGCTGCGGGCCGTCCCGTTCGGCGACCCGGCCGACCCGTCCACCGTGTGCGGACCCCTCATCAACGAACATGCTCGCGATCAGGTCAGCAGTGCCTGGGGCGGGCTCTCGGTACTCGCGGGTGGAACCGTGCCCGACCTTCCCGGCTGGTACGCGGCCCCGACCCTGGTCGAGAAGGTGTCCCCGGGCCACCGGCTGCTGCGCGAGGAGGTCTTCGGGCCCATCGCGGCCCTGCTGCCCGCCGACGACCTCGCCCATGCGGTACGGATCACCAACTCGGTCCCGTACGGCCTGGTCACCTCGGTCCACACCGCGGACCTGGACACGGCCCTCAACGGACTGGATCAGCTCGACACCGGGATGATCCGGATCAACGCCCCATCCACCGGCGTTGACTTCCACCTGCCTTTCGGTGGCGCCAAGGCATCCAGCCACGGGCCGCGCGAACAGGGTCACGCGGCCTTGGAGTTCTACACCTCCAGCCGCACGTACACCCTGTCACCTGTGAAAACAATGTGACAAGGGGTTCAGGGGGACCCAGGTCAACGAGGAGGCGGCCCTGGTCGAGGCGGGCCACGGCTGTCTCAGGCGGCACGGCCCTCCATAACGTCGAGTTATGCGGACTTGGGGGCTCCCCGCCGACAGCCGGCCGCACCATGCTGAGCCATGCAATGTCACACTTCATGCCGCAGCTCCTGGGCTGTGAAAGGGATCCATGAACCCCGCGTACGCGACCGTCGACCACGTCTTCACCGTCCCCCTGGACCACTCCGCCCCCAACGGGCCGGACATCCAGGTCTTCGCCCGTGAGGTCGTCGACCCGGCCCGCGTCGACGAGCGACTTCCCTGGCTGCTCTATCTGCAGGGCGGCCCGGGCGGCAAATCACCCCGTCCGTCGGCCGGTTCACCGAGCTGGCTGCCCCAGGCGCTCAAGACCCACCGGGTGCTCCTGCTGGACCAGCGCGGCACCGGCCGCTCCACCCCCGTCACGGCCCGGTCCGCCGCCCGCTTCGCATCCCCCGCCCAACTCGCCGTGTATCTCAGCCATTTCCGTGCGGACGCCGTGGTTGCCGACGCAGAACTGATTCGCCGTCAGCTCTGCGGTGGACAGCCCTGGGAGACACTCGGCCAGAGCTACGGCGGCTTCATCACCCTCACCTACCTCTCCCAGGCACCCGAGGGCCTGCGGGCCTGCTACGTGACCGGTGGTCTGCCCGGTCTCACCGCCACCGCCGACGACGTGTACGCCCGCACCTACCCGCGGGTGCGGGACCGCGTTCTCGACTTCTACGCCCGCTACCCCGACGACGCCCCCCGCCTCCGCAAGATCGCCGATCTCCTCGCGACCACCGAGGTCCACCTGCCCAATGGAGACCGCCTCACCACCCGCCGCCTGCGCACCCTCGGACTCGCCCTCGGCATGGGCGACGGCTTCGAACGGCTCCACTGGCTGCTCGACGAATCCCTGCACGGAGATGGCGAGTTGACCGACACCTTCCTCCATCAGGCGATGGCTCTCACCGGCTTCACCGACAATCCGCTGTTCGCCGTCATGCAGGAGACGCTCTACGGTCAGGGCGCGGCTTCGAGCGGCTGGGCCGCCTCGCGGGCGCTCGCGGACCTCCCCGAATTCGCCGAGGACGCGGATCCCCTTCTCCTCACCGGAGAAATGATCTACCCGTGGATGTTCCGCGACATCACGGGTCTGCGCCCCTTCGCGGACGCCGCCGACCTGCTGGCCGAACGCGCCGACTGGCCGCCGCTGTACGACCCCCACCGCCTCGCCGACAATCAGGTCCCCCTCGCCGCGGTCGTCTATCACGACGACATGTATGTGGACGCCGCACTCTCCCTGCGCACCGCGTGCGAGGTCGGTGCCACCCGCGTCTGGATCACCAATGAATGGGAGCACGATGGCGTCACCGCCTCTGGCGGCCGTGTGCTGGCCCGCCTGATGGACCTGGCCGCAGACCGCGCGTAACCCCATCCTCTGCCGTCCTTCCCCTCCGCTTCCGCCTGCCACCACTGCCCCCAATGGGAGAGACATGTCCGCCCTGCCGACCCGCCTGCGGCCCCTCACCGCGGTATTCGCCCTCGTCTCCTGTCTCGCCGCCCCGACCACGGCCACCGCTGCCACAACGCTCAATTCGCCCGCTCCGGCCGCTGATTGTGCCCTTCCCGGCAAGACCGGCTGGACCGACGAAGGCCACAACACCGATCGGACCCAGTTCCAGCGCTCCACCGGCACCCACCGCGTCCTGACCCTGTTCGTGGACTTCCCCGACGCACAGGCCACGGACTCAACGGACGCGTACGCGGCCCAACTCGCCCCGGCCGCCGACTGGATGAGAAGAGCCGGCTACGGCCGCTCCCGGCTCGCCATCAGCTCGTTGCACCGTTGGATTCGGATGCCCGCGGACTCCACCTCGTA
Source organism: Streptomyces sp. NPDC002730 (assembly GCF_042888805.1). Classification (NCBI taxonomy): domain Bacteria; kingdom Bacillati; phylum Actinomycetota; class Actinomycetes; order Kitasatosporales; family Streptomycetaceae; genus Streptomyces; species Streptomyces sp. NPDC002730. Next base: position 108,556 of record NZ_JBIAQG010000009.1, read on the forward strand.
CGGGTTCGCGCGCGGCCTCACCTTCGAGACCCACGAGAAGTACGTCCGCGACGCGATCACCGCCGCCGACCCCTACGCGGACCTCTCCGCGTACGACATGGTCTATGTCGTCCCCACGAAGGCAGCGGCCGCGATCTCCTTCTCCCCGACCTACCTCTACGACCCGACCACGCCCGGTGTCACCGCCGACGGCACCCGCCTCAAGTGGGCGGTCACCTTCGGGCAGGACATGTGGCGCTGGGGATACAAGGTCGCCGCCCACGAGACCGGTCACACCTTCGGCCTCCCGGACCTGTATTCCTTCACCGGCTCCACCCACCAGTACGCCGGCGGCTGGGACGTCATGGGCAACATCGCAGGAGCCGCCCCGCAGTACCTCGGCTGGCACTCGTGGAAGCTCGGCTGGACCCGCGACAACCAGGTCTCCTGCCTGCCAGGGCCGGGACGCCGCACGGTACGGCTGACCCCGGTGGAGCGCCCCGGCGGGACCAAGATCGCCGTACTGCGCACCGGCGAGACCACGGCGTACGTCGCCGAATCCCGCCGCGCCGAGGGCAACGACCAGGGCGCCTGCTCCACCGGCGTCCTCATCTACAAGGTCGATTCCGCCGCACAGACCGGCGAGGGACCGGTCAGGGTCATGAACGCCAACCCGACCGGCACTCCGCCCACTGGTTGCACCCAGCTGGACATGGCCGCATACGCGCCCGGCCAGACCTTCACCGATCCGGACACCGGAGCCCGGATCGATGTCCTCGCGGGCGGCAGGGCAGGGGACGTGGTGCGGCTCAGCAAGGCGTGACGGTCGGCCGCGCATATGGACGGGTGAGACAGGAATGCGTCCTGCCCCCGGTCGTCACACCGCGGGGACCCGATGCGTCGGTGCGGTCATCGGCTCCTCGGCGGAGCGCTGGTGCGGAATCGGCAACTCTCCCTGCTGCACGGCAATGGTCCGCGTCGGAGCGGGGATGCTGATGCCCTCGGCACGGTAGCGGCGGTGCAGACGCTTGATGAACTCGTGCTTGATCCGGTACTGGTCACTGAACTCGCCGACCCCCAGGATCACCGTGAAGCCGATCCTGGAGTCGCCGAACGTGTGGAAGCGAACCGCCGGTTCATGGTCGGGTACGGCACCGGCGATGTCCGCCATCACGCTCTCGACGACCTCGGTGGTGACCCGCTCGACGTGGTCCAGGTCGCTGTCGTAGCCGACTCCCACCTGGACGTTGAGCGTCATCTGCTGGTCCGGCCGGTGGAAGTTGGTCATGTTGGTGCCGGACAGCTTCGTGTTGGGGATGATCACCAGGTTGCTGGAGAGCTGGCGCACCACGGTGTTGCGCCAGTTGATGTCGACGACATAGCCCTCCTCGCCGCTGCTGAGCCTGATGTAGTCACCGGGCTGCACCGTTCTGGAAGCGAGGATGTGCACTCCCGCGAAGAGGTTGGCCAGAGTGTCCTGCAAGGCCAGGGCGACTGCCAGACCTCCCACGCCCAGCGCGGTGAGCAGCGGGGCGATGGAGACGCCCAGGGTCTCCAGTACGACAAGGAAGCCCATTGCCAGCACCACGACGCGCGTGATGTTCACGAATATGGTGGCCGACCCGGCGACACCGGACCTGGACTGCGCCACGGCCTGCACCATCCCGGCGACGATCCTCGCGGCCGTGAGGGTCGCGGCCATGATGAGCACGGCGGTGAGCGTCATGGTGACGTTGCGTCCGACCCTGGCGTTCAGTGGCAGCACCGACGCCGCGACCGCCACGCCGCCGGTGATCGCTGCCCAGGGGGCCAGTGCCCGAAGGGCGTCAACAAGGATGTCGTCGCCGCTCCAACGGGTTCTGCCGGCCCGTTCGCCGAGCCATTTCAGGATCACGAGCAGCAGCAGGGCGGCCGCGATGCCTGCGGCCACCGCGATTCCGGCGACGATCACGTCGTGCAGGGTGAGGTCCCGGTTCACCGCTTTCCTCCCGTTGACCGGGGAAGAGTGCGGACGGCGGGGGTTGCCGCTGTGAGCCGGATGTGATGTGTCGTCACCATGCCACCTGTGCAGTCTGAGAGGGCGGTTGTGCGGTCGCGTCGGCGTACGGAGTCCACTCGGCGCGACCTGTCATCCTGCCGCACGCCGCAGGCAGCAGTGCAGGTGGGCCACCTCGGCATAGCGCTGGGACGCGACGAGCTCAGTGGACGAGGAGCATGTAGGTGTTCTCCAGCTCGTCCTGCACGACGTGGGCATCTCCCTCGACCGTCCGCACGAGAAGGTCGTTTTCCGGGGTGTGGACCCGGTACCGCCAGCCTTGCGGGAGTCGCAGCCGCCGGCCGAGCGTGGCCAGAGTTTCCATCGTCTGGCTGTCGTCCACGGTGTGGGAGTACGCCTGTAGGACGTATGTGCGGTCGCCCGGGGCGATCAGCTCGTGCACCGGTTTGCCGCTGGACAGGACGTACTCGGTGTCCCGTTTCACCGTGGAATCGACGTAGAACTTCCTGGCCGTCGCCCCGGTGAGGTCGATCTCCGCGGGGATGCGGAGCTCGGCCACCCAGCGGGCCTCCAGGCCGTCGAACATCGTGGGGTCTCCCCACTGGAACGTCGTGACCTCGTCGATCGTCCAGAAGCGGGGTCCGTTCAGGAAAACCATCGGCACCTGGAATTGTTCCGCCAGCGCACGGGGGTCGAGCGCGTTCCACTGCTCCGGCGGACAGTCGTTGAGGCCGAAGGTGTTGTAGACGGCAGCCTTGAGATGACCGTCCTCGCCCGGCGAGATGAGAAGAATCTCGCCGTAGCGAGCGTTCCGCATGCCGCTCACGTGCCGGGACGCTTTCGTCGTGTGGGACATGGCTCCTCCTTCTCACAGCCCGTCTCCGCTCCTGCGCGGAGACCACTGTGGGGCCGGGCCCGCAGGCGGGCGGGCCCGGGCCGTGCCGCGGGTCTCCACTCCATCAAGAGCAGCACACGCGTGGTGAAGTCGCACGCCGTCCCCGGTGGCGTCGAGCGACGGCCGGGCGGGCAGGCGGCGCTGACCGCCTGGGTGGCGAGGAGTGAAGCGGCATCTGAGGCGGTCAAGAGTGATTCTCGGGTGGTGTGGTCGGGTCGGCGCCGGCCAGGAAGCCGATGGCCTGGGCCTCGATGTGTACGGAGTCGAGTGCTGCCGCCCAGCGGGCGATCTCACGGGCCAGTGTGTGGCTCCCGCCTCGTTGCCACTGTCGCGGGCCAGGAGGGCAGGGAGCATCTGCGGATGAGGCCCGCGGGGTCACACCCCACCCGTCGTCGGCGACTCAGGAAGGCGCATGGCCGCCGTCGGCGGCGAATGTCAGGGACCGATTCGTCTGAGGATCCGCTCGTGCTCCTCGTCGGGCACCCGGGCACCGGAGGAGGGCAGCAGTTGCGGTATTCCATCGATGATCGGATAGCGCCGATGCAGCCGCGGGTTGTAGAGGAACTCCTCGGGCAGGAGCAGCGTCAGCTGCCCCTTGTCGATCGGGCAGGCGATGATCCGGAGCAGGGGATCGTCAGGCTTCATGAGCCAACTCCTTTGCCGGGGTGGGGGGTTCGTCATGGCGCGGAAGCATCAGCAGGACGGAGACGGCGAGTACGGTGCCGCCGAGTCGCAGGGCGAGCCGCAGCGGGTCTCCCGGCAGGGATTCGCCGAAGACGAAAGTGCCGAGCGCGGCCGTGAACAGACAGGTGACGGTGGTGCACACGGGCACGATCAGAGATGCCCGGCAGCGCTGCAGCGCGGTCTGGGACAGGATCAGGCCGGTGACCGAGGTGAAGAGCAGGATGTACGGATAGGGGGACCTCAGCAGGGCGAGGGCCGCGTCTCCGATACCGCGGGTCGTCAGATGACCGGAGACGCCCTTGATGGCGAGCGAGCTGACGCCGTACAACAGGCCGACAGCGACGCCGTATTCGACGCCCGCGGTCGGCAGCCGGTGACGGCGGCGGGTCCGGCGTTCCACGGACCGGTACAGCCACAGCCCCGCTGCGAGCGCGGGCAGGCAGATCAGCAGGACACGGCCGGCCGAGGCATGCCCGCCCACGGCGTCGGAGCGCTGGAGGGAGGCCACGACCATCAGCAGGGCGAGGGTGATCACGACCACGCCACGTCGCTCGCGGCCGCTGGGGCGCTCGCCCAGCACGACCGAGGAGAGCAGAAGCAGCAGCACGAGACCGGAGACGAAGATGCCCTGCGCGGCCGCGATGGGAAGGGTGCGGTAGACGGCCAGCTGTGCCGCGAAGCCGGCGGCGAGCGCGAGCGAACCGCCGAGCCACAACGGGCTGCCGATGAGCAGCCGTACGACTCGGGCCGGCTGTCCCGTGTTCAGTCGCGGCAGGCGGGACAGCGCCCGCTTCTCGAGTACGAAGCCTGTGCTGTAGAAGACGTTGGCCAGCAGAGCCGATGCCACCCCCCACCACATGGCCCTACACCCGCCTGGCGTGCACCAGGAGGATGGAGGCCAGGGATGGCGCGGCACAGGCGGCCCGGTCGACCGGGCGCAGGGGGCGCGGGACACCGTGGAAGGGCGCGCCGGTCAGGGTGACCACCTCGAAGCCCGCGGCGGTGAGGAATCCCCGCAGGGCGCGGGCGGTGAACAGGCGTAGATGGCCCACCACCTGGGATCCCGGGCGGCCGTGAATGCCGCGCAGGCTGACCTCCGAGAACACGGGCTGCACCCCCGCGGCCAGCAGCACCCGGTTGTACCAGGCGGCCAGGTTCGGAGTGGAGAGCATCAGATGGCCACCCGGTTTGAGGATGCGGCGCAGTTCGTCCATGGCGCTGTCGGGATCCACCAGATGCTCGATCACCTCGCTGAAGAGCACGGCGTCGGCACTCGCGTCGACCAACGGCAGCCCGCCCGACGTCAGTTCACCCCGCACGACATGGTTCATCCGGGTGGCGGCCCGGCGCAGCGCGTCCTGGGACCAGTCGATACCGACGATCCGGTGATCGCCGAGGAGCGGACCCGCGGTGGCCGCCGCGGAGCCGTCGCCGCAGCCGACGTCGACGACGAGGGAGGGCCCGGGGGGCAGCACTCGGGCCAGCATCACTGCCTGGCGCCGGCTGCGCTCATCTCCGGAGGCGACGGGGACGGCCGGGTTCTCGTAGAACTCGTGCAGTCCCGCGGGGAGAGTTCCCGTCATGACCCGTCACCTCCTGAATCGGCCGGCAGAGCCGCCATGACGGCCAGATACTCCGTGAAGAAGTCGCACAGCCGTTGTCCTGCCGCGTCGTCGAGGAGAGCGCGCGACCAGCGCAGCGCCACATGCAGCCGTCCTCCCGTGCTGGCGGTGGTCACGGTCAGCCCGCGCGGCATCGCGGCAGGAGCCGAGAACCAGACGGCCTCCGCCCGGCCCGCCTCCGCGAAGTCCAGCGGGTACGGAATGCGCCCGATGTTGCTGAGCAGCGTCGTCGAGGTCCAGGGAGCGGCAGCCCGCCGAAGGCCTCGGGTCAGGGCGGCCCGCATCCCCACGGGCAGGGCGGGTGCGGTGAGGAGGGCTGCGGCGTGGCCGAGTTGGGGGCGGGGTGCAGACTTCAGGGCGCGGGTGCGTTCCGCGGTGCGGTGCAGCAGGGCGGCGAGAGCCTCGGGGCCGGGCTCCGGCGCGCACTCCTGCGCCCCGAATCCGACCTCTACGAGGCGGGTGCCGTTTCCGATCGGCATCTCGGCGCCGCGGGGCCGGTCGTCGACGGGCATGGTGATACGCATCGGGCGGGGCGGGGCGTCGTGCAGCCGGTTCCAGCGGGCGATCATCAGGCAGGTGGTGACGAGGAGCTGGTCGTTGACGGTGTAGCCGGCCCCGGCCGGTCGGCGCGGCACCGGCAGCTCGGCCAGCAGCAGTCCGTTTCCGCCGGCTGACCCCCGGGCATTGGTCGCCGGTGCGACACGGGCGGGCCGGGCCGGCCCGCCCGCGCGGCCGGGCGGCGGTGGCCCCGGCCGCCCCGTCGAGCCGACGGGATTGCGTACGGGGGAGGTCGGGGAGACGGCGGCGCCGCCGTACAACTCGGCGGCAGTGGCCAGCACACGCAGACACGCGGGCCCGTCCAGGGCGGTGTGGTTGAGCGTCAACAGCAGCACACAGGAACTGCCCGTCGACGACGGCCTCACCACCTCCAGCCGGACAGGTGGGGAAACGGACAGCGGCGGAGCCTCGGCCAGCGCTCTGGCCCTGGCCCGCTTCAGCGCACCGGGCCCCGGCTCCGGGAAGCGGACCGGATCCACGTCCGGGGTACCCGTCAGCTCCCATTCGTAGCGCCGCCGGTACCAGGGGCCGGGTGCCTCGCGCACCAGAATCCGCGGATGCCGGCGCAAGGCCTCGTCGAACGCGGCCCGAAGGCGCGCCGGATCCGGCTGCCGGGGCAGGTGCACCTCTATGTGTACGGTCTCGGGCTCCTCCTCGCGCAGGCAGTGCCGGGAGATCTCGTCGACGACCGGGAACGGAATCCGGTCCAGCGCGGGCTCGGGCGGCCGCCCGGGCCTGGCGGGTTGCAGGGCGGTCATCTCGGCGGAGCCTCCCTTGGGTTGAGCGCCGCGTTGCCGGGCGGTTCAGCGTGGGGCGCAGGGCCCGGAACGGGGCGCCCGGCAGGGCCGTTTGCGGACCGCACCCGTTGGGGCAGGGGCTGCGGGTCCGGTGCCGCGGAGGCAGGCGTCGCCCGTACTCGCCGGTCCACGGTGACCACGGCCGCGCACAGCGCGATGAGCGCCAGCAGTTGGGCCGCCGGGCCGAACGCGCCCCGGCCTGCGGAGACCGGATCGCCCGCCCCGGTCGCGGCCGCGATCCCGGCGCCGGCCATCGCCACCAGTGCGATCGGCACCAGCAGGGAGTGCCGCAGGCGGGCAACTACCGCCAGCGCGGGGACGATCAGCGCGAAGGGACCCGCCACGACCGCGACCACCAGGGTCAGCGCGACGCAGCCCAGAACCCATCCGGGCGCCGGTGGGGTCATCGCCACGGAGGCCGGGTTGCCGCCCCGGCGGCGTACCAGCGCGAGACCCGCCAGTAGCGCCACCGCCACCGCGCCGCCGATCATCCCGATGTCGTAGAGCAGCACGGGTTCGTACTCGAGCTCGACCGTGCCGCCCGCGCCTGCGGGGATCAGCCAGGCCTGCTGCCAGCCGTCGATCCGCAACGGGATCAGCTTCTTGCCATTCAGGGTGGCTTTCCAGCCGTCGTTGGCGTTCTCGTACATCTGGAGGTAGCCGGCCTCGCCCGCGCCGACGGTCACGGACCGCCGGTCGCCGCGCCAGTCGGCCACGGTCGCCTTCCGCTGTTTGCTCATGGCGGGCGGGCGGACCTCGCCGCGGGCCAGTGTGATGTCGGTGAGCGCGAGGGGACCTTCGTCGCCCGCCTCCACCTGGTGCAGTCCTCGGCCCAGCGGAAGAGTGCCCTCCGGTGCACGGCAGAGCGTGACCTCGACGGGCCGGCGCTCGGTCAGATCGCGCACCGTTCCCGACGCGCTCGTCGCGTGCAGCGTGCCGTCGACGGCGAGGGGCGGACCCTCGCCGCACGGCACGGAGAACCTCAAGCGCGAGTCCGGCGGCGGTGTGCGCAGGTCGGCGAGTGCCGGAATGTAGACCTCGCTGAGGCCGACCGGCAATTGCATCGGGTTGTCGGCGACGGGGTTGTGGACGGTCAGCGGCGCGGCCCGGCTGATAGTGATGTCGAGCCGGTCCGTGGTGATCGGCTCGAAGCGGGCCAGGCCGTTCTCGTCGACACCTGCCGTCACGGCGCCGTTCGGGGTGCTGATCAGTATCTGCTCGGGCCGGGTGGAGAGTCCGCCCGCGGCCGCGAGGACGATCTCGTCGATGGTCTTCCGGCCGGGCCAGCGGAGATGAATGACCGGCCGGTCGCCGGCGATCCATGCGGTGGTCAGGTCCTCGTCGACGAGATTGCGCGGGCTGAGGCCGTTCCCGAGCCGGCTGGTCGAGTCGGCGGTCGCCGTGATCCGCCGCCCCTGCCGCGGATCGGCGCCGGTGACGAGCCGGTCCAGCGCCTCGCCAGGCACCGGCAGCGCCTTGGCCGTGACGGCGAAGTCTCCGCCCCGGCCGACGCCGAACCGGCGGTGCAGGCCCTCCTCGGCCGAGACCGGCGAGAGACCGCCCGGGTCACTGCCGCGATGGAGCGAGAAGACCTCGGCCCGGGCCTCGTTGTCGTGCGCGTCGGTGGGAAGCCGGAGCAGCCGGGTGACCTGGACGCCGGGGACGGCGACCTCGCTGAAGCCCGCGCCGCCCAGTCCGGCCTTGGGGGACTGGGCCGCCAGGACGGTGATCTTCAGCCATTTGGCCTGCCCCGCGGGCGCCTTGACCGGCTGCGGGTTTCCGTTCGGTGCCAGCGGGCTCTCCTCGAAGCCCTGGTCGGTCTCGACCCGTACGAGTGTGGGGGCGGCCCGCATTCCGTCGCCGGGCAGCGGAGTGAGCTGCAGGGAGGCGGGAATGCCGGTGGGTGAGGAGAAGCCGATACGGAGCCACTGGCCTGCGGCGTTTCCGGCACTGCCCTCGGCCCACGCGGTCCCCGGGTTGCCGTCGAAGGCATTCACGGGGTCGTACTGCGGCAGATGGAACAGCCAGTTGCCGCTGCTGGATGCGGTCACCGAGGCGGCCCCCCGCAGGACGGCCGTCGTCTGATGCCCGGTGCCCTTCGTCGGCAGGATCTGCCGCGGCCGCTCGCCCGGGTCCTGCAGGCTCCCGGAGGGGTTCCGTTCGTTCGCGGTGTAGGTGTACGAGGTGTTGCTGTTGACCAGCCCGAAGCGGGTGTCGGCGCGGCGCAGCCCGTCCACGACGTACTGCGCCGCGGGTGTGCCGAGCCCGGGGTGGTTGTCCCCGGTGAGCACGGTGGGCCTGTTCCGCAGGCGCGGATCGGCGGACAGTTGCAGCAGCGCTTCGGGGCCGCCGCTGACCACGGCGGTGTCGGCGACCGCCTGGAGGTCGACCTGTCCTGGCCGCCGGGTGTTGCCGGTGGGCTCGTAGATCTCGACAGCCTGCATCCGCGGGAAGATGCCCTGGACCTGCAACGGTGTCCCGCTGGGGATCCGGCCGCCGGTGAGTACCGGGTTGAATCCGGCGACCCTCCGGTACCCGGAGGCTTCCAGGGTGCGTTTCACGGTGATCGGCGGGACGTATCCGATCTGGTCCGGGTCGAGATCGTTGCGTACGACGACGAAATGGAGACCGGCGCGTGACAAGTAGTCGCGCAGGCCCGGCACTTCACTGCCGCTCATGAGTGCCTGCTCCACCGCGTCCATGGCACGCCGCGAGCCGGGCGTACCGAAGGGCACGAAGTCGCGCTGCGCCCAGCGGGTGTCGGCGAGTACGTCGAAGGGCTGGTCGATGGGCGAGCCCCAGGTGTAGAGGCCGTGGGCGGTGGCGGGGACGACGAGAGCGCGGCTGTCGGGGGAGTTCTTCTCCAGCCAGTCGGCGGCCTTCGTCCACTGGCCGGGCAGCTTCTTGAAGGCGCCCGGCTGCAGGACCGTCCCGTTCACATACGGCCAGGCCAGGCCCGGCAGGACCAGAAGCGCGGCGATGAGGGGGGCGTGGCGCCGGGCGGGGAACGGCCGGGCCCCGTGGCTCGCGCTTGCCGTCGCCACCAGGTGCATCAGCCCGAAGGCGAGGGCGAGAGCGAGCCCGGGTTGGAACTTGTAGATGCTCCGGAAGGGCCGCAGCGGCCCGTTCAGCCAGTCCCGAACCGTGTCGTGGAAGGGGGCGCCGAGGGAACCGGCGTATCCGGCCAGGGCGATGAGGACGACAGCCAGCACGGTGAGCAGCAGCCAGCGGCGCTCGGGCAGATCGCGCCGGGCCAGGCCCGCGAGCCCCAGCGCGGCGGCGAGCGCCGAGCAGAGGATGGTGATCGTCGCGGTCGCCACGGTCCAGCCGGCGGGCAGCCAGGCTTCGCCGAAGTGGAGGTAGGCGACCCAGTTGCCGGCGCCGCGCAGCAGTTCGGTCGCCGACATCGTGCCGGTGGTGGTGTCGGCCTGTTCCACGTACGGCATGAAGTCGTCCCCGTAGACGCCGAGCAGCAGCAGTGGGACCACCCACCAGGCGGTGGCGAGCACCACGCCGGGAACCCACCAGGCGATCAGGGCACGCTTGCGAGGACCTGCCGGGCGGCTGAGCAGATAGAGCCCTACGGGCAGCAGTGCGGCGAGCGTCGATGCCGCGTTGACTCCGCCCATGAAGGGGATGAGCAACGCGGACGTGGCCGCGGCCACCCGTGGGGTGCGGGTCCCGGTGAGCGGCAGCAGTACCCACGGGAGCAGCGCGCCGGGGAGCGCGGCCGCCGATGTGGAGCCGACGACGATGGTGTAGGTGGGCCACAGCGCGTAGCCGACGGCGCCCAGCAGCCGGGTCCGTGCGCTGCCGATGACCAGGCGCTCGGCGAGCCGCAGGGCGCCCCAGAACGCGGTGGCCACGATCAGCGAGAGCCACAGCCGCTCGGCCAGCCACACCGGGATGTGCGCGAGGTCGGTGAGTGCGTAGTACGGGAGGGTCGGGAAGGCGTATCCCGCGTACTGGTTGGCGAGCCCGCCGAATCCGGCGCGGCTCTGCCACAGCTCCCCGAGGTCGCCGATGAACCTCCATGGGTCGGCGACCACTCCGAGCTTGGTCTCGAACGTCATCCTGCCCGGTGACACGGAGAGGAACGCGACGAGGACCGCAGCCCAGAAGGCCAGCAGCCACGATCTGCGGCGCGGCCCGCCGCCCGGCGGCGGGGGCGGCACGGTGGGCCGGGGCCGGCCGGGCCGGCTCGGGGGGAGGGTCAACGTCGTCTCAGCCACGGGTGGCTCGCAGTGGGCTGTCCATCGCTGCTGCCGTTTCTGTTCGGCGCCGGAGGATGAGGAGGAGGTTCCAGGTGGCGATCTCGCGCAGGCCCGGGACGCGGGTGACGGCCTGTGCGAGGAACGGCCAGTACCGCGAGCGGGCCGTTATGAGGGACACGTCGTCGCGGGCGCGTACCTGACGCAGGGTCGGACCGATGTGGATCACGAACAGGTTCTCGCCGAGGGCGTGCTTGGCGGGGCGCCCGGTCCGTCTCAGGTACCGGGCGCGGGCGCGGTCCGCGCCCAGGTAGTGCCAGGGTGCCCACTCGTGACCGCCCCAGGGGGAGAGCCAGTTGGTGAACGAGACGTAGATCAGCCCGCCCGGCCGGGTGACGCGGATCAGTTCGCTGAGGAAGGTCTGCGGGTCGGCGACGTGTTCCAGCACATTGGAGGAGAAGCAGATGTCGGCGACGCCGTCGGCCAGCGGCAGCAGATAGCCGTCGGCGACCACCGAGCCCGCGGGGAGGATGCCCCGTGCGCCCAGTTCCCGCAGGTCGGGCTCGAAGAGAAAGCTCTGTGCTCCGCGCCGCCGGAACTCCTCGGTGAAGTGGCCGCGTCCGCCGCCCACATCCACCACCAGCCGGTCGCGCAGGGGCATCTGCCGCTCGAGTTGGTCGGCCGCGTCATGGGCGAGCAGGGTGTAACACCGGTCCGGGTCGGACTGCTCGCCCATGAACGCCCGGAAGAGAGTGAGAGACCTGCGGATGGAGGGGTCCTTCACGGCCGGTCCATCCGCCGCGGCGCGGCCTCCGCGGCCGCCGCCCGGAACTGCCGGACCGTGGCGCCCCAGCGGAAGTGCGCCGCCCGCTGCCCGGCCGCCCGGCCGAGCGCCTCGCGCCGCTCGGGGCTGAGCGCCAGCGTGCACCAGGCCGCGGCGAACGAGCTCTCGCCGCGGGCCAGCACGCCGGTGACGCCGTCGTCGATCGAGTCTCTGAGTCCGGGCACGTCGAAGCCGATGGCTGGCGTGGACCGGGCCGCCGCCTCGGTCACCACCAGCCCCCAGCCCTCGACCAGCGAGGGGTGCAGCAACACCCAGGCCGCGCACAGCAGCCGGTGCTTCTCGGCCTCCGAGACCCGGCCGGTGAAGGTCACGCCGGGCCCGGCGAGAGCCTCGAGCCGGGCGCGTTCCGGCCCGTCACCGACGATGACGAGCCGGCCTCCGGTGACCGGTCTGACCCTCTCCCACAGACGCAGCAACAGCTCGATCCGCTTGTACTCGACGAGGCGTCCCACGGCGAGGAACAGCGGCTCTGCCGATCTGGGGGCGAGCGGGCCCGGATCCTCGACACCGTTGTGGACGAGCCGGATCCGCTCGCGCGGGACACCGAGGCCCTGGAGCGCGTCGGCCGTGGAAGGTGAGACGGCGACCAGCAGATTGCCGCTGTGGGCGCGGGTCAGTGCCCAGCGCTCGAGCCGTCTGCCGAGCCGGGCGGCGGGGCCGGGGAAACGCTCGGTCCAGATGTCGGTGTGGACATGGTTGACCAGGCAGAGCGTAGGTCCGCGGTGCCACAGCGGGGCGAGGTACGGCATGCCGTTGCACACCTCGACGAACAGGTCGCAGTCACCGACCTGCCGTTCGAAGGCGCGGCGGGCGCGCAGGAAGTGTCCGGCGTCCCCGCCGGCCGAGACCACGCGGTAGTCGCGGAAGGCGGCGGGACCGCCGCACAGGAGCGTGACCTGGTGGCCGTGGGCGGTGAGCCCGTCGGCGATACGGTCGATGAGCAGTTCGGAGCCGCCGGCGGCCGGGTTGCCGAGGTCGCGGCGGGCGAGGAAGACGATCCGGCGCGGATGCGGAGGAGGGCCGGAAGAAGGGTCGTGCTGCGGAGACTTCGGCCGGTGGTGGGGGAGTGGCGCGCGCAACATGGGGGGTACGTGCTGGGGCATTCGAGCTCCAACTCGCCTTGAGGTGCGGGACGGTGGGGGGCGTTGGGGGCACGAGCGGCCTGGGGCGGGGTGGGGTGGGGTTGGTAGTGTCCGCCCGGCTGTTCGATGCCGCTACTCACGGCGGTGACAAATTTGGCCTGCTGTGGAGCTGACGTTGCGTCACATTGTGCGCATTACTAGGGATTCGGGCGTTCCCTGCCGCGCGCGACGAGTACGACACCGGCGGCTGCCAGCACGAGCCCGGCCGCTCCTGCGCCGATCGGCGCGATGTCACCCAGCGCCCGCAGTCTGCCGCTGTCCGACTTCGCCAGCGCCACCATCTCGCGCTGGGTGTCCGGGGTGAACTCCAGCCCCGCGCTGTCCAGCAGGACCACCTTCGCCTCATCGGCACCGGGGGCGCGCAGTGTCTTGCGGGGAGCGATCCTCGCGTTCATGATGCGGCCGGTCCGCCGGTCGACGACGAGCTCGATGCCCTTGTTGGCGTACCACTCCTCGGCATGGACCTGGCTCCGCTTCGGCAGGCCGACCAGCCGCCCCGGCACCTGGCGGGTGCCGGTCCGCGTGTCCTTCACGGATCCGGTGAAGCGATAGCCCTCGTAGCCCGCGACCTTCTTGGTGCCCTTGAACTCCAACCGCACAGTGGCTCCGAGCGTGTTGTCCCACCAGAGGTAACCGCGCTTCTGCACGTCGAAGGGGAACTTGAGGTAGGCCTCGCCCTGATACTCCGGCGTCTCCCCGCAGCAGTGCACCGGAGCGTTGGTCCTGCGGTCGGTCACCCAGCGCTCCAGCGTCCACTGGTAGGACCTGCGCGGGTCGCGGAAGGCCAGCGTGTCCGGCGTGTCGATGGCTGTGGACACGTCCCACACCGCCCGCCCGCTGCGCTCGCTCGCGGCGACATCGCCCAGCACCCGCCGGGTGATGGTGATCGGTTTGTCCCGGACGGGTCTGACGTTGTTGGTGTCGAAATACTCGCCGGTGCCGGTGAACACCGTGGTGACATCGACATCGGTCGGGGTGCGTTCGGCGCGTGGTTCCACGTACCGGGCGAGCATCGGAGCCAGTACGAGCAGAAAGACGCCGACACCCAACAGGACCAGCGACAACGGCGAAGCGGTACGACGCATGGGGGGCACTCCCGGGCCGATGGTGGATTCAGGACGGTGCGCGTCTGTACGGGCCGGGACCGTAAGCGCCCTCTTGACGGGGTGTCAATGCCCCTCACAGACTGGGCAATCGCCGAGCCGGGGCCGTGGGGCGGGGTGCCTTCCGACCGAAAGGCTCGCTGGACCATGCACAGACTCACCGCTGCCGTGCTGACCGCCATGGCCGCCGCCGTCCTCGCCATGGGGGCTGCCTTCGGCATCGTTGCCGCCCTGAACGCCACGCCCGAGCAGCCCAATGTGCCCCTCGTCTCGTTCGAGACGGGTCGGCCGACAGCATCCCCGCAGCCGTAGCCGACCAGCAGCGAGGGAGGAAGCCATGCTCGTGCGCACGGCCTGGCGGGACGTTCCCCGCCTGCGGGCACGTAGATTCGCAGCCCTGGCCATGGCCGAGGTGCCCGCACTCGCCCAGGTCATCCTGGTGGAGATCCGCAAGGAGTTCCCCGGCCTGCCGCTCGTCGTCGACGACTCGGGTGAGCCCATGGCGCTGATCGGCATCCGCAGGGCGTTGGAGGACTTCGTGGACCACCTCGTGGTGGAGGAGGGCCGGCCGTACGGGCGTCAGCTGGAGGTCTTCCAGGAGTTCGGCCGCGGCGAAGTGCTGCACGGCCGCAGCCTGGACTCGCTCCAGGCCATCTACCGGCTCGGCGTGCGGCTCGCGTGGCGTCGCCTCGCCGAGATCGGTCAGCAGGTCGAGATCCCGCCGCCCGCCATGTACGAGCTGGTGGAGTCGGGATTCGAGTATCTCGACGGGCTCGTCGCACAGTCCGTACGCGGCTACGTCGAGGCCGCCGCTCGCCAGGCCGGCGAACGGCTGCGGCTGCAGCAGCGGTTGATCAGCCTGCTGCTCAGTGAGCACCGCACCAAGCCCGCCGATGCCCTCGCCGAGTATGCCGAGCGCATCGGCTGGCCACTGCCCGAACAGGTCGCCGTCGGAGTACTGCTGCGACCGGCCCCGGAGTCCGTCGCCCCGGCCGTGGGGCAGGACGTGCTGCTGGACATGGAGTACGAGCAGCCGCGCATGGTCGTCCCCGAGCCGGACGCGGCAGGCCGGCCGGAACTGCTGGAGCGCGCGATGACGGGCTGGTCCGGCGCGATGGGACCGCCGGTTCCGCTCGCCGAGGCGGCCAAATCGCTGCACTGGGCCTGCGCCGCCGTACGCCTGATGGAACGCGGGCTGCTCCCGGCCGGCCAGGTCCTGCAGTGCACGGAGCACACCGAGGCGCTGGTCCTGCTGCCGCCCGAGGAACTGATCGAGGACCTGGCCCGTCGCTGCCTGGCGCCGCTCGACCAGTGCGCCCCGGCACACAGCCGACGACTGGTCGAGACGCTGCTCGCCTGGCTGGAGACACGTGGCGGCGCCCCCGAGGTCGCGGCACGACTCGGCGTCCATCCGCAGACCGTGCGCTACCGATTACGCCAGATCCGCGCACTGCTGGGCGACGAGGTGGACGATCCGGACCGGCGCTTCAAGCTGGAGCTGGTGTTACGCGCCCGCCGCCTGCGCGATGCGGGGGTGGCCCGTTACGCGCGTGAACCCCTGGAGGGCGGCGGAGGGTGACGTGGAGCAGGAGTTGCGGGTGCATACGAGCGGTCGTGGACTGCACTCGGCGCTACGGGATTGTCGGAGCCGCCGGGGCCGGTCCCAGGGTTGTCGTGCCGGGGGCTGCCCGGTGGCCCAGTCCCGTGCGGTACGCGTCCAGAGCGGCTTCGGTGCGGCCGCTGCGGCGCAGTAGGTCGCCCAGCAGACGGCACAGGTCGGCCAGGTCACCGCTGGCCCCGCTGCGCTCCAGCAGGGCCAGCGCCAGGACGTAGTGCTCCTCGGCGGCCTCGGCCTCCCCCCGCTCCTCGGCGATCAGCCCGAGCAGCCGGTGCGCGCCGCCCGCGTGCACCGCGCCGTGCTGGTCGCCGAGTTCCAGTAGCGCCGAGAGCAGGCCGGCCGCCTCGTCGTGCCGCCCGAGCCGCCGCAGTACATCGGCCAGCTCCACCTCCACCTGGGCGGTGTAGAGCACAGCACGCTTGGCGGCCAGCATGTCCCGGGCGGTGCGCAGCTCCTTTTCGGCCAAGTCGAGTTCGCCGTTCTGCGCCTGGACGTAGCCGCGCATCCAGTGGCAGTGCGCGAGATCCGTCCGCAGCCTCAGCTGCCGGTAGATCGTCTGGGCCTTGGCGAGCGAGGCGTCGGCGTCGGCCGTGCGTCCTTCGGCGAGGAACGTACGGGCCACCTGCCGGTGCATGCTCGCCACCAGTGCCGGGTCGTTGACCTGCGGCGCCAGGGCCAGGGCGAGTTCGGCGGCGTGCGCGGCGCGGGCGTGGGCGCCCATGTCGATGTATGGGCCGATGACAGCGGCGTACAGCAGTACCAGCGCCTCGGGATCGGCCAGTCCGCTTGCGCCCAGCTCGGCGATGGTGGACTCGAGGAGATAGCAGGCGTAGCGCAGCTCCCCGGCCAGGAGGTGCGCGATGGCGCGGCCCCGGATCGCGCGGGCGCGACGGGGCAGCGGTTCACCGGCCAGGAGCCGCTCCGCCGCCTCGAAGTGACGTCCTGCGTTGGCCAGTTCACCGGTTTCCAGCGCGCAGTCCCCGAGTCCGAGCAGCGCCTCGGCCTGCTCGGGAGCGAGGTCGAGGTGTTCCGCGTCGGTGAGGAGACGACGGTAGCTGACGGCAGCCTCGTCGGCGGAGCCGGTGGCGAGCTGCTGCTGGGCGTCGGTGAGGGCGAGCCGCAGCTCGGTGGCCAGATGTGCGGGGCGTCCCGTGGCCAGCTCCTCGAACGACGTGCCGAGCCGCTCCGCGAGGAAGCGCAGCGCGGTCTCGGAGGGCCGGACCTTGCCGGACTCCAGTGTCGAGATGTACGCGGGGGTGTATGAGGGATCAGCCAACTGCCGCTGTGTCAGGCCGCGTTGGTTACGCAGTCGCTGCACCCGGCGGCCGATTTCGACCGGTTCGTCCATGGGGACCCCCTGGTTCTCGAACTCCCCAGTATTCAGGGGCAGTAGGGATTGCGCACGTCCTGCACTCCCGCCTAGTTTAAGCACGTCGTTCATTGCGTTTACTCAGCTACTTAACTTCCGCATCAGGGGGAGGATTTCATGCGTTCAGCACGGCGCAGAGTTATGGCGGCGGTCGGCGTGGCCGCGGCCCTCGCGGCCGTACTGGCCGCCGCACCCGGCAGCGCGGCCGCGGATCCGGAGCCGCCCGGCAGGGCCGGGGTGGAGGTCGAGATACCCGGGCCGGAACGCGGCACAGCCGCCGGATCCGGCCACACGCGCGTACCGGCCGACGGCCGCAGCCGGCCCGCGCCCCGGCTCTCGGCGGCCGAGGAAGCCGCCGACGGCGAGGTCACCAAGCTGGTGGACAACGGCTCCACCGCCGACCGGCTGGACATCGTCATCGTCGGGGACGGCTATACCGCCGCAGAGCTGGGCCAGTTCCACACCGACGCCAAGGAGAAATGGGCCGAGGTCGCGGCCGTCGAGCCGTACACGACGTACCAGGGCCTCTTCAATGTCTGGGCGGTCGATGCCGTGTCGAACCAGTCCGGCGTCTCGGGCGACCCAAGTCCGTCCGTCGTCCGGGACACCGCCCTGGGCTCGTATTTCTGGTGCGACGACATCGAGCGACTGCTGTGCATCGACCAGGACAAGGTCGACGGGTACGTGGCGAAAGCGCCGGAGGCCGACTTGGTGCTCGTTCTCGCCAACAGCGCCAAATACGGTGGCGCGGGCTACAACGAGCCGAGCGCGACCCTCGGCTACGAGGGCATCTCGACCGCCTCGGCGGGCAACGAGAAGTCCGGCCAGGTCGCCATCCACGAGACCGGCCACTCGCTGGGCAAGCTCGCCGACGAGTACTCCTACGCCGGCTACCCGGGCTACGAGGAGTACACGGGCCCCGAGCCCGACGAAGCCAATATCTCCACACTGGCCGCCGGGGACATGGCCGGGCAGCGAGCCAAGTGGCACCGCTGGCTCGGCGAGGAGTCGCCCGACGGCGGCACGGTCGGCACATACGAGGGCGGGGGCTACTTCGTCACGGGGCTGTACCGGCCCACCGACAACTCCCTGATGCGTTCTCTCGGCAAGCCCTTCAACCTGCCCGGTGTCGAGGCGATGATCGCCGGCTTCTACCGCCATGCGCGGATCGTCACCGCGGTCACCCCCACCGATCGCACCCTCCGGCTGGGAGACACCGCGAAGGCCGCCGTACCCCGGCTGACGGGTGCGGACGGGCGTCAGCTCAGGATCCGCTGGTATCTGGACGGCAGGGAGTTGAAGCCCTTCGCGGGCCGTACTCAGGTGCGGGTGTCGGACCTGGCCCTAAGGCTGCTCGACCTGCGCACGCACAAGTTGTCGATCACCGCCGAGGACCGTACGCCTTCGGCGCGAGACCCGAAAATCGCCGGAACGCTGAAGTCCACCACCAGCTGGAAGATCCGGCTCTGACGCCACCCGGCCCGAGCGGTCCGACGCGGACTCCCGGGCAGCGGTTGCCGGATGCCGCTGCCCGGACGTCGCGTTGTCCCGGCCGTGATGGGAAGTGCTCGGTGTGAGCCGCCGCCGTTCATGGCAGTACGCGTGCGGGCCCGGCGTCACGCGTGACCGTCGCCGGTGGCGGACCGCGTCGAGCCACCGGTCGTAGAGGTGCGGCGGGCCTCCCCGAAATCCCACAGACAAACAGCCGACCGGTCGCCCCCGGCCGACCTCACCCGAACGTTCACATCGGAGAAAAACGCCGTCAGAAACGGCCGGCGGTCTGCCCAGCGCTCCGCGAACCAGTCACCGAGATCCTCGCGGAGCAGCAGCTCCGCCATGGGCGCGCTGCACACCGCCAGCAGGTCACCCGGCCGGGTATCGAACCGGGCCCAGCGCAGCTCCGGCGCGGCGCTGGGAAGCCGCGCCTCCCGCGCACCGGTGAAAACCTCGCCCCAGGCGCCTTCTCGCAGCCGCAGTACGGAGCAGTCGCCGACACCGAAAGCCACATGCTCACGCAGCTGATGATCGCCCAGGCGGGACAGCAGTCCGGTGAGCGCGACCTCGACCTCTGCGTCCCCGGCCGCGCCGGTGCTGCCGGGACCGGCGCTCGCGCCGCCCGTCTCGTTGCGCGCCACCAGACGCACCGAGCGAGCCACACCCTGGACGGCGGTGCGCAGCAGGCCCCCCAGCTCACTGTCATCGCCCGGGACATGCGTGGTGGCGTAGGCACCCTGATACAGCTCGGCGCCGAGCCGCTCGCCGTAGTGGCCGAGCTGCGCGGCGAGGCTCCGGCAGGCCCGCTCCGCGGCCGAGCGCGACCACAGCCCGCGCGGGGCACCCGCGGCCACCACGCTGAGCAGCGTCGGAGAGGGAATCTCCTCCACCAGCCCCAGCAGGATCGCGTCCCGCCGGTGCTCACCGTCGTCGCGCTGCCGGTCGCCCCGAACGGAGGCCGCCCGGACGATCAGCGGACCGAGGTCTGCACCGTCGATGGTGCTGTCGGCCGCGGAATCCCTGCCCAGCGGCAGTCGGCTCGGTACGGCGGGGGAGAGCGCCGGCCCGCCGGGCGGGTCGGGGGCCTCGGCCGCCTCCTGCGTGCGGTTCCGGGCAGCGGCGGCCGCCAGCGCCTCGGCGAGCCGGGCAGCCACTCCCAACTCGACCTTCGCTTCGAAGGCGGCGGTCAGTCGCGCCTCCACCTGCGCCTCCACCTGCGCCTCCAGCGCGGCGGCCACTCTCGCCTCCACCTCTGCCTCCAGCGCGGCAGCCAGTCGCACTTCCACCGCCGCCGCGAGGGCAGCCTCCACGCCGCCCTCCACCTCGGCGAGCCGCGACCGCAGAACACCGTTGTCCGCGAGCGCCTGCTCCCGCTCTCCACGGAGCCGGGTGAGCTGGACCTCGTACGCCCCGCGGGTCCGCTCCAGTTCCGCCGCGACCAGCTCCCTCGGTGGCACCAGTACCGGTGTTACGGCGCGGCGCGATCCGCGGCGGACCCGTGCGGCCAGTACGCCGCACAGGGCGAGGGACGCGAACAGCAGGGCGAGCAACGCGACCAGACCGAGCGGTTCAATCTCCACGCGGCCGACCTCCGTTCGTGGCCAGCCGCCGCACGGCTCGCTCCGCGAGCGCGGAGGCGGCGAAGGCTTCGAGACGGTCCCAGAGTTCGCGTCCGTCGCGTTCCCGGAGCGATTCCGCTCCCGGGAGCGATTCCCTGGGCGGAGGCGACTCCGCAGGGTCGGCCGTGGACCGCTCATGACGTTCCGTCAAGTCGAGGCAGCCGAGCCGGATGTCCCGGCACGCGGCCCGCAGCCGCTGCACGGTCAGGCCGGGAACCTGGCGAGGGGCCTCGCCGATCAGCGGGCGCAGGACGAATTCGCTCAGCGCCGCCAGACCTGAGGCAGCCCAGTCCGCCTCCGCCTGCCGCACGGCGTACCCGGGCCGCCGAACCGTCCCGTCGAGCAGCCGCGCCGCCAGTCCGGCCTCCGGCAAGGCCAATGCGTACACCGGCAGCCCTTCGGCCGCGGGCCCCACGGTCCGGCCGCCGCGCCCGCGCAACCAGCTGCCCAGATCCGCCATGCCATGCCTCCCGCGCAACCCGGCCACGGTCGCCACCAGCACGACCGGCGGCGGGTGCGGCGCCCGCCGGACCTGTTCCAACAGTCCCCCGAGCACTCCGACCGCGGGCGAGGGCTTCGCGTCCGCACCGAGCTCGTCGGCCGGCAGCACGGCGAGAACGAGGTGCGCGGCGTGCAGCACTTCCAGGGCCTGTCGGCGCAGCGCGCGCCCGGTCACGGGTCCGGCCCTGTCCGGCGCTACGACAGGTAGATCGACGACCTCTGTGCACAGGCTGTCCCGGCCCCTTTCGCCCGGAGTCGGCCAGGGCAGGAGAGAGGCGCGGAACGGCGCGCGGATCACCGCCGGTGCGGACAGCGCCGATGCCACCGCGGCATCCAGGACCGCCGATAGGGGACCGGCCGCGGTGAGGTCCTGGCAGCGGCGCCAGGTACGGGCGACCGCTTCGGTGCCCGCGCAGCCCGGGCGGAAGAAGGAGCCGGCGGTGGCCTCGGACGCACGGACGCGGAGCCAGGCCGCCGTGCCGGGCGAGGCGCGCAGTGCCTCGCCCAGCAGCTTTGGCCGGGAGGCCAGCAGCCGGGCCAGACGGTCGAGCGCCGCCGACTGGGCGGGTGCCAAGCGGAGTTCGGGGCGGTCGACGGCGGTGTGGAGCACGGAGACCGGAAGGAGGTCCGTGTCGAAGGGCGGATCGGCGATGCGCAGCCCGGCCAGCAGCGGAACCAGCCCAGGGCCGGGGCCGGTACGGGGCACCACCACCCGGAGCGGAACCCGCCTCGCGTCACCGTCCTGTGCACCGAGCATCGCCACATCGGCCGCGAGCTGTGGGGACAGTCCGGCGGCACGTCCCACCCCGGACGCGGCGAGCAATGCGCTCGCGCGCACCCACCATGGGCCGCTCCACGTGGGGCGATGGGTCCCCGCCGTCCTCGCCATGTCACAGCCCGCCGGGGTTCGGCGGATCGGGGCGCCAGACCACCCTGCCCGGGAACTCCGTCCCCTGTCCGCCGCGTCGGCGCAGTGGGGTCTGGAGCACCCAGTGCATCAACTGCTCGTCCCGTGTTCTGTCGCCCCCCACATTGTTCCTGGTGAAGGCGCCGAGCTCGGACTCGTGCCAGGTGCGGGTGTCGTCGAAGACCAACTCGTGGCCCGCCTTCTCGGCCAGCGGCTTGAGGATGCACGACACCTCCCTGCGCCACCACCACCACCAGCTGTCGGGGGCGGCCGCCGGTTCGTGGTGCAGTCCGCCCAGTACGAGGTCGAGTTGCAGGGCGGGGCCCAACTGTGTCGAGGGGGTCCAGTCGGCCCCTCCGCTCAGTGCGTTGGCAGCGGTCTTCAAGCTGCTCACCAGCACGTTCCGGTACCGGTTCTGCTTTTCGTGCCACAGGGCGGCAGGAGCGCCGTCCGGGTCGAGGACAGCTCGCAGCTCCGGGTCGAGCTCCACCAGCCGCAGCGCCTGTGCTGCCCGCGCGGCCCAGTGGAGCCGCGGGTCGTGGAAGTCCCCGGCCCCGGCGTCCCCGATGCCGAGACCGTCGCGGACGTCCGAGGGCGCCTGGGCGGCTGCCCTTCTCAGCGCCCCCACGGTGGTGAAGGCGCGCGGCAGGACAACTCCGTTGTGCAGAGCGCCGAGCGCGGGAACGGGGTGGTCGTCCGGCGCGCCGGACGACGCGGCACTGTCGATGCCGAGGCACTCGCGTGCGGCCCTGGCCAACTTGTCCCGCCAGGTGGCGACGTCTTTCTTGGGCAGGCGCAGCAGGGCGATATGCAGCGACTCCCAGGATCCGGCTATGTCCTTCCCGGTGACGGGCCCGGGCGGACGGCGCCGCCAACTGCCGACGTACATGCCGTGGTCCGTGTGCAGTTCATCGCCCAACTCGACCAGGCGGGTGGCACATTGGGCTTCCCGGTCGAAGACAGGATCGGGATCGGGCGGCGTTGCGGTCATGTCCTGGGACTCGGTCCCGGTACCGGTGTCCGTACCCTCCTCGCCCGTCCGCCGGGCCGCCCCGGTGCGGTTGTCCGCCTCGTCGGCCGGCTCGGGTCCGCCCGTGACCGGCGGCCTTCCGGCGGCCCGGATCGCGAGACCGAGGGCCTTGTAGGCGTCCAGTACGCGGGAGACCACCTCGTCGGAGTCACCGGCGTACCGTTCGTGATCCGGCGTCATCTCTTCCTTCAGCGTCTGCGCGCAGCGGCGCAGAGCGTAAAGCAATGTGTCGCGGCTCGCCGAGGGGCCCGCTCTGAAGGTGTCGGCCACGGCGTCGGCGAACGTGGCCCAGTGGTCGGTGGCGGTGCTGGTGGCGGTGCTGGTGGCGGTGCTGTTGGCGGTGCTGGTGGCGGGCATCAGTGGCTCCCGTTCGTGGGGTCCCAGTGCTTGTTGAAGTTGCTGACACCGCGGTTCATCGGCCGGTGCAGTACCCGGCCGGGACGCTGCTCGACCTGCCGCAGGGTCTCCGCGGGCAGATAGGGGACGGCGCCCCGGTGCACGCGGAGCCGGCCGTGGGCGTCCAACGTCGCCGAGTGCTCGCCCTGGCCCGGGGCCGGGAGCCGGCCAAGGTACTCGGGTTCGCCGCTGCCGTCGCGCAGCAGATAGAAGTGGTAGTTACCCCGGACCGGCAGCGCGTCGAGCACCGCCACCCGTCCCGGAACCGGTGGCTCCTCGGAATCGGTGGTGTCGTGGAAGAGCTCGCCCAGATACGTCTCACCAGCGCCCGTACCCGAACGTGTTGCTGTATCCGGACCGGCGGCCCGCGGAGTCGGGAACACCTCGACCAGGTCCGGTGCGCCCACGTCCGGCGCGCCCAGCGACACGCAGATGCTCCCGGGCAGTGACCACTGGCCGAGCGAGGCGTTGAAGGCCAGACCCGGCAGTGCGTCGTTCAGTTCCAGGGGCTGACCGGTGACCAGCAGATGCGGTGTGCCGTTGCAGAGCAGAATGTAGGAGAACAGCCGGTGGTCCATCTCCAGCTGGTAGTTGACGCCGTTGCCGTCCATCCTCCGCCAGGCCTCGCCCAGCGGCTCCTTCATCGACTCCGCGTCGGCGGCCAGGAACAGATTGAAACTGCCCCACTGGATCGAGTCCTTCGACGAGACGGCCCGATACAGCAGCACCAGGTCGCTCAGCGGCTGCCAGTCCGTACGGACACCTCTGGTGCCCCGCGCGTCCAGCTCGATGAAGGGAGTACCGGCGCGGAGCACCGGAAGCACCCTGGCCTCGCCGGTCACCGGGCCGAAATCGCTTGGCAGCGCGGAGAAGAGCCCCTGGGTCCTGATGTCGAGATCGCTCAGCCGGATCACCGCGTCCGTGGCCCGCAGCCGAGTCCGCTGTCCGCCCAGCACGCCCGCGAGGGCATGGGTGGAATGGGCCCAGGCCGCGCCGAGCGAGGTCGCCTGTTTGGCGATGAAGCCCTTCTCGACCGCGAGGGCGGTGGGGTTCCAGCCCAGCCGCACCTGGGAGTCGGCGTCGACCTTGGTGAGTACGTCGATGACGTTCTCCCGCACCTGCTCCAGCGCGCTGCTGCGGCCGGAGAGCACCACCTGGTCGAGGGCAGGCACCGGATGCGGATCCAGGCCCTTGGCGACGCGTTTCGCGTTCTCCTCGTGGATCCGGGTGAAGACCGTGCGTACGAGGTCGCCGCCCATCTCCGCGGCTCGGCTCAGTACCGGCTGCAGCAGCTTTCGGAAGTCGGCGGGGTCGAGCCGGACCTCCTTCGCCTGGCCGAGCCCGTGCGAGCAGGCGTCGAGAATCGCCTGGACATGATCGGTCCTGATCGTCCCGGCAGTGGCTGAACCCCCGCCCCCGCCGCCGTCCACACCTTTGCCCAGCTTGCGTTTCTGCAGCTCGGCCTGTTGCCAGAGGAGAGTGAAACGGCGCCGTCGCCGGTCGCGCTCCGCCTCGTCGCGGACATTTTCCCAGCGCGTCGGAAGGTACTCGTCGAGTGTGCGGTGGACGTCCGGGGCGACGATGACGTTCAGCATCTCGGCGGCCTGGTCGGCGATCCGGGTGGCGAGGGTACGGGTCACGGATTCACCGTTCACGCCGGTACCGGTTGCCGCGCCGGGGCTGCTGCCACCGGAGCGCAACTGGTCGACGAGGCAGGCCTTGATCCAGTAGAAGACCTGAAGAGTCAGCAGATCGCCGCCGAGCTGGCCGTGCCCGGTCGAGCCCAGCAGCTGCGGTTCGAGCCGGTAGTCGCGGCCGGAGACGAACTCCTCCTCCTTCGTCAGCTCCGGCGTCTGGTCCACCATTGCCAGCCGCAGCAGCGCGATGTCCGTCGTGCCGCCGCCGATGTCGATGGCCAGCAGAATGCGATGCCAGGTCGGCGGGTCGTCGCTGACATGCCGCGACCGGGAACGCAGGGCCTCCAGACCGAGGTTCTGGTTGTCGGACAGCTCCCGCATCACGAAGAAGAGACTGGCGGCCAGCCCCTCGTCGTAGTCCATCACCACTTGCGGGATGCCGAGTCCGGTGCGTACGAGCGTCTCCAGCCGGAGCTTGATCTCCGGCAGGATGCTCGTCGGGTAGGTGATGACGGCGGTGCGCAGCCGTGGCTCCGACCGGTCCCCCTCGCGGCGGGTGAGTTCCTCCGCCCGTTCCACCAGCCGCAGATACATGTGCTGGGCAAGATGGACGGCGCTCATGTCGGTGCCGCCGACAGGGCGCGGCGGATGCTCCAGGAGGGCGCGCTTGATACCGGTGATGGCGTCGTCGGAGTTCTCTCCACACAGCTCGAAGCGCCGGTCCTGCGGCAGCGGAGCGACGCCGGGCTCGGCCTCGGCCGGCCTCGGCAGTTCGACCAGGGCGCTCGCCGGGGCATGGGTGCGTTTGCCGGTGACGTCCGCATAGTCCACGGGCCGCAGCTTGTGGCGGTCCAGCGCGGGGGTGCTCATGACGCGGGCGTAACCGTCGTAGAGGCGCGACACCAGCCAGTCCCGCAGCGCCGGCCGGCTGTCCTGATGCAGGCTCTGCTCCACCTTCACCATCAGGGCGTCGACGACATCGGCGTCGTTCAGCCGCGCGAGCGCCTCCCGCCCGGTGATCCGCTGTCCGCCCCGGCGACCCAGTACGAGTCGGCTGGACATGATCGCCTCCACCACCTTGCGCCACTCGCTGGGAGCGTCGGCAGGAGGCTCCAGCAACTCTCTCAGCAGCGCGGCGAGGGCCGCCGTCTGATCGGGGTCGACCAGCCGGTGGGTGATGTTGCCCAGGTCCCAGAGCGTCGCCGTGGATGCGGTCGAGCCCAGATCGACGACGACGAACTGCTGGAAGTGGTCGCCCGCCGGCTGCGGGGTCCGCAGTGCCAGGAACTCGCCGTCGTCCGCGGGTTCGAAGCCGGAGGCGAACCCGGAGGCTGTTTCCGCCGCCGGTGGCTGCTCACCAGGCGGCGCGAACTCCACGGTGACGCTGCCGGGCGCGGTGTAGTTGCCCGACGGGCCGGTGTAGTCGACGGACCAGTGCACATCGACCCGGAGCTGCCTCTCGGGGAACGGAGCGCCCGGTGGTGCCGTACGAGGATCGCCGTACACCAGGCTGACGGGCAGCCGGGTGTTCGCGGAGAGGACTCGGAGTCCGTCCACGCTGACGACGGTGTACTCCTGCGGGACCCACACGGTCTCCAGGGCGTGCGCGAGTTGCGCCGGCATGGGCTCCCCGGGTTCGGCGCGGACCTCGACGCGGGGCGGCAGATGGACGGTGAGGTAGCCGAAGTTGCCGGGCTCGCGCTCAACCAGCACTTCGGGAAGGGCGAAGCCGTCCTGATCGGCGTAGACGCGGAAGTGCCGCCGGCCGAGCGCCACCACGCCGGGGTGGGGCGTGGTGCCGGGTTCGGTGCCGGCACGAGGCGGGACACGGAAGGAGATCTCCAGTGCGCTGCTCATGGTCAGTCGACGCTCCAGGTCCTGATGAGGTGGTCGATCGGCTGCTCGACGTACTCGCGGTACTCGTCGGCGCCGCCGTCGCCGTCCGGTGAGCCGCCGGGTGGCCGGCCGGCCGGCCCGCCGAAGAGGCCGTCGCCCGGCGGGTCCTGACGGGGCGGCACGACATCGCTCTCCTTGAGAAGGGCCGCAGATGCCTGGTCGTACACCGGGATGAGCTGCTCGGTGACCACACCGAGCAGTTCCTCCAGATGGTCCGTGACCGTCCGGGCCGCGGCTACCGCCGTGTGCTGGCGCAGTTCAACCACCCGCAGCGGGTGCCGTTCCCGCTCCTCGATGTGCTCCTCGAGGTCCCGCATCAGGTGGTGCCAGGCGAGTGCGTGGTGCGGCCGGGCGGGGAAACGGCTTTCCAGCTCGCTCCTGTCCCACTCCCGGTGGTCGAGCCTCGGCATGATCTTTCCGACCGTCTTCTCGGGGTCGAGACAGGTCCAGAGATGCCCCAGCTGCCGGCGGGCCTTCGCCGATCCACCGCGCCGCCGGGAGTAGAGCTCGATCAGCAGCGAGCGCGTACCGGGTTCGGCGAACCACTCGCGCAGCGCGGCGAACTCCTGCTGCCAGTGGGTGGCCCAGTCCTGGCACCACTCACGCAGCCCGTCGTTGCCGTTCCTGCTCCATTCCTGGACCGTCTGCCGGAAGTTCTCGACGAAGATGCCGGATGAGTCCTCTGCCGGGTCCGCGTCCCCGAGGATGTCGTCCGGGGCGTCGGAGCCCGCGTCCGCGGAATCGAAGTAGTCCTCCCAGATGGTCGTATCGGCCGCGGGTGGCCTGCTCTTGGTGACCAGATGCTGCTGGTCCCGGTCGGCGCGCTCCAGCAGCTGGTGCCACTGTGTCCACTGGAAGACGTCCTGGTGCACGGCGGCGGCCGTGGCCGCCAGACCCGGCGGCCGGGCCAGGGTCCCCGCGTCCCCGGCCTCGCCGTACTCCGGTGCCTCGCCGCCGTCCTCGGCAAGCGGGTCGGGGCTGTGCAGCGCGTGCAGGGCGGGGCGCACCCGCTTGTCCAGCAGGTAGCGCAGCTCGGCGAACATCTCCGTGATCTCCCGGTACGCGGCGTTCTCGCCTGCCGCGGAGCGATGTATCTGGCGCTGGAGCGTGAGCAGCGCCGCGTTCAGCTTCCGCCGTGAGCGCTCGGCGCGTTCCAGCTTCTGCGCCACGCCGTTCTTCCGTACGTGCTCCTCGATCAGCGTGCGCAGATGGCCGACGCCGCCGTCCTCGTCGTACGCGCGCAGCCGTGGCGTCCAGGCATTGGCGGGCTCGGTGGCCTCCAGGCGGGCCGCGATCGGCTCCCATGGGCGTTCGCCGGGCGGCGGAAGCTTGCCGATGGCGGCGCGGACGCGGTCGCGGGTGTGGTCGGAGAGGTTGGTGTACGACAGCTCGTAGCGGCGGATCGCGGGGATCGCCGAGGTCACGACGATGCCGTCCTGGCGTCCCCGGACGAACTTGCTGCCGTAGACATGGATTCCGTTGAGCTCGTCCGCGTGCCGCAGCAGCTGGGGCAGCGGCAGTTCGGAGCCCGGGAGGGCGGCGAGGGACGGAAGGTGCGTCCGGTCGAAGATGTTGGAGGCGACCAACGCGGCCTGGCCCAGGGCCTCCGGGGTGCGGCCGTCCTCCAGGAGCATGTCCCAGAATTCGGAGGCTCCCTTGGACTGCGGGCGGGCGGAGAGAAGGACCAGCAGGATCGTGTGCACGTCGACGAGCGCACGTCGGCTCAGCGACTTGTCCCTGCCGTACGAGCCCGCCGCTCCGATGCCGGGGAAGTCCAGGAACCGCAGCCGGTGTTCGGTCAGCAGACCGCCCAGGGCCCAGTGGTCGGGGGAGACCGTGACCTCCTGGACCACCCGCTCGATCAGCGGGAAGCTGCGGCTGAGCGCATCGCCCACTTCGCTGCGGACGTTCTCGCGGTTGAACGGCTGGATGGTGAGCTTGGGTGGTGTGGGAGGAGTTACCTTCTCGGCCGGGAGCTTCAGGGCCTCGTTGACGATCCGCCGTTTGACGGAGACGCTCTGCCCGAGAACGCTCAGCTCTCCCTGCTGACTGAGCAGCGCGTCCCTGATCCGGCACAGCTCGACCACGGTGTCCCGGTGGGTGTCGTCGATGACCTCGGGCGGCACCGGGCGGGTTCCCGCGCCCGGTGGGGCAGGCCACAGACACGGGTACCAGCTGTCGAAGGGCGCCCAGCCACGCGGATCGGCCACCGGGTCGTATCCGGCGAGGGCGGTGCCCGCGCCCAACTCCGGATGCCTCTTGTCCAGTTTGGTGATCAGACTGGAGAGGATGTCCTGTACGCAGCGGCTGAGCTGCGCCTCGCTCAGATAGCGGATCTCGGTGTCCTCTGCCGCCCGGGTGGGGCTGCCGGGCTCGCCCGCGGTCAGCGACAGCACGGTGATGTTGCCGGTGGTGGGGCGTTCCTCGGCCGGCAGCAGATCGGGGCAGCCCAAGAGGGTGCCGAGCAGCAGGGACTTGCCCACGCTGTACTCCCCGACGACGCCGATGGTGACGGGGGAGATGGCCCGGTCCAGCAGCTCCTGGGCGGCTTCCCGGACCCGGTCCCGGCCGGCGTGGCACTCCGGGGTGTCGGGTATCTCCTGGTCCCGGAGCATGGCCTGGGCGTCCTCGGCATACCGCTGCAGATCGGCGAGAGCGGTGGGCGAGGACGCGTGGGAACCTGTGGCGGCTGATGCGGATGAGTGGGGCACGGCGACTCCGCGGTGAGTGCGGTGAGTGGGTCAGTGAAGCAGGAAGAACAGCTCGATCTCGGCGGTGCCGGACGGAACGCCGGGGTCCGTGTTGTGGTAGCTGCGGATGATCTTCTCGTCGTAGGGCGGGAAGAAATCGGGTGCGGCGGAGGGCAGCAGTTTGGCGACGGCTTCGGCATACGCCGTGCTGGACCGGGTGTCGACCGCACCGCCCGGGAGTCGGCCGGCGTTGCCGAAGACGATGACGAAGGCGGCCCGCTCGCCCTGGAACTGTTTGGCCTTCTCGACGACTTGGCGTCGAATGCTCGCGGCGGCCCCGTCCGAGCCGCCGATGAGTTCCTCCGGGTCGGTGCGTACGGTGATCGACTCGGTGTCCGGATCGAGCCCGCCGGCCGGGGCCGCCGGGCTGCTCGGCGCCGGGGCGGAGATCGTGGGCGTCGGTGACGGCGCCGGCGTGCCGGTGGGGCCGGCCGTGAGCTCCGGCCGAATACGCGCACCGGCGCCTTCCGTCATCTTCTCGCCGCCCAGCGCCACGACCACCATGACCAGCAGCAGATCGGCGAAGAGCCACCCTGCCAGCCGTGCCCCCGACATGCCGCGCCTCCTCATCGGTCCCCCTCGCCGGCCGCCCGCGCGCTCCGGGGATCATCGGCGGGTTCGGGGCGGGCCTGCTTCCTTTCGGCTCCCGGTCCGGGCCCGGCGGGTGGACGGAGTCCGGGCAGGGGCAGGCTCAGCGTCGGCGGGGAGGGCGGGGCGGGCGGGCCCGCGGCCAGGGTGTCGGCGAGGGACCGCAGTGCGCCGTGCAACTCCTCGACGGTTTCCAGCAGCCGGGTGTGCGCCCGGGTCTGGCCGTTCTGCTGGGTGAGAGTGGCTTCGCGCAATTCCGCGATGCGGGCGGCCAGTTCGGTGGTGACGGTATGCACCTCCTCGCGCAGCGAGACGGCCAGGGCCGCGACCGCAAGGTCGTAGGCGGTGCCGATGCGTTCGGCGCCCTCTGCGGCCGCGCGTTCGAGGGCGGCCGGCAGGGCCGCCAGTGTGCGGTCGAGACCGCCGAGTGTCGCGGTCAGGACCTGAGTCGACTCGGCCGTCGAGGCGCGCACGGCGGTGAGGGATCCGGTCACCTCCTGCACGGCCTGGCGCATCCACTGCGCTGTGCGGTCGGCCGCCGCGGTTTCCCGTTCGCGTGCCTCGCGCGCGGCCTTGTCGATCCGGGCGGCGGTCAGCTGCCCGGCGCCGCCTATCCGTTCCGCAGCCAGCCGGCCCGCGCGGTCCATGCCTTCAGCCATGGCGCTGCCCGACTTGGCGAGCTCGTCGGTGAGCAGCCGGGTACCGGTCGCCACCTCGCCGGCCGCCTCTGTGGCGACGTGCACGGACTCCCGTACGTCCGCTGTTCCCGCCCGTAGCTCGGCCACGGCCGACTCCAGAGCCTTGACGGCGGCGAGGTGCTGCTCCGTGGCCGCACCGGCTTCGCTGAGGAGGTCGTGTGCGCGTTCCTGGACATCGGCCGCCTGGACCAGCAGGGCCCGCAATCCCGTGGCCGCGCCCTGGAGTTCCTGGGCGAAGTGGGCGGGGGAGGAGTGCGCGGCTCGCGCGGCCAGCGCCTCGACCTGGGCGAGCGCTCCCGACAGTCGGGGGACGATCAGCCGCCGTTCCGTCTCCTCCGCCGTGTCCCTGAGGCGGCTCAGCACGGTGGTGCCCATCAGTGCAAGCAGGGCGACGACGGTGTAGACGACCATCA
Source organism: Streptomyces sp. NPDC002730 (assembly GCF_042888805.1). Classification (NCBI taxonomy): domain Bacteria; kingdom Bacillati; phylum Actinomycetota; class Actinomycetes; order Kitasatosporales; family Streptomycetaceae; genus Streptomyces; species Streptomyces sp. NPDC002730. Next base: position 139,303 of record NZ_JBIAQG010000009.1, read on the forward strand.
TGTCGAAGTGCAGGACGGGCCAGAGATGGCCGTCGAAGCCCTGCTGCCACAGGGTGAGGAACGACTCGGACGGGCCGGAGTCGGCGCCTTCGCCGGAGTCCCGCATCCGCTGGTATGCGTAGGCGGCGGCCCCCAGCCCTGCCCAGGTGACCAGCAGCGGGGCGAAGACGAGTACGGAGGGCAGCGCATGGAGGAGCCGCCGCGCTCCGCCGGACTCCGCGGCGGTCGCGGCGGTGAGCGCGTCCGGCCCGCAGTACGCGGCGACCAGTCCGCCGCCCGCCCACATGCGCAGTTCGTCCTCGCTGCCGCTGTTCACCGCATCCGCGAGACGGCGCAGCGCCTCGCCGTGCACCGCACAGAGCGGGTGGCCGGCCAGATCACGTAATTCGGCCGCGAGGCGCTTGGGTTCGTGATGCGTCGGGCCCGCCGTGAAATGCCCGGCGACCGTGGTGGCGCCATGGCCGCGAGCGCGGGCTGATGGCCCGCGCAATTGTTCCAGCCAACCCATGGTGCTCCCCCCGCCGGGTCTGGACCGGGTCTGAAATATGCCATCGGTCGGCAGGCGACAACCAGTCGTATTGCGGAATTGGTTGCGGGGATGTGCGGTATCCAGGGTGGTGCGGAATCGTGTGGCGGCCGACTTCTCGTGGGGCGGAAAGGTACGCAGTTCGGCGAGTGGTTCGAGCAATGCCAGGATCGATTTGATTTGCCTGCGGATCGATTCTGAATGTGTCGTTAAATGACCGATCGATTGATCGAGATTGTTAGGGGTGGTCTGTGAAATCCGCAGACATGGCCCATTCCGCGAATCCGCCGCTACGGTCGGCAATCTGGCGCTCCGTCGGACGGGGAATGCGGGGGAGTGAGGGGGAGGGGTAAAGCCATGGCCAAAACCAGGCAGCGTGTAACCGCAGGGGGCGGCGAGAACGGCGAAGCCATCGGCAGGCTGACCGCGCTGCTGCTCATCGAGCAGCGGGGAACCGATCCCGTCGTCCGCCGGCCCGGCGAGCCGGCCCCCCGGGAAGACGAGTCGCTGGGCACGTGGCTCGCGTCGGCTGCCGCACTCGCGGCCGGCGAACCCAAGCGGGCCCTGGCCATCCTGGAGGAGCCGACACCGGGCGCCTCAGAAGGTGCGACCCCGCCCAGGGCACACGATCACGTGCGGCCGTCACCGTGGTCTCCGCTCTCGTGGGCCCTGCGGACCGCCGCGGTCGCCATGGACAGCAATTGGCAGCCCGGCACCTCGTTGGTGCCCCTGCGGCCCGAGGCCGAAGTCGCGCAGTTCAAGGCCGGCGAGGGTATCGAGGCCGCCATGGACTCGGCCACCGACCCGCGGCTGCGACTCTGTGCGCACCTAGCGGGACGCGTCACTCCGGTCCTGCTCTCCTCCCGTATGACGCTCGGTCACGCCGCGGGGGCGGCCGACGCCCAGGCGCGAACGGTTCAGTACGGGGTCCGCGCCCACTGGACGGAGCGGGATCTCTCGGCGGACACCCGGGAACCGCTGAAGTGGTTCGACGGCCTGTACGAGGAGATCGCCGCCACCGGCCACGCGGATGCGGCAGCCTGCCATCTGCTGCTCGCAGCGGACCTCCGCGTCCGGGCCGGCGACCGGCACGCGGCCGAAACCCTGCTGCAGCACGTGGGGCAGAACGCCCCGAGCCCCGCGACCGCCGGCTTCGCCGCGCTTCTCACCGGCGACTGGCGCCTGGGAACACCGGGAACGGCGGAACAGTGCGCCGCCGTACCGCACCCGCCGGATCCGGAAGCGCTGTCCCTGGCTGCCGAGCACTACGAGCAGGCCGACGCGGCGTACCAGGAGGCCGGATCGCTGCGGGGCCGGGCCGCGGCGCTGCTGCGCCTCGCCCACATCCATCGGCTCCGGGGTGAACTGGATGAATGCCGCAGGACCGTCGCCTGCGCACGGGAGCTGGCGGTCGCGGCAGGTGACGGAGCGTACGCCGCGCTGCTCGGCGTCCACCAGGAGCTCGACCTGATCGCGGCCGGCGTCGAGTCCGGAGCACGGACGGACCCGGGGGAGGAGGCTGAGACTGCCGAGTCCGTCGTGAGCTGGGCGAGTACGGCCGGAAGCACGTCATGGCTGCGAGGCATGCGGCAACTCGTCCTGGAGCGGGCCGAGTTCTGGGGCACGCACGGGGACGTCGTCCGGAGCAGGCGGGCCGCACTGCTGGCTCACCGGCTGGCTCCGGAGCCAGCAGGCACCGCCGAGGGCGTGGCGGCCCCGGCGGCGGGCACCTATCTGCGGGCCCGGCACCGGCTGGCCGGTATCGTCCTGACCGATCTGGAGCAGAAAGGCCATCTCGCACATCTCCGGCGCAGGACCGAGCAGGGCGAGCCGCCCGAACTGGCGGACTGCCTGGGCGTCATCCACTCCGCCAAGATCTTCCACGACCAGGCGTCCGCCCTCCGGGACCCCGAGGTGATGGCCGCCTCGCGATCCCGTATCGATGTCGCGATCAGCGTCGGAACCCGCTTTCTGGCGGACGTCGAACCGGTGGAGACGATCCTCGGCATGCTCCGTTCCGACCTCGCGTCCTGCTCGGCCCAGGAGACCTTCTTCCGGTCTCGCCGCTCCCGTTCGGCAGGTCTGGAGGAGGAGGCCGACCGCCTCGCCCGGCAGGCCCTGGGGGAGGCCGAGCGGATCCCGGACGAGACGATCCGGCGCGTCCTGCGCTGTGCGGTTCACGTCGATCTGCGGGAGTGGGACAGGGCCAGGGCCGAGGTGGAGGCGGTCGAGCCGCAGCTCTCCGCCATCCAGGCCGCCGGACTCTGGCTGCGTCTGCGCCGGCCCGAACGCGCCGCGCCTCATGTGCCGTTCATCGGCGCCGCCGGCCCGGACCAGGACCACCCCTGGGAACGGCCGGGGATTCATGCCGACCTCGCCCTGGCGAGGGGTGCGTACGGCCAGGCCGCCGACCACGCCCTGCTGGGGCTCGACGCCTACGAGGAGCATCACATCAAGCTGGCCCGCGACGCGCTGCGCGCCGCCTTCGCCGACGATCAGGTGGTGGCCGGCCTGCACCACACCGCGGTGCTCTCCCTCCTCGCACTCGGCGGTCCCGCCGCGCCGGCCGCCGCCTTCACCCGGGCCGAGCGGAGCCGCGCCGGATTCCTCGACGCCGTCCACGCCCTCGACGCCGCCGGCAGCGACCCATCCGCCCTCGCGGCCGTCAGGAACTGGCTGGCCGCCGAGGTGCGCTGGTCCGCGGAGTTCGAGGAACACGCGGCCACCTTCCGCAGCCGGTTGGCTCCGCCGGGCCCGGTCGGCTCATCCGCCGAAGGCGGCGGACGGCCCGCTTCGGATGCGTCGGCACCCGTGGACGCTCGACACCCGGCACGGACCGAAGTGCGCGGGCCGGAGGCGGTCGCGGGAGACGAGGCGCTCGGGACTCCCGGTGCGTGGACGCACGAGGGCGGCGGGACCGAAGAGGGCGACGGGACGGGAGAGGAAGTGCGGCGGGGGCGCATCGAGGAGGCGGAGCGGGCTCTGGATGTCGCCGAGGCGGAGGTACGGAGGCTGGTTCCGGCCGCGCTCACGGCGTCCGGCGGCAGTACGCTTCCGGACGCCGCCGCCGTGGCCGCGGCACTGCCTCCCGGCACTCTGCTCCTCGCCTACCACCTCTTCGACAACACCCTCGTCGCCTGGGCGATGACCCGTGAGACGCTGCTCGCCGAGCGCCGTACCCGGTGGGCCCACGCCCTGGTGGCGGCCGCGCGACGCTTCCACGGCTGGTGCTCCACGGCGGGTGGGAGCGCCGGCGAAGCCGACGGCCGGGAGCTGGCCGAGCTGCTGCTGCGGCCCTTCGCCGCTCAACTCCAGCATCACCGGCGGGTGATCGTGGTTCCCCCGGCCCCGCTCTCACTGCTGCCCTTCCACGCCCTGCCCTGGAACGGCGATGTTCTTGGTGCCACCCACGAGGTGTCGTACCTTCCCGCGGCTTCGCTCCTCACCCGGCACCATGCGCCGGACCGGCCCTGGTCGGAGCTCGGCGCCCTCCTGGTGGGCGCCCCGGCCTGCGACCCCCGCCACGGGCTGCGGGAGCTGCCGGGCACCGCGGCCGAAACCGCCGAGATCGCCCGGCTGATGCCCCGTCACCGACTGCTGACCGGGGCCGAAGCCACCCGTGCCAAGGTGCTGGACGCGGCGCCCGGCTACGAGGTGCTGCATCTCGCCGCTCACGGTCTGGTCGACGAACTGGCCCCGAACCGCAGCCGGCTGCCGCTCGCCGGGGACGACTTCCTCGGCCTCGCCGACCTGCTGGCCGCCGCTCATGGGCCGCAGCTGCTGGTGCTGTCTGCCTGCGACACCGGGCGCGGCAGCGCCACCGCGGGCGGCGATGTCCTGGGGCTGACCCGGGCCGCCCTGATCACTGGGGCGCGGCATGCCGTGGTCTCGCTCTGGCCGGTCCGCGACAGCACAGGCTGCCTGGTCGTCACCAAGGCCTACCGGCACCTCGTCCACGACCCGGCCGCCTCCGTCGGTGGGGCGCTGGCCCGCGCCCAGCGCGAGGTGCGTGATCTGTCCGGCGCCGAACGGGACGAGGAGTTCGGCGCGTTGACGCGACGTGCCGGAGTCCGCGCGGGACCGGCGTCCCGCGCACGGTCCTCTGACGTGTCCATGCCCCCGGCTTCGGCCCCGTCCACGTCCCCGGCCCGGGACAGCGAACCGCTGCGTCATACGGACGCAGACGACCGGCACCCGTACCACTGGGCGCCCTTCATCCATGTGGGGGTATGAGATGACGCTACGAGCGGTGCTGATCGGTGCCCAGACCTACGGTCTGACCGGGGTGCACGCCGATGTGGAGCTGATGCACGCGGTGCTGAGGAACCATGGATTCACCGACGTACGGACCTGTACGGAGGAACTGGCCAGTTACGCGGGAATCAGGACGGCCCTGAGCCGGCTCGGGGAGGCCACCCGGCCGGGCGACGGCGTGGTCGTGTACTACTCGGGGCACGGCGCACTGCTGGGCGAACTGCAGTATCTGGTGCCCGTCGACATGGCCGACAGTACTCCCACCGACTTCCGTGGCTATCTGGCCGAGGAACTCACCGCCGCCGTCCGCGTCCTCACCGATGTCACCCCCAATGTCACCGTCGTCCTCGACTGCTGTCACTCCGGCGGTGCGGTACGGGAGGCGGCGTACGAGTCCGGCCGGTGGGCACTGAAATCGGTGGAGCTGCCCCGAGTCGCCCGGGCCGCGGGGCTCGAGCGCGCGGCCGCTCTCTCCCGTCCGGGCGACCCGCTGGTCCCGAACGTCGTACGGCTGACGGCATGTCAGCAACACGACTCGGCGTACGAGGTCGAACTACGCCCCGGAGCCGGGCGGCAGGGCGTCTTCACCGCGGCCCTGGCCAAGGTGCTCGATCCGCAACGGCATCCCCGCGTGCCCTGGTCGGTGCTGGTCGCGCACGCCCGCGACCGCATCAAGCAGCAGCAGGTACGGCAATGGCCCGACGCCGGAGGGCCCTCGGGACGGCTGCCGTTCTCCCTGGAGGAGCCCCCCGAGCCCGAACGGCTCCCGCTGGTGCGGCGGGACGGCCGGTTCGTCGTTCCCGGCGGCGCCGTCTTCGGTCTCGGCATCGAGGACACCGTCAGCATGGTGTTCCCCGGCGGTCAGCCGGAGGGCGGCGGCCGGGAGACCTCCATGGCGGCGACCGTGGAGGTGATGAAGGCGGGGGACGCGCTGCTGTGTACGCCGCCGTCCGCCGCGCCCCGGCCGCCGGCGGGTGAGCTGCTCACGGCGGCGCTTCCGCCCGGCTCGTACGCGCTTCCGGTGCGGGTCCACGACCGCCGGCACGTGCTCATCGACGCCCATGACCTCTTCGCCGAGGCGCTGCGCAAGGAACTCGCCCGCTGTCCACGGCTGGCCGAGACCGAGGACAAGGGAGAGGCATTCGCCACCGTGCGCGCTCGGAACGGGACGTGCGAAGTGCTGAACGCGGAGGGGCAGCCTTTCCGAAAGCCGTCCGGAACCGCACGCTCCGATCCGGCCCGGCTGACCGCCCTGCTGGAGGAGCTGGCCCGGGGCGAACGCGTACGACGACTTCGTGACCCGGAGGGCGCGGGCCGTCTGGATGCCGGCCCGGAGGTCCGGTTCGAGGCCGAGCATGCGGCCGGGAGCGGCGAGTGGCGGGTGCTGCGCCCTGTGGGCGAGCGGCTGTACGACGGTGACAGCTACCGGGTCACGGTGGCCAACCACTCCGGTGTGCCCCTGTATTTCTGGGTGATCGGCGTCGGACTGAGCGGTCGCACCGCCCTGGTGACCAACGACCAGCCCAGCGGTTACCGGCTCGAACCCTGCGGGGACGAGCACAGAAGCACCCGCACGACTGCCTCCGTCAAGATCTACTGGCCCTCCGACGTCCCCGCGCAGGGTCCGCGGCCGGAGACCGTGCATCTCCTCGTCGGCGACCGCCCGATGGACCTCAGGGGTCTGGCGTCGCGGGATGCCCCCTCCCGGTCCGCGTGCAGGACCGATCCCGCCCTGGGAGCGCTGCTGCAGGAGGTCTGGTACGGCGTCCGGGACCAACTGCTGGACGTGGGCGAGGAGTTCCATTACCGCGTGTGGACCGTGCACGCGGACGCGCTGCCGCAGCCGCAGGAGTCCGAGACGTGATGCAGCTGCTTTCGATGGTCCGTATGAGGAAGGCGGACCGCATGGCCGAGGAGCGGCGCTGGGCGGAGGCGTACAAGCTGTACCGCGAGGCCGCCATCAATCTCTTGGACCGGTTGCTCGCCGCCGCCTGCTGGCAGGACGCCGCGGTCGCGGCCGGACAGCTCGCCCGCTACCCCGAGCAGGCCGACTGCAGCAGGCGCAGCCTCTCCCTCCTGCACGGCATGAAGCGCAACACCCCTCTGGTGCGCAGAACCAGGATCAGGGCACTGCTCGCCCTGGCCGAGGCGCTCTACCGCAGCGGCGACCTGGCCGGTGGTGAGCAGGCTGTCCGGCACGTCTTCGGGCTGGCTGCCGAGAAGGACCCCGACTTCACCGCGGACTGTTTCCACCGGCTCGGACAGGTCCTGCTTCTCCAGGGGGAGATAGGAGGCGCCCTCACTGCCTTCGCCCGCGCCGCGGAGAGGGCACGGAGCTCCGGTACCGGGTTGGAGCTCGCCCAGGAACTGGTGAGCCTGGGCCTCGCCGCCAACACGGTGGGCGACAGCGCCACCGCCCGGGACTGCGCGAACGAGGCCGAGCGGCTGGCCCGGACCTCCACCGAGCGCGAGCGCACCCGAGTGCTGGCATCCGCCGTCAGTTTCCAGGCGCTTGTGCTGCGGCGTGAGCACCGCGGTGAGGAGGCGGTGTCGAGAGCACGCGAAGCTCTGTCGCTGTTGTCCGGCACGATCGGGCAGCAGGATGTGGCGATGCTCGCGCAGGCTCGCGAGCGGCTCGCGACCTCACTGGTCCTCTGCGGCGGGCCGGAACGGACGGCGGAGGCTGTGGAGCTGCTGATCCGCAGTCACGCAGAGGCGGCCGAGCGCGGTGACCCCCTCGTCATGGCCTCGTCCGCCGCCAATCTCGCCAACCTCCATGCGCTCACGGACACCATGGATGAGGCACTCACCTGGGCGGAACGAGCCGTCCGCACGGCGCGCGGCGGCCAGGGACCACACCTCGTCGCTGTCACGCTGCTGACGCTGGGGACCGTACTGCACGTACGGGGTGAACATTCCGACGCCGAGACTCACCTGCTGGAGGCAGTCACGCTGTGGGAGCAGGCGCGGGCCACCACCCGCAGCGAGATGGAGCACATCGACCTCCTCGGAGAACAGGCCCAGGTGTACCGGGCCCTCCAGCGCTGCCGGGTCGCGCGCGACGACACCGACGGCGCGCTGGAGGCCGCGGAGCGGGTCCGTGGCCTCCTGCTCGAACAGCGGCTCCTGGCGACGAACTCCTCCGGCTCCGACACCACCGCGACGGCCCCGGGATCACCGGCGTCTCCGGGAGCACGGACGGCACCGCAGCTGTCCGAGCAGGCCGCCCGGCACGACACGGTCACTCTGGTCTACAGCCTGCTCGGGCCCGCCCGCCCCAGCGTGACCAGCGGTGCCACCACCGTCTACATCTGGGTGATCGCCCCCGGTGGCACACGGCGGCACCATGAAGTCGACCTCTCCGCCGTCCGCGCGGCGATGCCGAGCGCCGTGTCGGCCGACGAGACCCGGGCCGGCGAGAACCCTGCCGACGAGGTCCCAGCCGACGAGGCCCATACCCGCGGGATCCCCGTCGGCGAGGCCACCGTCCGCGGCGACGGGTCTCCGGCGGCGGAACCTCCGGAGACCCGGCTTCTGCGGGCCCTGTCCCAGGGCGCCGCGGTCCCGCTCACCACCGCACGGGACAGCCGCCCGCTCGCCGACCGCGAACGGAACCACGTCACCGACGCGGATCTGCGCCTCCTCGCCGACGCCTTTCTGCGGCCCGTCGAAGACGAGCTGAAAGCGGCCGGGACACGGCGGCTGGTGGTCGTACCCGACGGATTTCTCCACTACATGCCGTTCAACGCGCTGCCGCTGAAGGACAACACACCTCTCGTGGACCGGTACACCGTCGCCCTGGCGCCCTCCAGCCGTCTGCGGCCCGCAGGGAGGCAAGGCACCGCGCCCGTCATGGTCGCCCCGTCCGAGGCGCTCGTGGTCGGCAACCCCGACCCGCCCGCGGAACCTCTGCTGCCAGGGCTGCCCGCACCCGTACTGCCCGCCCTGCCCGCCGCCGAACGGGAGGCCCGGGCCATCGCCGAGCTCTACGACGCCCCTGCGTTGCTCGGCGCGCGGGCGACCCGGGAAGCGGTCCTCGACCGGCTGCCGTACGCCCGGTTCGCGCACTTCGCGACGCACGCCCTCGCCGGCGAGGACGCCCTGCGGATCCCGGGCGCGCTCTGCCTCTCCCCGAGCGCCCCGGCGGACCCCGCCCGCGCGGAAGGCAGCGTCTCAGTCGGTCCGTACCTGCGGGCAGACGACATCGAGCCGCTCGATCTGTCGGGCTGTCACCTCGTCGTGCTGAGCGCCTGCCAGACCGGCTGGGGCCGGCTCTCGCCGGAAGGCAACCTCGGCCTGGCCCGCACCTTTCTGGTAGCAGGAGTGGACTGTGTGGTGGTGTCCCTGTGGCCCGTCGACGACACGGCCACGGCCGGCCTCATGATCGCTTTCCACCAGCACCTCGCCGCGGGAGCGACCACCGGGGAGGCGCTGCGCCATGCCGTACGGGAGACCAGGCGCTGTCACACGCGGCCGGTGGACTGGGCGGGGTTCACCCTGCTGGGCTCCCCGGATCTACGGCTCGCTCCGGCGCCGAGGGCCTGACCTCCGCCAGGGGGCGCGGGCTGCGATGGGAGACGGGACTACGGGGACCCGATTGGCCGCCGACGGCTGGGTCCCCGTGCCGTCCCCCGTGCAGCCAGCATGCACGGCCCGCGGCGGCGCCTTCCCGCAGCGCTGCGGAATTGCGAAGGCCACCGGGCACAACTCTCCTGTGGAAAAGGGGTGTTCAGCATGGCCCAACGACTACGATCGGTTCGCCACAAGTGCCGGAGAAGTCCGAGAGGCCCGGGGAGGTGCCGTGATGCCGGAGAGGTACACGGAAGGCCCGGGCTCCGCAGACCGGTGGCCGCACGGCACTTTCCTGGCGGAGCTGGCCGGCTCCCCGGAGGCCGCGAAGACCCTGCTCTCGCTGGGGACTCCACGCTCGTACGAACCGGGCGAGATCCTGTTGGCCGAGGGGCTGTACGAGACCTTCGTCCTACTGCTGCTGAGCGGTGTCACCAAGGTCACGGCGGTCACGGAGAACGGCGACATCGCACTGCTGGCCGTCCGGCTCGGCGGGGATCTGGTGGGAGAGTTCGCAGCCTTCGACAACCGGCCCAGGTCTGCCACGGTCACGGCCGCCAGCGCGGTGACCGCCCGGCGCATCGGGCAACAGGACTTCCTCGGCTGCCTCGACCGCTGTCCCGCCGCCGCACTGGCGGTCAGCCGGATGCTGGTGCGCAAGAACCGGTGGTCGGTGCGGCGACGGGGCGACTTCAGCGGCTGTCCGGTGGCGACCCGGGTCGCCCGGGTGCTCGTCGACCTGGTCGAGGACTACGGACAGCCCTCGCGCGGCCACGTTCTGATCGGGCCGCGGCTCACCCAGGCGGAGATCGCCGGACTGGTCGGCGCCAAGGAACGCCGCGTGCACCACGTGCTCGGGGCGCTGGCCGAGCAAGGAGTCATCCGGGTCGGCTACAGCCGGGTGACCGTCCTCTCCCCGGCCGGACTGCGCCGCGCCGCCCGTCTGACGGAGCCGGACAGCTGACAAGAGGTGCCCACCGCACAGGAAATGAGGGGGAGTCAGGGACGTGGGGGAAGACGGCACGGAGTACGAGGAACCGAACGGGGGTGCCGGGGGTGTCAATCCGGCCGACGACGACCAGGCCCACGACGACGTACTGGCGACCACGGATCTGCTCGCCGTCGACGGTGTGGTGTCCAAGGGGCGTCAGCACGTACGCGACCGGATCGGCGGTGCTTCCCTGGGGCGCCCCCTCGGCTATGCCCTTCCCGGGGCAGACCTCCAAGGGGCGGCCGACGGCGGTGTCGCGGCAGCCGCCACGCACCGTGACATCCTGCTCTGCTTCCCCTTCGACCTGGAGGAGCTGCCGGAGGGACGCGGCTACCAGCAGGTGACCCTCGCCGTCCGGCTCGACGACGGAACGCACGCCCTCACCCTGCATCCGGCCCCCGGGACAACCGCTGCCGACGGAACGGAGGTTGCCGCGTTCGGACTCGGCCGGGACAGGCTCCGCTGGACCTTCCGGGCCCCGGGACGCAGTGGCGCGCTCCGCCCCGACGGCCGCTGGGCACAGGCCGTCGTACGACTGCCGGGAACCGCGGCCGAGGTGTCCGGCCGGCTGAGCCTGACCACGGTGACCGTGCAGCCGGTGCTCGGCGGGACCTTTCTGCGCAGGGAGGCGGAAACCCCGTACGACACACCGTTCCGGCTCCAGGTGGCCGAGGTCTGGCCGGCCGCCACCCCGCTCGCGCGCCCGGCCCTCCCCGGCGCCTGGGCGCTCTGCGCATACGAGGACGGTGCCTCTGAGGACGGTGCCTCCGAGGACGGTGCCGCTACGGACGGCGAGGAGGCCGGCCCGGACAGCAGGGAACTGCCGCCGGGTCTGCGGCGGCTCTGCCTCGCCGTCGACATCGAGAAGTACAGCGCGCGTGACAACGCCGACATGATCCGGTTGCAGCGCGTCCTGCTGCGAACCCTGCGCGCCGCCTGCGAGCAGGCCGGCATCGAGTGGCGGCGCTGCGGCCGGCAGGCCCAGGGCGACGGCTATCTGCTTGTGCTGGAACCCGGCATCGACGAGACCAGGGTCGTACCGGGACTGCTGGACGGCCTGGCCGCAGGGCTGGCCGTGGCCAATGCTCCGGCCAATGCCCCGGACAGGACGAAACCCGGAGGGCGAGCCGCAGACTCGCGGGTTCCCGGCAGCATCCGTATGCGGGCCAGCCTGCACCAGGGCATCGTCCACGAGGCGGACAGCGGCTACGCGGGCTCCGCCGTGGTCGCTCTCTTCCGCGTCCTCGACTCCGGTCCCGTACGCCGTGCCCTCGCCGAAACCCTCTCCACCCACCTGGTGGTCGCTTTCTCCGACGCGCTCTACCAGGATCTGGTCGCCACCGGTTACGAAGGCCTGTCGGCCACCGGATTTCGGCGTGTGGAGATTCAGGTCGAGGCCAAGAGCTTCACCGGCGTGGCGTGGATCCGCGCGATGCACCCAAGCGTCACGAGGGGGTGCTGATGCGCAGCAGCGGATCGGCACCCCCTCGGCGGTTGACCTCCGTGTGTCCTCAGGCCGCCGCAGCGGCGAGAGTTGTCGCTCGATCGGCACGCGGGCGGCTCGGGATCAGTTGCTCCGGCCTGCCTTGAGCGGCGGGAGTCTCGGCTTCCCTGAGTAGTTCGATCAGCGAGGTGCGGGCGCGGGCCACGCGTGAGCGGACGGTGCCGATCGGGCACCCTATGGTCGCGGCGGCATCTGCGTAGGGGAGCCCGAGGAGTTGGGTGAGTACGAACGCTTCGCGGCGTTCGGTCGTGAGGAGCGCCAGGAGTTCGGCGAGCGCGATTCCGTCCTCGAAGCCGGGCAGGTCGCGTGGCTGTGCCCGTTCGGCGGCGGACTGCCAGTCGTCCCTGTCCGACATCTTGGGGCGGGCGGCGGTGTGGCGGAGGCTGTCCACGACGGTGCGCCGGGCGATGGAGAGCAGCCAGGTACGGGCGGAGGAGCGGCCCTCGAACCGGTGGAGGCTGCCGAGTGCGCGCAGAAACGTGTCCTGGGTGAGGTCGTCGGCTGCTTGGGGGTCGGCGCTGAGGTAGGCCACATAGCGCCAGACGTCGCGGTGCAGGGCGCGGACGAAGCGGTCCACGGCGTCGGGGGCGCCGTCGCGTGCGGCGAGCGCCAGGCGCGTCACCGGTTCGTCGGCACCGTGCGTGTGACGCGAGGGCCTTGCGTCGGCGGTGGCTCGGTGTTGGGGCAGGGCAGGGGTCATCGCCTGATGTCCTTCTGGAAATCCGGGAACCGGCACCGCGCGGTGGGGCGGGCCGGTGAGTCGTACAGCACTGCCGATGGGCGGCGCCGATGCCCGAGACGCGCGGTGGCACACCGGCACGTTCGGGAAACCAGCTGTCAGATGACAGCGGTCCCGGACGGTGGACCCCGTGAGGTGATGGCGTGGCTGAGCAGAAGCTGCCGCAGCGGGCAGGTCCTGCGGTCACGCCGGGCGCGGACGCGTGGCCGATGAGGTGGCGTGGGGAGACGGAACAGCAGGCGCAGCGGGGCGAAGAGCCATCCCGCGATGGCGCGCAGGAGGCTGAAGGCGGCCTGCTCTCCGTACGCGAGCCAGAGACCGCACAGCAGCGCGGCCAGCAGGTGGGCGCCCAGCATCCCTGCCGGAGACATGCCGACGATGTCGTGCCCGGCAGACATCGTCGTGCCGTCCGTCATGGCCATGGCTGTGGCGCCGGGCGGCAGCTGGTGAAGGTGGTGGCCGAGCCCGGCGTCGGTCACGACCCGCACGGCTTCGGAAGGAGGGACAGCGCCGGATTCCGTCGCCCTGCACAGCAGGTACTGGGCCCACTGTTGGGCGAAGGAGGCACTGTCGGACACTGAAGGATGAACCGCTGCCTGGGCCAGTGAGAACCCGGTGTGCAGTGCCGCTTGGGCGGCGACAACTGTCGACGTGACGCTGAGAACGCTGCGTTGCCGGCCGGCGAGGATCCAGGCCGTCGCGGCTGTAGTGGCGAATGCGGCGGACATGACCCACCAGGGGACGGCCACCCCCGACATGAGGATGTGGCCGAGAGCTGCGAGCAGCACGCAGGTGGCTGCGAACACCGCAGCCCGTACCGCGCGACAACATCGACCCGGAGTCATGGCGAGTTCATCCTTGCATCCCCCTCGTGGTCACCATGCGTGGGTACGAAATGTTCCGGTGCCGACCTCACTCGGAAGCATGTGGCGCACGCCATAACTGGCGTAAGGAACCCCAGCGTTGAGCGGGCCGACTCCTGACGGGGCCCGAGGGGCGTCCAGTTGGGTGGAACGGAGACATCGGTGGGGGCAGAGCAAGGGGCGCCGACGGCGTCAGCAGCAGGAACAGATGGTCGGTTGACGGCGCTGCTCACCTGCGCCATGGCGTTCTCGATGATGCAACTCTTCCTGCTCGGGGCGCTCGGCCCGCGCCTGGTGGACGAACTGGGTATCTCACCCACGGTGCTGGGCCTGACGACGACGATCGGCTTCGGGACAGCGGCGGTGCTGTCCCCTGCGGGCGGGCGGATCGTGGACCGGATCGGCCCGAGGCGCGCCCTCGTTGCGTTGCTGCTGGTGTCCGCCGCCGCGCTCGCGCTGATCGGTGCGGCGCCCGGTGCCGGGTTCCTCCTCGTGGCGGTTGCGCTGGGCGGTCTGCCTCAGGCGCTGGCCAACCCGGCGACCAACAAGGCCATTCTGGCCGGTGTTCCCCCGGTGCGGCGGGGCTCGGTGACCGGGATGAAGCAGTCGGGGGTGCAGCTGGGTGCGTTCGCGGCCGGGCTGCCCCTGGCGGCGCTGGCCGCAGGCGTCGGCTGGCGTGGCGCGGTGTGGACCGCGGCCGGCACGGCGGTGCTGGCGGCCCTGTGGACGCTGCGTGCGCTGCCTGCCGATCCTCCGGTGAAGGGGGCGCGTTCTCGGTTGTCGCTGGTGCCGCGGGGAGCCATCGCCTGGCTGACGGTGTTCTCTCTGCTGCTGGGCTGCGGAATCGCATCGGTCAACACCTACTTGGCACTGTTCGGCGCGCAGCGACTCGGCTTGGGGCCCACCGCGGCCGGCGCCCTCGTGGCGGTGCTGGGCGTGGCGGGGATCGCCGGCCGGGTGGGCTGGTCGAAGGCGGCCCGGCCGGGGCGCGCCGAATGGCTGCCGGGATGGCTCGCGGCCGGTGCGGTCGGAGCGGCTCTGCTCCTGGCGGCCGCGTTGCTCGTGCATCCGCTGGTGTGGATGGCGGCGGTGGCAGTGGGCGTGTTCGCCGTGTCGGGCAATGCCGTCTCCATGGTGCTGGTCATGCAGCGCGCCGCCCCCGGCCGGGCCGGCCAGGACTCGGCGCTCGTCTCCGCCGGGTTCTTCGCCGGCTTCGCCGTAGGCCCGCCGGTCTTCGGCGTACTCGCGGAAGCCGGTCACTACGGGCCCGGCTGGCTGCTGGTCGCCGCGGAGTTCGCGGCAGCCTGCGCAGTCGCGATGACCTGGGCGGTACGGGAGCGACGGCAGCGCGCGATGAGTCCGGCGTGACCCCGGCCGACTGGGCCGAGCGTGCACTGGAGGACGTCCTCGACCGGGCCGCCGTCACCGCGGCCGAAGTCGGCCATCGCTTCCCCCTGTTCGCCGACCCGGACACGGGCCGCTGGGTGACCACCGGCCGTGGTTCGTGGACCGGTGGGTTCTGGGCCGGGCTGCTGTGGCTGCGGGCCCGGCACACCGGCGACGAGGCCGACCGGGCCTTCGCCTCGGCGTGCACGGCGCGGCTGGCCGGCTGGGTGGAGGCCGACACCGCCACCCGTGGTCTGATCCACTGGTACGGAACCGCTCTGGCGGTCGGTGACGCCGGAGCGGTAGAGCTGCGCAACCGAGCCGCCCGCGCCTGTCTGACCGCGCTGGACCCCGAACTCGGTCTGGTCCCCTGGGGATCTGCGTTCGGTGGACCCAGGTTGCTGGCCCGCGTGGACGGAGTCCCCGGCATGGTGCCGCTGCTCGCCACCGCGGGCCTCGAGGGCGCCACGGCAGCCGCCTCCCACCTCCACCGGCATATCGACCTGTGCCTCCGCGAGGGGCTGGCGCCGGCCCTGCGTTTCGAGGCGGACACGGGCTGGCACGCGTGCGACGATCCGCCGCCCGGCTGGAGCCGGGGGCGGGCATGGCTCTTGCTGGCAGTGGCCGACGCGTTGCACCGCCCCGGCGCGGCTGGGTGGAAGCGGACCCGTTTGGAGGGCGTGGCAGCGCAGTTGGCCGCCCCGCGGACGGCGTCTGCCCGACGGATGGTTCCCCTGGCTGACGAGGCATGGCCCGACGGTCCGCAGGACACTTCGGCCGCCGCGATCACGGCGGTCGCGCTGTTGAAGCTCGCTCGCATCCCAGGACCCCGGGCGGCGGAATACTCCTGCTGCGCCGTCGCGATCCTGGACCGGCTGGTCACCGCACATCTCACCGGGCGGGACGGGACCCGGCCGGCCGGCATGCTGCTGGACGGCTGCTACGACGCGGGGCGGGGTGCCGCCGTACGGCACGAACTGGTGTGGGGCGACTTCTTCTTGGCCCTCGGGCTCGCTGCCCTCACCGGACTGGTCGACGTCCGGGAGGTGTAGCCGAACCGCCGGGGGGTTCGAGGCCTGAGGCGTAACCCGGAGCCGACCGGCAGATCGCGATCCCCCCACCCGCCGTCGCGATCAGCGCCGAGCCTCCTGAGCACAGGGCTTGATGGATCCGGTGAAGATCAAACACGCGGCCCTCCAGCGGGGTGGCCCCAGTGTCATCCCCCGCCGGGGAACGCCCTGGCCATGGCTTCGTGCTCGGAGTACGGCCGCTGTGCCCGGCCCTCGACATCCACGGGACCCCGGCCGGCAGGTACTGCGGGCACCTCAGTTCCATTGCCGTGGACGGCCGCCGATTCGTCCGCCCGAGGAGGAGGTGCGCAGTACCCGCCGTGCGACGGACGTGATGTGCAGCTCGTCCGGGCCGTCGAGGATTCGGGCCGCACGGCCGGTACGGAAGAGCGCGGGCAGGGCTGTGTCCGGACCGAGTCCGGCCGCGCCGTGGATCTGGATGGCGGCGTCCGTCACCTGCTGAAGCATGCGGGCGGTGGCGACCTTGGCCAGGCCGACCTCCACATGCGCATCCAGCCCGGCGGCGATGAGTGCCACGGCCTCGTGGACCAGTGGGCGGGTGGTGCGCAGAGCGAGCAGCGACTCGAAGACATGCTGCTGAACGAGTTGGTGGCCGGCGAGCGGACCACGTGACCCGGCGCGGGTGTTGGCGCGCTCACACATCAGCTCGAAGGCCCGCTGGGCCTGACCGAGCCAGCGTAGGCAGCGCAGGGTCCGGCCCAGTTGGAGCCGTTCTCCGGCGATGGCGAGAGCCTTGCCGCGTTCGCCGATCAGATGGTCGCCGGGGACGGCGACATGGTCGAGTTCGATCTCCCATTGGCCGCCTGCACCGAGGACGGGCAGTTCGCGTACGACGCGGAAGCCGGGGGAGTCGGTGGGGACCACGATGAGGGAGAGCCCCTCACGGTCGGAGGGCACTCCGTCGGTTCGGGCGAGGACCGTGACCAGGTCGGCGTCGGCGGCTCCGGAGGTGAACCACTTGCGGCCGCTGACGTCCCAACTCCCGTCCGCCTCCTGCGCGGCGCGGGTACTGGTCATGAAGGGATCCGTGCCCTGGACCTCCGGTTCGGTCATCGCGTAACAGGTGCGGAGCTCCCCGGCCACCAGCCCTTCGAGGTACAGGTCGCGTATCCGGGCGCAGCCGTGGCGCTGCAGCATCAGCACGTCCAGCATCGGTGCGGAGCCCAGGGCGGCCGGCCCGTGGTCGCTCGCTCCCTCGGCCTCTGCCAGTTGGGCGTACTCCGACAGGTGCAGGCCCTGGCCGCCCAGATCTGCGGGCAACGGCAAGGCCCACAGCCCCTGTTCCTTGGCCTGGGTCCGAAGGTCACGCAGCGTGGCTGCGGCGATCGGGCCTCCTGCGTCCAGTACGGGCTCGCACGGCATCACCCGGCTGCGTACGAACTCCGCCACCCGAGCCCTCAACTCGACTGTCCCGGGCGAACATTCCGGAGATCCGACCGCCAATCGGCCTTGGCTCTGCACCACTTTCCTCCAGTCTGCCGGGAACCCATGGGAACGACAGTCCGACTGTCTCTCCGTGGAACTGGTCGGGCGTGAAGGCGCCCTGGTTCCCGCGTTCCGCACATCCCCATGCGTCGGCCACCGCCGCGCCAGGAGAGGAGAGGCATGGCGTCACCAGCCACCACGCAGACGGTCCGGCCACTCGACGGGCTGCACCTCGACAGTTCGGGGCCGCCCGAGCTGACCGGCCTCGTAGCCGAGCACCTGCGGCTCCTGGGAGCCCGGACGGAGCCTGAACCGGCTGCTTCGAACCACGTCGGTAGCGTCCCTGGCGCCCGTAGCCCCCGGAGCGCGCAGATCGCGCTGACCGGTGACGGTTTCGGACCCCAAGAAGCCCGGATGACCTGGGCGGATCCGTCGAGTGGGATCACCGACGAGGCCACCGTGCAGGCTGCCACCGGCATCATGGCCGTGCACGGCCGACGCGACGGAGAGCCGCGCGGTCTGGCTGTCGACTACGCCACCACCGCGGCGGCCGTACTCTCCGTCCAAGGACTCCTGGCCGGGCTGCTGGGGCAGGCCCGCGGTGGACCGGCGGCACGGGTGGCCACGAGCGCCGACCGGGCCGGGCTGCTGTCCGTGTCCCAGTACCTTGCCGCGACAGGGGCCGACGAAGGCGAGGCGGCCGAACTCGCCGCAGGCGGACCACCCTTCACCGCGGGCGACGGCACCCTCTTCGAATTGGAGACCCTGGACCCGGGTGCATGGGCTGCCTTCTGGCGGGCCCTGGATGCGCCCGCCGACGCGATACGGGCAGGCTGGCGGCCCTTCCAGTTCCGGTACGCCACGGCCTGCGCACCCTTCCCACAGGCACTGCACGCGACCACGCGCGCCCAGCCCTGGCAGCGGATCCGGCAGGCGGCATCGGTCTCCGGCGCCGAGGTCTGCCCGCTGCGGACACTGGCTGAGCGTGCCGCCGAACACGACGGCGGCGCACCGTGGTCACTCACCTCTCACGCAGAGGGCCCTCGCCCCCTGGCTTCACCTCCCGCTGCCGTACGGCCGCTGGCGGGACTGACCGTGCTGGAGGCCGGCCGCCGCATCCAGGCCCCGCTCGCCGCGCACCTCCTGGGACGGCTCGGCGCGGACGTGATCCGTATAGAGCCGCCGGGCGGTGACCCGCTGCGCGGGATGCCCCCCGCCTGTTCCGGCATCTCCGCCCGGTGGCTCGCGCTCAACCGGGGCAAGGAGGCCGTCGAAGTGGACATCAAGTCTTCGCAGGGCCGGCGTCGAGTGCGGGATCTGGCTGCCGGGGCCGATGTCTTCCTGCACAACTGGGCCCCCGGGAAGGCCGCTCAACTCGGCCTCGACCGGGACGATCTGGCCGAGGTCAATCCTGTACTGGTGTACGCGTACACCAGTGGCTGGGCCGAACGTCTCCCGGGCGCTCCGATGGGTACGGACTTCATGGTCCAGGCCCGCACCGGAGTCGGGGAAGCCGTACGCCCCGCGGGCGAGTCTCCCGCGCCGTCCCTGATGACCCTGCTCGACGTCATGGGCGGACTCCTCGGTACCGAGGCCGTACTCGCCGGGCTGCTGCTGCGCGAGCGCACCGGCCAAGGCGTCCGTGTGGACTCCTCACTGCTGGGCGCGGCCGATGTCCTCACCGCCCCCGCCCTGCGCCGGGCCGCGACCGGCGGAAGCGCGAGACGGCCGGCCGGGTTCCGCCGCCCCCTGCGAACCGCGGACGGCTGGATAGCCCCCGCCGATGCCTGCGCGGCCGCAGCCGGTGCGTACGACCTGCGCGATCTGCATACCGACGAGGCCCTGACCCAGCTGCGTGAGCACGGCTTGACCGCAACCGCGGTCACCACCGATCTCGCCGACCTGCACCACGATCCGCGCTTCGCCGGCTCGATCAGCCGCGACACGCACGGTGCCCCCGCCGTTCCCGACCCCTGGAGCTTCGCGTGACCGTCGCACTGCACGACCTGCTGCCCGCCGACCTCCGCCGCTCCTGGGTGATCGACGGCACCTGCCCCGACCTCGACCTCTACAGCCTCTTCCGGGCCCGCCAGATCGCGGACCTCCACCGCACCGCCGTCCTCGACGCCAAGGGCAAACTCTGCTACACCGCCCTCGACCGCAAGGTGCGATGTCTCGCCACCGGCCTCAGAGACCTCGGCATAGGCCCAGGCGATGTCGTCGGCGTCCAACTACCCAACGGCCGCAACGCCGTTGTCGCCGATCTCGCCCTGGCCGCCCTCGGCGCCGTGGCGCTGCCCTTTCCGGTCGGCCGCGGCAGCCTGGAGGCCGAGTGTTTGCTGCGCCGCGCGGAGGCCGTCGCGGTCATCGCCGCGGTTGAGCACCGAGGCAACCATCACGCCGCCGACCTGAACACTCTGGCCCCGGCGCTGCCCGCACTGCGGCACGCCATCGCCGCCGGACCCGGCAGCGCTCCAGAAGGAACGGTTCCGCTCGCGCAGTTGCTGCGATCCGACCCGAGTGCGTTCGTCCCCGCCCGGCCGGACCCGGACAGCGCCGCCCGCATCCTCGTCTCGTCCGGCTCCGAGGCGGAGCCGAAGATGGTCGCCTACTCCCACAACGCGCTCGCGGGCGGGCGCGGCAACTTCCTCGCCTCGCTGATGCCCGAACGGACACCGCCGCGTTGCCTGTTCCTGGTGCCGCTCGCCTCGGCCTTCGGCTCCAACGGCACCGCGGTCACCCTCGCCCGGCACGGCGGGACGCTCATCCTCCTCGACCACTTCACCCCGGAAGCCGCGATCGCCGCGGTTCGGGAGCACGAGCCCACGCACATCCTGGGCGTGCCCACCATGGTGCGCATGATGCTCGACCGGCTCGACAGCACAGGCGAGAAACTGCCCGCCCCCACGGCCTTGATCCTCGGTGGCTCGGCCCTGGACGGGACTACGGCGGAGAACGCCGCCCGCGCGTTCGGCTGCCCGGTCGTCAACCTCTACGGCTCGGCCGACGGCGTCAACTGCCATACCGGGCTGGGCAGCGCGACCCCGGACGGTGACGCCCGGGGCGTGGTGGCAGGGCGTCCCGATCCCCGTGTCGCCGACATCCGTGTCGCCGACACCGAAACCCAGGAACAGCTGCCGGACGGCGCGATCGGAGAGATCATCGCGCGAGGCCCGATGACCCCCATGTGTTACGTGGCCTCCCCGGACCTGGATGCCCGCTATCGCACCCGCGAAGGCTGGGTCCGCACCGGAGACCTCGGATTCCTCGACAAGGACGGCACTCTTCACATCGTCGGACGCCTCAAGGACATCGTCATCCGCGGCGGCGCCAACATCAGTCCTGCCGAAGTCGAACGGGAACTGGCCGCGCACCCCTACGTACGCGACGTGGTGTGTGTCGGCGTACCCGACGAGGTGATGGGGGAGCGGCTGGCGGCATGTGTGGTGTCCCGCACCACCGATTCCCCGACGCTCGATTCACTGTGTGCGCACCTGACGGAACGGGGCCTCGAGCAGCGCAAGCACCCCGAGCGCCTCCTGGTGGTGGAGGAACTTCCCCTGACTCCGGCAGGCAAGCCCGACCGAGCAGGGCTGCGTCGGCGCCTGACCGACAACCTGTCGCCGGAGCGGGACCTCGCTGCGGTTCCGCTCGCTCAGGCAGGCTGACGGCGGGACCGGAGAGCGGTGCCGCACCGCTCTCCGGACCCGATGCCTGACGAGTAGCGGGAGGGGACGCGTGGTGCGTGCCCTCCCGCTCTTCGCTACGCGGTGCGGATCCGTCGGACGAGTCCGAACGCCACGTCCGCGACGAGGAACCCGAGCAGGGTGACCCCCAGGACCGGCAGCGCCCAGCCCAGAGCGGCGGCGGCCGGTATACCCAAGATCAGCACGGGCAGCGGCAGTTGGCGCCAGACGCCGCGGGCCGGAGCCTTGCCGAGTACTGCCCTGCGATCGTCGCGCGTCGGGCGACGCTGCCACCACATGCGGTAGCCCCAGATGGTCACGGCGGTCAGGCCGAGCGCGATCACAGTCAGCACGATCTGGTTGACGATCCCGAACAGCACACCCATATGCCCCTGCACACCGAGCTTGCTGAGCTTGGCCAGGAGCGGATAGTCCGTCCACCGGCTGTGTGAGGTGACCTCGCCCTTCTCGGCGTCCACGGCGACCTGGTCGTAGTGCACCGGCCACACGTTGTCCTTCTGCGCCACGACCCATGCACCGGCGCCGTCGGCGGGAGGCGTCACCTCGACCGTGCCGCCCAGCCCGGCGTCCCGAGCCACTGCAAGGGCAGCGTCGAAGTCGGCCGGATCCGCCGCGGCGGACTCCTCGGCAGACCCGTGCCCGGCGTGCTCCCCGCCCTCTTCCCCGGCGGACGGCTCCGCACCGGGAAGCGCGGTGTCCAGCTCCGGCGCATGGCCCTTGGCCGCGTCCAGCAACTGCCCGAAGCGCTCACCCGCATAGTGGGACCAGGTCAGGCCGGTGGCGCTCAGGAAAAGCAGACCGAGGGCCAGCCACACACCCGTCGCCGCGTGCCAGCTACGCGTGCGGCGCACGCCCCGGGCGGAACGGTCGGGCAGCAGAACGCCGCGCGCCGACTTGGCCCGTTGACCCCGGCTGCGTCCGATCCAGAGCACCAGACCACCCGCGACGATCACCCAGAGCCAACTGGCGGCGACCTCCGAGTAGAGGCGGCCCGTCTCGCCCAGGTGCAGATTGCGGTGAAGGTCGTCGAGCCAGGTGGTGAGCGGTGTCGAGCCCCACCATGTGGTCAGCTCGCCCTGCACCTCCGCGGTGTACGGGTCGACGAACACCGTGCGCTGCTTCTCACCGAGTTCCGGCACGGACAGCACCACCCGCGTGGTGTCCTCGGTTCCGGGCGGGGTGATGACCGAGGCCAGGCTGCCCTCCGGGTGGGCGGCCCGTGCGGCGGCTATCTGCTCCGTCAGCGGACGCGGCTTGTCGCCCACCTGCTCGACGCGCAGCTGGTCGCCGTAGACCAGCTGGTCGAGCTGCGGTGTGAAGGTGTAGGCCAGCCCGGTCAGGGCGGCCACCAGCAGGAAGGGGGCGACGAACACGCCGGCGTAGAAGTGCAGCCGGACCAACAGTGCCCGTACGCCCTGCCGGGACCGACCGGGCTGGGGTTCCGGCGCCGGGGCGGCGGGGTCGGCGACGGCGACCGCGGACGCCTCTTCGGCCGACGGGGAGTCGACCGGATCGCGGTCGTTTTGTGGTGGTTCTTCGACTTTGGAAGACATGCGAATTCCTTGAGGGACAGCACCCGTCGGACGAGCCGAGGGCGCAGGCGGAGGCGGTGAAGGGAGATTCCGCTTGGGGTGGCGGTGCGAAGTGATCGCAGCCCCGGCCCGACTCCGCCCCTGCATGCCTCATCGGCGCCAGTGCACATCCGGCGCGAGAGAACGGCGAGAAGGGCCCGTCAGGCCGGGGCCGCCGGGGGAGGGCCTCGTCTGGGTCGGGAACGGGCGAGCAGCACCCCGAAGCCGGTATGCACAACCGGCGGGGGCATGGGTCGAAGACGCGGCGCGAAAGGAAGGGGTGGGGGAGAACGGAAGCCGATGTCCGGCACGACCAGGGCGGCCAGCCGTTGCAGGACACGCTCTGCGTAGATGACACAGAGCGCGGTCCCGAGCGTGGCGACGGCGTGCGCCAGTGTCATGGCGGCGGTCATGGAATGCCCGGCCCCGTGCCCGCTACTGACGCCCGATACGTCCGCCGGGGCCATGTTCATGTGCTCGCCGGTCATGCGACCGGCCATGTGGTGTGCTGCGTGTCCCGCAGGCATCGTGCGCCCGCCGCCGTTCGGCACCGAGAGATGGCG
The DNA here is from genome assembly GCF_042888805.1 of Streptomyces sp. NPDC002730. Lineage (NCBI taxonomy): Bacteria > Bacillati > Actinomycetota > Actinomycetes > Kitasatosporales > Streptomycetaceae > Streptomyces > Streptomyces sp. NPDC002730. The sequence goes on from NZ_JBIAQG010000009.1 coordinate 162,492, forward strand.
GAACACGAGGTGCAGCGAAAACTGCGTCCCGCCCAGCACCAGCGCCACCACGTCGAAGCGACGCCGACTGCTACCGAAGAGCACAGCGCCCTGCACCGTCAGAGCGGCAAAGAGAAACCCCAGCGCGTCCGCGCCCGGCAGCCGGCCACCCGCTGAGACATGGCTCAAAGCGCCCAGAAACAGACACGCGAAAGCACAGAGCAGACCCCTCCCGGTCCGCCCCACCCACCGTCCCCGTCTGCGCACGGGCACAACCTATCCAGCATTGACGGAGAGGTGGGCAGGCGCCCGCGAGGGACATCCGGGCCACCGGAAGAGGCCTCCGCCGCCCTGTCGGGCAGTCACCATCACAACCAGGGGCGGCTGTTGAGCACCGGCGGCGTGCGTTCAGTGCCGCGTACGGAGGTGAGTGCTATCCCTCCCCGTGAGTGGAATCACACGTGACGCCAGGGACTGAAACCGGCCGGGGCAGTCCGTACGGACTGCCCCCAGCCGGGAGACGCGGGGGCCGCCATACCCCGTTACCGGGGTTTCCGGGCTCAGGACCCGGACATGGCCTTCTTCAGCTCGGCGGCTGCGTTGCGGTAGACGGGCAACAAATCCAGGTCCTCACCCGGGTAGTTGACGACCTTGACCTGCTTGGCGCCGGAGTCGGGCAGCACGGTTCCGGTCGACATATGGGCGTTGTCCAGGACCAGGGCGGGCTTCTTCTTGGAGAGGTCGGCCAGCTGTGCCGGGGTGACCGGCTCGGGCCCGTAGGTGCCGACGGTGGTGGCGCCCGCCAGCTTCGCGGACCAGGCGGTGAAGACCTGGGTGACGACAGCCGGGCTCTTCCCGCCGGGCCAGGCAGCCTTCAGGTCCTTGGACAGCTTGGCGTACTCGGCGTCGAAGGTCGTCTTCCACTTCGCCGCGACGTCCTCGGTGCCGAACAGCTTGCCCAGCCGGGCCACTTCGGCGCTGACCTTGTCGGCGTCGTTGTCGAGGCTGACCTCGACCAGCTCGGCCTTGGAGCCGGCGGCTTCCTTGATCTTCCCGGCGTACGGCTCGAAGGGTGCGTACAACACGAAGTCGGCCTTGGCGACTGCCGCGAGGTCGGACGGCTTCGGGTCGTAGTCCGGTGCGTGGTGCACGGACTGGGGCACGATGACCTTGACGTCCTCGGCGCCCGCGGCCTTCGCGAAGGCGCCCTCCCAGGTCGTGGTGACGACCACGACCGGTTTTCCCTCCTTGCCTTCGGTGCCGCTCCTGGACGACGAGTCGCTGTCGCTTCCGCAGCCCGTGACCAGGACCAGGGCTGCGCTCAGTGCGAGGAGGGAAGTGATACGGACGCGGGTGCGCGCCATGAGCTGATTCTCCGTTCGGGTATGAGATGGACGGCGAGGACGACTGCCCCCGCGGTCAGGACGAGAACCGGCCCGGGTGGCCAGTCCAGCCAGAGAGCGATGAGGAACCCGGTCAGGTTCACGGTGATGCCGATACCGACCGCCCACACGGTGATCGATTTCAGTGAGGTGCCCAGACGGCGCGCGGCGAGCGCGGGCAGCAGGGTCAGGGCGTCGACCAGTAGCGCGCCGGTGAGCTTGATCGCTCCGGCGACCGCGACCGCGACCAGTACCAGCAGCACCAGGGTCAGCCCGCGTACCGGGACGCCCGAGCACTGCGCGAGTTCACGGTCGTACAGCAGCAGCGCCACATCGCGGCGTCGCCACCAGAACAGTCCGGGTACGACGACGGCGAGCACCCCCAGCACCACCAGATCCGCCGTGCCGACGGACAGGATCGACCCCCACAGCAGCGCGAACGCGCCCGAGGCGTTGACTCCCGAGACCGCGAGGACCAGCAGCGCGGCCGCGATCGCGAGACTCATCAGCAGGCCCATCGCGCCGGACAGGCCGTCCGGGGTGCGGGCGAGCGGAGCGACCCCCGCACCGGCCAGGGCGCAGGCCACCAGCGCGCACAGCATCGGGTCGAGTCCGGTCAGGATGCCGACCGCGATGCCCAGCAGAGCGACGTGCATCATCGCGAAGCGGACCGGCATGATGTCGAGCCCGACGATGACCACCCCGATCACCGGTAGTCCGATCGCGGCCAACAGCAGGGCGAACCCGGCCCGCTGCACGGGCAGGAGTTGCAGGAGTTCACCGAGGTCGGCGGTGGCGAGGGTCACCGGACCTCCCGCAGCCGGCCCGCGGCCATCTCCAGTACGCGGTCGCAGCGGTCCGCGAGAGACCGGTCGTGTGTCACCACGACCAGCGTCACCGGCAGGGAGGTGAGGACATCCGCCGCCTCCGACTGGCCGGTGAAGTCGAGGGCAGCGGTGGGTTCGTCGGCCAGGAGCACCTCGGCTCCGGCGGCGACGCAGCCGATCGCCCGGGCGAGGTACATCCGCTGCAACTGCCCACCGGAGAGGGTGTGCAGGGGCCGCTCGGTCAGCGACCCCACACCGAGCCGGGCAGCGGCTTCGGTGGCCTCCTCCGGCGCGGTGCTGCTGGCCAGCAACTCGTCACCCAGCAGAGGGAATCGACCGGCCGCCGGCTTCTGCGGAATCCAGGCGCACGCACGCCGCCGCCAGGCCCATTCCGCCGGCGAACGGGTGTCCCGGCCGCCGACCAGGATCGATCCGGTCACCTGCCTGTGCAGGCCGAGGACGGCACGCAGCAGCGTGGTCTTGCCCGAGCCGTTGGTCCCGGTCAGCGCCACGCGTTCACCGGCGGCGATCTCCAGATCCACGTCGGCGACTGCCTCGACCCGGCCATGGCGGCAGGCGACCTCCCGCATGCGTACATTCAGCCCGCCCATCACACGCCCTCATTCGTCCGTAGCCGCAGGGGTACGACGGGGTGTCCGCCCTCCCACTCGGCAGTAGTCGGATGACGGCCGTGTCAGGTTCCCGCGAACCGGCAACTGTTCCCGTACGCGTCCCACTTCGCCCGAAGGTCCCCCTGCCCCGGAGCGGCGACCTCGCTCATGTAGTCGTGCCGAGACCTCGTCCGGTTTCCGCCTTCCCTCCGCAATCGGAAGCACTGGAAGCACTGGAAGCAGAAACCTCATGTGCCGTGCCTCGGGGGCGTGCCCCTCCGAGGCTTGCGTCCAGCGTCGATCGGGCATTCCCTCGGCGTCGGGCCGCAGGAGGCCGTTCTGCGGGCGGACGCGTACGAAAGGCGATTGCGATGACCGATATCAGTTCTCTGGAGCCCGTGGCGACGTTCTGCGGTAACTGCAACTGCGGTTGCCCCCAGCTGTTCGTCGACGAGGCCGCTCCTGCCGAGCGCAGGATCGTGATCACCGATGACTTCGGTCAGCAGGTGCAGATGAGTGCCGACCAGTTCGGCTCCATCGTCGAGGAGGCCAAGGCGGGCAAGTTGGACTCCATCGCGATCGCGTGAACCGCCGTGCCCGGTCCGGGGGCTGACTCAGCTGCCGGGCCGGACCACGACCACGACGGTGTCGACCGGTCCGCCGTGGCGGAAGTGCAGAACGAACGGGACCGTATCGCCCACTTGCCAGGGGGCCTTCATCTTGACCATCACGTCCAGGCCGCTCGGTGACATCACCACGGTGTCGCCCGCCGGGATTTCCGCCGAGTCGACCATGCGCATGAAACCGGCTCCGCTGTCGGCACTTTCGTGCCGGCTCAGCATGGCACTCTCGACGGCGGGTGACGTCACGGAGACCAGTTGGTCAGCGGCCCCACCGCTGTTGGCGATCCGGAAGAACGCCGCGGTGTCCTCGTTGTCGCCGTAGGGCAGGAAGGCACGCCCGTCGCTGACCTTGATCCGTGGCGGGCTGCCGGCGGCCCCGGCCTTGGCCCAGGTCGTCAGCCCGCCCAGGGCCACCGAGCAGGCGGCCATTGGGGCGAGCGCGGCGAAGAGTCCGTCGCGCAGACGCCGACGACTCGGCCTCCAGCCCTCAGCCGCGGGCTCCCGGTCGGGATCCGTCATCGCTGAACACCTCCTCGGGGGCGACGCGTTCCGGACCGCGTGGGACGAGGTGGCGAAGGCTGCCAGGCCCGCAGACGCAGGCTGTTGCCCACCACCAGGAGCGAGCTGGCGGACATCGCGGCTGCGGCGACCATCGGGTTGAGCCAGCCGACTGCGGCCAGCGGCACGGTGACCACGTTGTACCCGAACGCCCAGACGAGATTGACCCGAATCGTTCCCAGGGTGCGCCGGGCGAGCCGGACCGCGTCGGTGACAGCCTCGATGTCGCCGCGCACCAGGGTCACGTCGGCGGCTCCGATGGCCACGTCGGTGCCGGTGCCCATAGCGATCCCGAGATCGGCGCCGGCCAGCGCGGCGGCATCGTTCACGCCATCACCGATGACGGCGACCTGACGGTCCTCCTTCTTCAACTGCCGTACCAGGTCTGCCTTGCCCTCGGGGGTACAGCGGGCGTGCACTTTTGTGATGCACAGTTCAGCGGCGACAGCACTGGCGGCGGCTTCTCGGTCGCCCGTGGCCAGGACCGGTTCCACTCCCAGCCGCTTCAGGCGGTCCACGGCCCGGTAGCTCTCGGCCCGCACGACGTCGCCCAGGGCGATGAGGGCCTCGTCGACGCCGTCCACCCGCACCAGGACCGGGGTGAGCGCGGAAGACTCGGCATCGGCCAACGCCTGTGCCAGCGACTCGGGAAGGTCGTCGCCGGGGGCACACACCTCGACACGGAGGCCGTCGACGAGACCGGTGACCCCGGCGCCCGGGGTAGCCCGGAAGCCGGTCACTTCGGGCAAGGGACGTTCGGGCAGTGCCCGCTGTGCGTACGCGGTGAGGGCGCGGCCCAGCGGGTGTTCAGAACCCTGCTCCACCGCGCCGGCCAGCCTGAGCGCAGCCGCCCGGCCGATTCCACCGGTGACCGGCGTGACCTGAGCGACGGTCATGTGCCCGGTCGTGAGGGTGCCGGTCTTGTCCAGGACGACGGTGTCGATGTGGCGCAGTGCCTCCAGTGCCTGAGGTCCACTGACCAGGACGCCGAGCTGGGCGCCGCGGCCGGCGGCGGCCAGCAGGGCGGTAGGGGTCGCCAGGCCCAGCGCGCAGGGGCAGGCAACGACCAGGATCGCCACGCACGCGGTGACGGCTGCCTGCGGGTCTGCTCCGGCACCGAGCCAGAAGCCGAGGACAGTGACAGCCAAAGCCAGAACGACCGGGACGAAGACGCCCGCCACCCTGTCCGCCAGACGCTGGGCACGAGCCTTCCCCGCCTGAGCTTCGGTCACCATCCGGGTGATCAGGGCGAGTTGGGTGTCCGCGCCGACCGCCGTGGCCCGCACGACGAGTAGGCCCCCGGCGTTGACTGCGCCCCCGACCACTGTCTGATCAGGACCGACTTCGACGGGCTCGCTCTCCCCAGTGACCAGGGAGAGATCCAGGGCGGAACTCCCGGATATCACCACACCGTCGGTGGCGACCCGTTCACCCGGACGGACGGTGAACTCCTGGCCCACCCTCAGCCGTTCGATCGGGATCCGCCGCTCCTGTCCGTGCTCCCGAACGGTCACGTCCTTGGCGGCCAGCCCGGCCAATGAACGCAATGCCTCACCGGTCCCGTGCCGGGCACGCGCTTCCAAGAAGCGGCCGGTCAGGACGAACAACGGCACACCGACCGCTGCCTCCAGGTAGACGTGTGCGGCATCTCCGCCCACCGAGGGAAGCAGGGTGAACGGCATGCGCATGCCCGGATCGCCCGCGCCGCCGAGGAAGAGCGCATACACGGACCAGGAGAACGATGCGACGACACCGAGCGAGACCAGGGTGTCCATGGTGGCCGCCGAGTGCCGCAGACCCCGCATCGCGCGCACGTGGAACGGCCAGGCGCTCCAGACGACCACCGGGCCGGCCAGCATGAGACACAGCCACTGCCAGTTGCGGAACTGCAGGGAGGGCACCATGGACAGCACGAGGACCGGCACGCAGAGCAGCGCCGTGATCAGCAGCCGCTCGCGTTCCCCGCGCGGCTCGCCCTCCTCCGGCTCCGCCGGCCTGGTGTCTTCCTGCGGCTCGGGCGGCAGGGGCAGTTCGGCGGTGCAGCCCGCGCGTTCGACAGCAGCGACGAGGTCTTCCGCGGTGATGTCCGAGGGGTGGCTCACCCTGGCCTGCCCCGTGGCGAGGTTGACCGTGGCAGTCACCCCGTCGAGCTTGGCCAGTCGTTTCTCCACTCGGTTCACGCAGGCCGCGCAGGTCATGCCGCCGACGATCAGATCAGTGGTCACCAGTGAGCTCGCCGGTTCCACCGTCATCGTTCACCGCCCGAGTGCATGTCACCCATGCCGCCGTCCCCGTGCGGTTCGGAGCCACCGTCGGAACCGGTGCCGGTGGAGTGCATGCCGGGTGCGACCGGACCGACGGCTGAACCGACCCCGTACGAGAGCGCGAACATCACCACAAGCAGCACCAGGAACCCGGTCGGCGCGGGTGGCGGCGCCCACCGGCGCAAGGCGGCGTACGTACGGGCAAGGGAGTGCTGCTGGTCTTCCATCGCCGCTCCAGAGACGGGCCCGCGCCGGTGTCACAGGGCGGGACGGAGGGAAACCGAGCCTGGGCGGGGGCAGTCCGCTCGGCCCGTGGGTGTCATGCTGGCATGGCGACGAGCGTCGGATTCCCGGTACCACGGCCCGCTCGTACGTGACGTTTCTCCCGGCTCGCTGGGGGAACCCGTGGAGCTGTTCACACGACCACGTGTGAACGTGCCGTACGAGCTGCCGACCGTTCACTGTCGTACCGGGATGTCTGCCACGGGCACCGTGATCAAGGTTTCGGCGACACAGACGCAACAGCGAAGCGACCCGTGCCACCCCAGCCGCTCCGGTCACTGCCGCTGTCCACACCTCGAGTGGTCGCCGCTGTGCGGACAGTCACATTGACGAAGTTTACTACTTAGGCCAGCCTTACCTTCGCTCGCTCCGGTGTGGTGTGGGCGCCCTCGCGTTACACCTCTGGAGCACCATGTCCACCGCCGATGCACCCTCGATTCAACGAAGCTCCGGACAGGAAGCAGGCTCTCTTCAGCTTCCCCCGTGGTGCGGGCCCGCGTTGGCATCCTCGGCGGTGTGCGTCGGATGGGCGGCCAGCACATGGACAGCCGTCCACGTGCGTGCCGATGCCACGCTCCACACTGCGGCGCTCTTCGCCCACCTTGCCTGCCTGGTCCTTGGATTTGGCGCGGTTCTCGCCATCGACTATTACGGTGCTCTGTGGCTCATGGGCCGCAAGACTCTGCGCGAGGTGCTCGACTTCACCGCCCCTCTGCACACCCTTGTCTGGGCCGGCCTCTTCGGTCTGCTCCTCAGCGGAGCCTTCCTCCACCCCGACATCACCTCACCCCTCACTTGCGTCAAACTCGGCCTCGTCCTGATTCTGTCCCTGAACGGTGTCCAGGCCGGTGCCCTTCACAGGCGCCTGAGGAGCCTCGGTGGCCGGCCCAACGGCCGCTCGCTTCTGGTCCGCGGCGCCGCAACCGCGTTCGCGTCACAGGCCACCTGGTGGGGCGCGGTCGTCATCGGCTTTCTCAACAGTCAGCGGTGACCGGCCTGTCCGGTTGAGTGCTTGAGCGAGGTCGTCGGCCGTCGAGGGCGGACGGCCATCCGGCTCACCCACCGCCGCCTCGGAGCCATCGCTGTCCCCGCGGCCATGCTGACGGCATTTTCCCGTGTGTGGCCAGGAGCCCACTACCCCCACGACGTCATCGTCGGCCTGGTCGTCGGAGCGGCCATCGCCTGGCCCTGGAAGCGTGCGTGGCCCAGTCCGCGGCGGCGGGCCGGGGTCGCCCGATCAGGTGGAGGAGGCCGGAGTGGACGGCTGAGCCGCATCTACCTCGGGGTGCACTGGCCCAGCGACGTCCTCGGCGGAAGGCTGTTCTGTGCCAGCGCATTCTGTGCGGCTCCGTCGTGGCGGCCGCGTGTCAGAGACCCGTCAAGGTCCGTGGGTCCGGTGGCCGGACGGGGTTCCGGAGCGGACTCTGGCCTTGTGAGCGCAGAAGAACGTGATCGGTCTCGTCATCGCTGTGGGCCTGCTCGGGTACCGCATGGTGGCGCTGATCTCCCAGGAAGTTCTGAGGCCATGAGGCGCAGAGCCATGCGGCGCAGCATCACGCGCGAGGTGGGCCATGAGAAATCCGCTTCGTGACTCCGGCGCGGTTGCGGCCGCCGTGATCGCCCCGCCGGCGGTGGCGGCCCTGCTGGTGCCGTTCCGTACGGACCTGACGAACGCGACCTCGGCATTGATTCTCGTCGTGGTCGTCGTGGCGGTCGCCGCGATCGGGAACCGCATGGCGGGAGCCCTCGCGGCGCTGTCGTCCGCCGTCTGGTTCGACTTCTTCCTCACCCGGCCGTACCAGACGTTCACCATCAACGATGCCGACGACATCGAGACGGCCGTCCTGCTGCTGATCGTGGGCCTTGTCGTGTCGCAGCTGGCCGCCCGCGCCCGGCGACTGCAGGTGATCACGGTGACCGACGCCGGGCATCTCGCCCGGATCCACGAGACCGCGCAGCTCGTCCAGGCCGCCGGTTCCTCCGACAAAGTCGTCGACCATGTCCGGCGGCAACTCATCGACGTACTGGAGCTGCGGGACTGCCGTTTCGAGTACGGCAGTCTGCTCGGGCATCCAGCGAGGCTGGAGCAGGACGGCAGCGTGGTCGTGGCGCGCAGGCGCTGGGACGTCGAGCGGCGCGGCTGGCCGGACGGCGAGATCGAGCTCCGGGCCCTCGCAGGCGGCCACTACCGCGGCCGGTTCATGCTTCAGCCCGGCCCCGGTGCCGTCCCTTCCCGGCAGGCACGGCTCGTCGCCGTGACCCTCGCCGACCAGGCGGGCTCGGCCCTGGACACGGAGGGGCCGGTCCTGGAGCGCTGACCCGCAGGCGTCAGACACCAGCGGATTCCTCGGCGACGGCATGAGGATGCCGACATCCCCCCCGCTGTCGGTCACAACACAGCTGGTTCCAGGACGACGGGCAGCTCCGCGAGGCCGCGGAAGGCCGGGAACGGAACCACCATCCAGGGCGCCTCCCGCGCGGGGTCGGCCAGAGTCACCCGCGGGAATCGGCTGAACAGACCGGTGAGAGCGAGTTGCATCTCCAGTCTGGCCAGAGGCGCTCCCAGGCAGTAGTGAATGCCGTGCCCGAACCCCAGATGGGCACTTTGCGCGTTCTCCGATCGCGTCACATCGAACTGGTCCGGGGAGTCGAACTTCAGCGGGTCGCGGTTGGCCGAACTGAGCGCGATCTGAACCAGGGCGCCCTTCGGGATCCGCGTTCCGGCGATCTCTACATCCTCGGTCGCGAAACGGAACGTTGCGCTCTCCACCGAGCCGTCGTAGCGCACCAGCTCCTCCACCGCCTGGCCGACCAGCTCAGGGTTCTCCTGCACGGCGCGGAGCTGTGCGGGATGGGCGAGGAGATGGTAGACGGCGTTGCCGATGAGGTAGGCGGTCGTCTTGTGACCCGCGAACATCAGCAGAAACGCTGTCGAGATCAGCTCCTGCTCGGTGAGCCCGCCGTCTGTGTCCCGGGCTGCGGTGAGCGCGCTGAGCAGGTCGTCGCCCGGGCGGCTGCGCTTACGTGTGAGGAGATCCGCGAAGTACGCGTGCAGGCTCTCCTCCGCCTTCTGCTGGGCCTGCTTGGATTCCTTGCTGAACCCGGTGTGCGCCACCGTGGTGGACCAGGCCTGCACCTGCGACCGCTCGTCCGGCGGCACGCCGAGCAGTTCGCAGATAACGGTGATCGGCAGCGGGAAGGCGAACGCGGGCAGCAGGTCGACCGGTTCCCGGGTCGAGCATCCGTCCAGCAGCGTCTCGACGATGTCCTGGATCTGCGGCCGCAGCGACTCCACACGGCGCGGGGTGAACTCGGAGTTGACCAGCTTGCGCAGCCGGGTGTGCTTGGGCGGGTCGGCGTTGAGCATGTGATCGTCCAGTGCCACGGACGAGTCACCGAAGATCCTTCGGTAGGCGTCCATGGCCCCGTACATGTCCTTGCTCAGCCGCGGATCCGCCAGGGCGGCCCGCGCGTCCTGGTACCGCGTGATCAGGTAGGTGTCGATGCCGTGCGGCGGCCGCATGGGGCAGACGGGCGCCGTTTCCCTGAGGTTCGCGTAGACGGGGTGTGGGTTCCGTCGGAACTCGGGGGTGCACCGCTCGGCTGCGGTGGCTGGGTCATCCACTGTGGTCACGGACGGCTCCTGAGGTCGAAGATGGCCTCGGCGTTGCCGCCGAGGATGAGCTGCTGCGACGCCTTGTCGATCGGCAGCTTCTCGATCATGCGCATGAACTCCTCCAGGGGCACGGACATCGGCGGCGAGTCAGTGCCGAACAGCATCCGCTCCGGCCCCAGTACCTCCGCGTTGAGGCCCAGGTGCGCCGGGCTGAACGTGCTGGTGTCGACATACATGCGCTGCAGCGCCGCGCCCGGGTCGGCCGCCGGCGGGGCGGAGGGCGGCGTCGGGGCGGAGGGCTGCCCCGCCGGCGCGCCCCCACCCCAGTGCCGGGGACGCGCCGCTGTCTGCAGGCGTTCCGCCAGCAGTGCCAGCGCGCCGCCGCCGGTGGCACCGATGAGTCGCAGGCCGGGGTACTTGTCCAGCCACCCCGCGAACGCGATCATGGCCATGCCCATCGAGACGTCGCCGAACCGGCCGATCTGCTCGACGAAGCCGAAGTCGTCGACCCGTTCCGTGCCGATCGGTTCGGCCGGGGCGTGCACCAGGACCGGCACTCCCATCTCGGCGGCCAGCGCGAAGAAGGAGTCGGCTCGCGGAGAGCCGAGCAGCTCGCCGTGGACACTGGAGGTGGTGATCAGGCCGACGAAGGCGGGGTCCGCCAGCGTCTCGCGTACCCCATCCAGGTGATCGTCGTCGCCGAACGGGTTGGCGTACACATACCCGCGCAACTGGTCGGGGAAGGATGCGATCAGGCCCGACATCCAGTCGTGGAAGCCGCGCAGCCGGTCCCGTGGTTGCGCGTAGTTGTCGACGCCCGGGACTCGCGCCATCGCGCCGGCGCCGACCGGACTGCCGATGATGGTGAGGTCGATCCCGGCCTCGGCGCGGGCGGCGAGCATCCCGTCGACGTCGGTCAGGCTGGGAGGCATGGGGAAGCGTCGGGCTGCCTCCGGTGGAGACAGATGCCCGTGGATATCGATGATCATGTGCGAGTCCCCGGGTTCGGTGTGAGTGCGTGGGCGACCGCGACACAGTCATCGTCGCCGCGTCCCTGCTCGGTGGCGCGGACGTGGGTCTCCGCGGCTGCGGCGGCGAGCGGAAGCCGCAGTCCGGCCGCCGCGGCCTGGTCCGCGACGAGCATGAGGTCCTTGGCCATCAGGCGCAGCCGGAAGTCGGGCTTGTCGAAGCGCCCGGCTGCCAGGCGTTTCGACTTGAACGCCATGACCGGCGAGGCGAAGCCGCTGCCGGCGATCGTGCTGAGGACGAGCTTCCGGTCGAGTCCGGCGGCGGCCGCCAACTCGACGGCCTCGGCCAGAGCCTGCACCTCGATCCCCATCAGCAGGTTGAGGAGCAGCTTCATCCGCATGCCGGAACCGAGTTCGCCGAGGTGGACGACCTCCTTGCCCAGCAGTTCGAGCAGCGGCCGCCCCGCGGTGAAGACCCGCTCCTCGCCGCCGACGAAGAGGCGCAGCTCGCCGGTGCGGGCGTGCTCCCGGTTGCCGAGCATGCCGACGTCCAGAACGGAGTGCGTGTCCCCGGTGAGGCGGACGACCTCGTCGGGGGCGACTGTGCTGGCGCAGACCAGGGCGCCGGGGTACGGGCCCCCGGCCAGGACCCCGTCCGGTCCCCGCAGCACGGCTCCGAGGGCTTCGCCGTCGGCCACGGTGCAGATGGCAGCGCTCGTGCCCTCGACGGCATCGGCCGGATGGGCTGCGGCGAAGGCGCCGGCCTGGGCGAGCGGCGCGGTCCGCTCCGCGGTGCGGTTCCAGACCCGTACCTGAATGCCCTGGTCAAGAAGGCGGGTGGCCAGGCCGGTTCCCATCGTGCCGAGACCGAGGACGGCGACAGGGCCGTCGGGGCGCTTCATGCCTTCCCTCCCACGGTCTCCTGAATGACCCGGAACCGCAGCGACTGGGTCTCGTCGACCCACTCGCGCAGCGGAGCCACCAGTGCGCGGTGGTCCTCGCCCTGCTGCCAGGCGAAGAAGTGCTCGGGCGTCTCCCACTCGCTGGTGATCACCCACTGCCGGGAGCCGTCGAGCGGTTGCCCCAGTCGGTCGATGAGGTGTCCGGGGACGCGGGCTACGGACTTGCGTATTCGCTCGTACACGTCCAGAAACCCTTGCTCGCCGCCCTCGATGACGTGGACCGCGTACACCACGGACAGCCGCTCGGCCGTTTGGCCCTTCTGCGCAGTGCTCATGTCTCCTCCTGATGGTGAGATCTGGCAGAACACGACTCCAACCGACTCATGGCTCCCGTGGCCACGCAACTCCGACGTGGGGACAGCCCAACGGAGAGAAGGGCTCCCCGACGGTTGCTAGCCCGTACGGGTGAGAATCGAATGGCCCCTTTCGGAGGCGGTCCTGGACGCCTGACGCCCCGTCAAGGGGAACCTGCTTGGTCCTTGACGATCAGTTGCGGCCACGCTGCCGCGACGCCGGGTCGTCCCGGAGGACGGCAGCCCGGCGACGCACGCTGAATCGAGGCCAGGGAGCTTGCGCGAAATTCCTGTGCTGAGGTGGTGCTGGAGCCCCCGGCGCGCCGGTGACGGCGCGTCCTCGGCTGGGGCGACCGGGTCAGCGCATTCGCACCCGGGACCCGTATTCCTCCACCGAGACGGCCGAGTCCGTCGAGTCCGTCGAGTCCATTGAGTTGATTGGGCCCTGCACCGGAGTCGGATCGAGGTAGAACCACTGCGCCGTCGGCCCCGGCACATGCGCCGCGCTGTTGTCGGGCGGCGGCTGCACCTCGGATGCCGACGGGCCGGGCGGGGCCGGCGCGTTCGGTGTGTTCGGGCGCAGCAGCTCCACGCGTACGTCCGATCCTCGGTGCTGGGCCACGAACTCGTCCACCTGGCTGCGACAGGCGTGGTCCCAGTGCGCCACGGCGGTCAGATCGAGCCGTACCCTCGGCTTCCCGGCGGCGGCGACCGCCTCCAGCGCGTCGATCAGCTTCGGCAGCCGCAGGAAGGTCATATTGCCCGCCATGACCAACTTCGCGGTGTCGCCCTCCACGCTGGTGCGTACCGAGGTCTGTGACATCCGCAGCGCGGCCAGCACAATGCCCGCCGCCAGACCCACCAGGACGCCTTCGAGCAGAGCGGTGGCGACGATCGCGACCGTGGTGAGGGTCATCACCACGAGCTCGCCGCGGTCCTGCCGCCACATCTTCGGGAATTCCTCCGGCGCGAACAACTTCCAGCCGCTGTGCACCAGCACACCCGCCAGTACGGAGATCGGGATGAGAGCCAGCACGCTCGGTAGTAGCAGGGCAAACGCGAGCAGCCACAGGCCGTGCAGCGTGCGGGACAGCCTGGTCTTGGCCCCTGCCTGCACATTGGCCGAGCTGCGTGCGACAACCGCGGTCATCGGCAGCGCGCCGAGGAAGCCGCAGAGGGCGTTGCCCGCCCCCTGGGCGATCAACTCGGAGTTGTAGCGGGTGCGTTCGCCGGTGTGCATGCGGTCCACGGCAGCTGCGGTGAACAGGCTCTCCGCCGAGGCGATGATGGTGAAAGTGACCACTGTGGTCAGTACCGAGCCACTGGCCAACGCCGCGAACTGCGTCGGTCCGGGAATCTGTACGGATGCCAGCAGGTTGCCGACCTGAAGCGTGGCGATCCGGACCCCCGGCAGGGAGGCCACCGCCATACCGCCCGCCACCGCGACCAGTGCGGGCGGCACCTTCCTCACCGGACCCGGCAACTTCTTCCACAGGAAGCTCAGCACGACGGTGGCCAGACCGAGCCCGGCCGCGATCGACTTCTGCGGATCGGCCGCGGTGTTCGCGATCAACTCCGGAATGCCCAGCATGTTTTCGACCGGCTTGCCGATGGCTTTGGCGTCGGCCAGCGGATAGGCCTGGCTGAACATCAGCGGCAGCCCGATCCCGGCCAGCATGCCCTGCACCACGGCTATGGAAATCGCCTGGAACATCCGGCCCAGCCGGATCAGCCCGAGCCCGATCTGCAGCACCCCGGACGCCAGCACGATCACCCCGAGCGTGGCCAGGCCGTGCTCCACCACCGCCTCCGCGACCAGTGCCGCCAGACCGGCCGCGGGGCCGCTCACCTGAAGGGTGCTGCCGCGCGCCATACCGACCACCAGGCCGCCGACGACCCCGGAAATGATGCCCAGTTCGGGCGGTGCGCCAGAGGCCACGGCCACGCCGATGCACAGGGGGAGGGCGACGAGAAAGACGACGAAGGAGGCGGTGATCTCGGTGGCGAGATCCACCTTCTGAGGAGTCCTGCCCTTATTCCCGCCGGGCGGCTGCGGTCGTCGTGACGGGGGCGGTGGTTGCGGGGCTGGTGTTCCGTGCGAGGGGGGCGCATCGCCGTACGCGTCGGACGAACCGTCGGTGTCGTACGAACCGTCGGCGTCGTACGGAGACGGCCCTGCGATGTCGGGTGTGGACGGCATCGCCTGCGTAGGACTCGGTCCGCGCACGGAGCGCTGGGCCCGGTGCCGACCGCCTCGGGCCCTGCCCTGGCGCCGCTTGCTGCCGTTGCCCTGGTCGTACCCGGAATCCTGTTCCTGACCGGGGCTCAGCATGCGTGCACCCGGAAGGTGTCGCCATCCTCGCTCAGTTCCCAGAGCTCGCCCGTGTCCACCTCGTAGTACCAGCCGTGCAGCCGCAGCATGCCCTGCGCCAGCCGTCGCCGGGCCGCCGGGTACTCCCGCAGCGCAGTCAGCTGTACCCGCACGTTGAGCTGCGCCAGTTCTGTCAGGCGTGCGGCTTCGCTCTCGGCGGAGGAGTTGACCGAACCGGCCGGCTCACGGTCCAGCACGGGAGCCAGCCCCGGCCTGGCGACCTCCAGCCAAGCCCCCACGCGAGGCAGTGTGGAGAAGTCGTTGCCGGAGGACAGCGCGCCCATCGCGCCGCAGTGCGAGTGCCCGCAGACGACGATGTCACGGACGTCCAGCACCTCCAGCGCGTACTCGACCGTGGCGGCCTCGCCGGACACCACGTGCTGCCCGAAAGGCGGCACGATGTTGCCCGCATTGCGTATTTCGAAGACTTCGCCGGGCCGTGCACCCGTGATCAACGCGGGTATGACACGGGAATCGGAACAGGCGATGAAGAGTGCCTGCGGAAATTGCCCCTCGGCGAGTTTCCGATATGTGTGGCTTTCGAAATCTACCCGGCGCCGGAACGACCGGGCGCGTTCGAGCAGAGCCTTCATGGTGCCTCCCTAGTGGGTGGTCATGGCCTGGACCTGGCTCAACACCGTAGAGAGGGCGATGCAAGGCGAAGGTTAGAGGAACACTAGAGCCACGTCAGAATCGGGCAAGGCGCTGTGACCTGTCTCCCAATGTCCGTGGACGCGGGTGCCGTCGATTTCAATCAATGTACGGTGATCGTCCCGGGTGCGGACTATCGGGAATTAATGTTGCGAGGATTTACTCAGGATTTACTCTGCATTCACGGGAAGACGGAACTCAATGACCCTGCGGGCTTTGCTCATCGAGGACGACGAGACGATCGCCGAACCCCTTGTGGAGGGCCTCGGCCGCTACGGCCTGACGGTGGGCCATGTGTCCACGGGCGCCGCCGGGCTGCAAGGCCCGTACGGCGACATCGTCCTGCTTGATCTGGGACTGCCCGATATGGATGGCATCGACGTCTGCCGTGGCATCCGCCAGGTCTCCGACGTGCCGATCATCATGCTCACCGCACGAGGAACGGAGGCCGACCGGGTGCTGGGCCTGGAGCTGGGCGCCGACGACTACCTGGCGAAACCAGTCAGCATCCGGGAGTTGATCGCACGCATCCGGGCCGTGACCCGCCGCACCGCAGCATGGTCGGGTGCCGCGACTGCCGCGGAAGCCGCCAACGGCCCCGGGGCCTTACCGCGGGCGGCTGTGGCGACCCCGCCCGCTACAGCACCCGACTGGGGATTGGGGGCATCTGCGTGGCAGGACCCCGAACCTTCGCGCGAACCCGGACGCATAGCGCCGCAGTCCTCCCCGACGGGGGCCCTGGTCGTCGACCGCCGCACCCGCGAAGTCTGGATCGGGGAAAGGCCGATCATCCTCACCCCCAAGGAGTTCGACCTGCTGGCCCTCCTGGCCGAGGACCCCGGGGCGGTCTACTCCCGCCAGGAGATCCTTGACCGGGTCTGGGATCTGCACTTCCACGGCCCCACCAAGACCCTGGACGTCCATGTCGCCACCCTGCGGCGCAAGTTGGGCGACCCGGCCTGGATCCAGACCTTGCGCGGGGTGGGCCTGCGCCTCGCCGTACGCCCCCGCACCGACACCAACCACCCGGAATCACAGCCCCGATGACACGCCGACTGCTGCTCAGCTATCTGACCCTCGCGGCCCTCGTCCTCATCTGCCTGGAGTTCCCACTTGGCTACGTCTACACCCGGGCCGAGCGTGAGCGCGCCACCAACGCCGCCACGGAAGAAGCGGAATCGGTTGCCGGCTACGCTGCCCTCTCCCTCGCCTACGGGCGTCCCAAGGAACTCGCCGAACGGGTCGACATCTGCGCGGAACGCATCGGTGGCCGACTCCTGGTTGTGGACAGCAGTGGCACCCTGCTCGCCACCTCGCACCCGCTCAGCCGCGACCAGCAGGCCGGCCTCGCCCAGCACCCGGAGATCGCTGCCGCGCTGCTCGGTGGTGACGGAGCCAACGTACGCACCTCCACCATCGGCGGCGTCCAGTGGCTCTCGGTCGCCGTGCCGGTACGGCACGGTGCGACGCTTCACGGCGCCGTACGCCTCACTGTCCCCACCGACGCGATCGCGAACAACGTCCACCGGGTGTGGCTTGTGCTGGGACTCGGCGGGCTCGGGGTGCTGGCCGTTGTAACCTTGGCCGCCTTCGCGCTGGCCCGCTGGATTGGCCGCCCGATCCTCGAACTGGAGCGCGCCGCCCACACCTTGGCCGGCGGCAGCCTCTCCACCCCGGCCTCCGTCACCACAGGACCGCCCGAAGTACGCAGCCTGGCCGCCACTTTCAACCGCACGGCCGCACTGCTGGAGCATCTGCTCGCTTCCCAGAGCGCCTTCGCGGGCGAGGCGTCCCACCAGTTGAAGACCCCGCTTGCCGCGCTGCGGCTGCGCCTGGACAACATGGAACCCGGCATCCCGCCCCAAATGCGAGGCAACCTGAACGCGGCGATGACCGAGACCGACAGGCTGGCCAGAATGGTCGAGGGCCTCCTCGCCTTCGCCCGGATGGAGGAGACCGCGCTCACGCCTGAACCCGTCGACCTGGACCGGGTACTGCAGGACCGCACCCTCGCCTGGACCGGGCTGTACGCCCGGGAGGGCGTCCGCCTCGTCCTCAAGGGCAATCCGGTCGGCACCGCCCTCGCGGTGCCTGGCGCACTCGAGCAGATTCTGGACAACCTGCTCTCCAACGCCCTGCGCGTCGCCCCCACGCGCAGCGTGGTGACCGTCTCCCGGCGGCTCTCGGCCACCGCGGCGGAGCTGCACGTCGAAGACCAGGGCCCAGGTATGACCGCCGAACAACGCAGCCGCGCGTTCGACCGCTTCTGGCGCGCCCCCGACGCCCCCAGGGGCGGCACCGGCCTCGGCCTCGCCCTCGTTCAGCGCCTCACCCTGGCCAGTGGCGGCGAGGCCCTGCTCCTCCCCGCCCCGGGCGGCGGCCTCAGGGCCGTCATCCGCCTCCAGCCCGCGACGCCCCGCCGCTCCAACAGCTTGCCGAGCCTCCCGCACCCCCGCCGCCGCCCGGCGGTAGGCGCCTGTACGGCTGCGGGGAAGCGGTGAAAGGCCCGTCGCCGAACGCGATTGCCCGGCCCCGGTCCTGGGGTCGGCGTGCAGGTCCAGACGCCGCCTCGCGCCCACGTCCCGGCCCGACCAACGCGGTGCGGGGCACGCCGTCGGCCCCCGCGCACAAGCGGCCGCCGTGGATTCGCGGTTACGGCCGCCTACAGCTCGCTGCTGTGATCACGTGCCCCTTTGCTGCTCATGTCTGCAGACAGGCGCTCGATCGCCACCATGGCCGCGTCGTCGTCCAGATATCCGCCTGCATGGCTGAGCAGGTCGTTGCACAGGTAACTCAGGAGGGCGCGAGGTCCCTCGCCGGACCAGACGGTCACCCGTTCAGCCAGGGGGTAGAACGTGCCGACCTTGTCGCGGGCCTCGATGACGCCGTCCGTGTAGAGCAGGACGATGTCGCCGACCTCGAAGGCAAAGACTTCGGCGGCGAAGGCGGACTCCACGAATTCGGTGAGGCCCAGAGGCGGTGCCGGGTGGTGAACTTCGAGCGGGGTGACCTGGCCACCACGCAGCAGCAGGGGTGGAGGGTGGCCGCAGTTGATCACGTGCAGGGCCGACTCGTCGTCGGGGACGTCGAGCACAGCGGCGGTGATGAATGTTTCGCTGTAATCCTCCATGTCGCTTCCAGGGGCTCCGGGGTCGGTCAGGTCCGAGGAGACGGTTCGCTCCAGATAGGCCACCAACACCGGCAGGTCGGCCTGTTGATGGGCGGCCGCCCGGAAGGCGCCGAGGAGGAGAGCGGCGTCTCCGATCGCCTCCAGTCCCTTGCCCCGCACGTCACCGATGATGAGCCTGGTTCCCTGGGCTGTGCGGGCGGCGGCATACAGGTCGCCGCCGATCTGCGCCTCGGCTTCGGCGGCCAGATACACGGAGGCGATGCGCAACGAGCCGATCCGGTGGGGAAGCGGCCGCAGCACCACTTCCTGTGCCGCCTGGGCCACCCAGCGCAGCTGGGTCAGTTCCTTCTCGTGCCGTTCCCGCAGATGGGCGAGGAAGGTCACGAACACCGAGATCAGGATCAGAGCGATGATCTGGAAGGTGTGGTTCAGGTCGGTGAGGCTGGTGCGCATCATCGCGACCACGGCCTGAGCCAGCACGGCTACCGCGCCGACGAGGCCCGTCGTTCGAGGACCGGCGAAAGACGCCGTGATAGCGGGAGCGGCGACCAGGAAGGGGCCGAGGTGGACTTCGGGTGGAGCCAGGGTGTCGACCACCGTGACGATCGCGATCAGCGCGAGCGGTACCGCCACCAGCACATGCCCCTGCTTCCATGACCAGCGCTCATCCCCACGGAGTCGTCGAGAGCCCATGGACCCTGAATACACCGCACCACGGCCGAGCGCCGCGCGCCCTGCCGTGGTGTGCTGCTGGAGCGCCGCACTCGGAGCGGCCCGGCCGAGCCGAGACGCGCGACGCGTCCTCGCTGTCGGGCTCGCCGGCACGGCCCTGCGGGGCACAAGGGTCCGGCGCTGACGGTGTCTCTCGCCGGGCTCGCTACGCCTGGCCGGCGTGCAGGCTCTCCAGGCGCCGCTGGAGCACCTGCAGCGCCCCGCGCTGACGGCCCGGGACACCCTGGCGCAGCCTGACGAGCGCCGGCGCGAGTGAGCGTGCCCGGGGCAGATCGCGGATCTGTTCCCACTGGTGGTGGGCCCGGTCGACCGCCCCTTCGACATCGGGATCGTCCGGGGCCTGCCGACGCGTCAGCCGGGCTTCGGCGGCGGCCATCCACAACTCGCAGCTGAGACCGGGATCCCGGGCGAGCCGGGCGAGATCGGCCCGGACCTCCAGCCAATGGATGGCCTGCACCGAGCCGGGGCCGTGGGTCCGTAGCTCCTGCTGTTCCCAGGCCGCGGCCGCCGCCGCGGCCTCGGCGTGCCGCCCGGCCTGCGCGGCGGCGAGAATCGCCGGATGCGGGTCGGCCGCCACCGCGGCCCGCGCGGCGGGGACCCCCGCGGGCGGAGGAGTGCCGATCGTGAGCAGCAGCGCGTCGTCGGCGCCGACCCGCGCCGCGGCCTGTTCGTGCAGCGTGGCACGGTCCGGCCGTGCGCCGCTGCGCCAGATCGCCGCACACGCCTTCAGATAGGCGGGGGCCGCGGTCCCGCGGCGTGGGGACGCCGGCGCGATACGGCCGTAGAGACGGACGCCATGCCCGAGGGCGAGGCCTTGCGCCGCGATGTGCTGCCACGCCTGGGCATCGGCGACCAGATCGACGACCACGGTCGTGGTGTCCGGACGCCGGATCGCCAGTTCGCCCGCGAGCCAGTGCCATGGAAGCGCCGTGTAGCGCATGGTCGTCGGTGTCGTCCGGGCGAGCGCGAGATGCAGGAGCCGCTGCCTGCGGTCCAACTGCAGCTGCCCGGCGATGTACAGGGACAGCGGCCCTTCCGCGGTCGCGGTGGCCCGGATCCGGGTGAGTACGGTCTGGGGGTCGAGCGGATCGGCGAGCTCGATCACGGTCGCGGCCGGTGTGCCCGTCAGCGCGCTGGGCGGTACGGCGGCGAGCGCGGGCAGCACCGAACTCGCGTCGATGAGACGGCCCTTGCCGACCGGGGCGGCTGCGATGAGCAGTGCGGTTCCCGGTTCTGCTGTGTCCCCTCCGTTGATCACCACAACCAGCACCGTAGCCGACGTCGCCGCGGCCGTAGCCGAACCCGAAGCCGAATCCGCCCGCAGGGTGCGGTACACCCTGGCCGAAGGCTTCCGGCCGTGCGGCCCGCCGGAGCCCACGGCCCGGCACAGCGGCCGGGCGGCAGCGCACACGGGTAGGGCTGTACGAGTTGTACGGCACGCAACCGCCGCCGTTTCTTGTCATGGCCCTTGCAGAGCGAGGTGGACGCTGCTATTCCACCGGTTAGGAAAGTTTCCTTCCAGTCGTATCCGTCAGGCAGCCGAATCCGTTGGTCCGTCGTATCCGCCTGTCAGTTCCACCGCCGGTCAGTTCCATCCGGCAGTCAGTCCCGCCCCCACCAGCCCAGGCAAGGGAGACCCCCCATGAGACCGGCACGGTTCTGGTTACGCTCGCTCGGCGGCGTCGGCACCCTCGGCGCCGCCCTGCTCCTCGGCCTCACCGCAGCGCCCACAGCCCCGGCCGCCCCTGCGGCGTCCGCGGCCCCGGCAGCTGCCACCGTCACCCACGAGGCCGAGAACGCGGTCATCTCACAAGGCGTCGTCGAGTCCAATCACGCAGGCTTCACCGGCACCGGCTTCGTCAACTACAACAACAGCACCGGCAGTTACGTCGAGTGGACGGTCGACGCCGCCCAGGCCGGCAGCACCTCGCTGACCCTCCGCTACGCCAACGGCACCACCGCCAACCGTCCGATGGACATCACCGTCAACGGCGCCGTCGCCGCCGCCAAGCGCGCCTTCCCCGGCACCGGCGCCTGGACCTCCTGGGCCACCACCACCGTCACCGCCGACCTCAAGGCCGGCGCCAACACCGTCCGGGCCACCGCAACCACCGCCAACGGCGGCCCCAACGTGGACCATCTCGCTGTCGAAACGGGCGGGCCGGCACCCGGCGGCAAGACCCCCGTCGCGATCAACGGACAGCTCAAGGTCTGCGGCACCAAGCTCTGCAACCAGTACGGCAAACCCGTTCAGCTGCGCGGCATGAGCACCCACGGTCTGCAGTGGTACAGCCAGTGCGTGACCTCCGGCTCACTCGACGCCCTGTCCACCGACTGGAACGCCGATGTCCTGCGCATCTCCATGTACATCCAGGAGGGCGGCTACGAGACCAACCCGCGCAAGTTCACCGACCTGGTCCACTCGATCATCGAGCAGGCCACCGCGCGCGGGCTGTACGCGATCGTCGACTGGCACATGCTCAGCCCCGGCGACCCGAACGTGAACCTCTCCCGCGCCAAGACCTTCTTCACCGAGATGTCGCAGCGCCACGCCAACAAGAACAACCTGCTGTACGAGATCGCCAATGAGCCCAGCGGTGTGAGCTGGTCGAAGATCAAGAGCTACGCCGAGCAGCTCATTCCGGTCATCCGGCAGAACGACCCGGACACCCCGATCCTGGTCGGCACCCGCGCCTGGTCATCCCTCGGCGTCTCCGAGGACTCGGACGAGACCGAGATCGTGAACAACCCGGTCAACGCCTCCAACATCATGTACACATTCCACTTCTACGCGGCCTCGCACGGCACCGAGTACCTCAATACGCTCTCCCGTGCCGCTGACAGACTCCCCATGTTCGTCACCGAGTTCGGCACCCAGACCGCCTCCGGCGACGGCGGGAACAACTTCACCAGGGCCCAGCAGTACATCGATCTGATGGCGAGCAAGAAGATCAGCTGGTCCAACTGGAACTACTCCGACGACGAACGCTCCGGCGCCGTCTTCAAGGAAGGGACCTGCAACAAGAACGGTCCCTGGACCGGCACGGGACAGCTCAAGCCCGCCGGTGTCTGGGTCCGCGACCGGGCCAGGACCCCGGACGACTTCCCGACAAGCTGACACCGGCTCCGTATGTACCCCGCCCGCCCATGTGATCCCATGGGCGGGCGGGGTACCGAAAGACATGAGCAGGAGCAGCAGTGACCAGCTATCGCCAGCCGGGAATCATCCTCACCGACCGGCACTTCACCGTCCCGCTCGACCACGCCGACCCGGCGGGGGAGCAGCTCGAGCTGTACGGCCGCGAAGTCGTCGCGAGCGGGCGGGCCGGCGGGGATCTGCCCTGGCTGGTCTATCTGGAGGGCGGCCCCGGCTTCGGTGCCCGCCGTTTCATCGGCAAACAGGCGTGGCTGGGACGGGCCGTGCAGGAGTACCGGGTGCTGCTCCTCGACCAGCGTGGCACCGGCCGCTCCACTCCGCTGAACCGCCAGACCCTGTCGCTGCGGGGCGGACCGCAGGCCCAGGCCGACCATCTCGCGAACTTCCGGGCCGACAGCATCGTGCGCGACTGCGAGACGATCCGGCCGCGGCTCACCGGCGGCGCGCCGTGGACCGTACTGGGCCAGAGCTTCGGCGGATTCTGCGCCACGCACTATCTCTCCACGGCGCCAGAGGGCCTGCGCACGGTGCTTGTCACCGGTGGTCTGCCCTCCCTGGACGCCGGGGCCGAGGACGTCTACCGAGCCGCGTACCCCCGCATCCAGCGCAAGGCCGAGGCCCACTACGCCCGCTACCCGCAGGACGTGGAACGGGCCCGCCGTATCGCCGCGCACCTCGCGGAGCACAAGATCGTGCTGCCAGGCGGCTACGCCCTCACGCCCGAGGCCTTCCAGTCACTCGGCATCCTGCTCGGCGGCGGGGAGGGCAGCCACCAGCTGCACTATCTGCTGGAGGACGCCTTCGTCCGTACGGGAGCGGGGTACGAACTCTCCGACGCGTTCCTGGAGAGCGTGCTCGCCACCCTCTCGCACGCCGCACATCCGCTGTACGCCGTATTGCACGAAGCGATCTACGCCCAGGGCGCGGAGCCGACCGCCTGGGCGGCCGAACGGGTCCGGGCCGAATTCCCGCAGTTCGACGCTGCCACAGCCCTGGCCGGTGACGGGCCCCTGCTGTTCACCGGGGAGACCGTCCACCCCTGGCACTTCGAGGTGGACCCAGCGCTGCGCCCGCTGCGCGAGGCCGCCGAACTCCTCGCCGCGCGCACCGACTGGACCCCGCTGTACGACCCGGCCCGGCTCGCCGCCAATTGTGTGCCGGTCGCCGCGGCCATCTACCACGACGACATGTACGTCGACACGGAGCACTCGCTGCGCACGGCGCGCACCATCCGGGGACTGCGCACCTGGGTCACCGACGAGTACGAGCACGACGGGGTGCGGGCGGGCGGTCCGCGCGTCCTCGACCGGCTGCTCTCCCTCGCCCGCGCGGAGCTCTGACGCACATTCAGCGCCGTATCCTGCGCCCATGACCGAGCAGTTGGAACCCATGCCCGACGACTGGCAGCGCGCGCTGGCCGTAGTCGCCCACCCCGACGATCTCGAGTACGGCTGCGCCGCGGCCGTCGCCGGCTGGACCGACGGCGGACGTGAGGTCGCCTACCTCCTGGCCAGCCGCGGCGAGGCCGGCATCGACACCATGGAACCGGCCCGGTGCGCCCCGCTGCGCGAGCAGGAGCAGCGGGCGAGCGCGGCCGTCGTCGGCGTCTCCACAGTGGAGTTCCTGGACCACAAGGACGGAGTGATCGAGTACGGGACGGGGCTGCGCCGGGACATCGCGGCGGCCATCCGGCGCCACCGGCCCGAGCTGGTCATCACCCTCAACCACCGTGACACCTGGGGTGGAACCGCGTGGAACACCCCCGACCACCGGGCCGTGGGCAGGGCCACGCTGGACGCGGCAGCGGATGCGGGCAACCGCTGGATCTTCCCCGAACTCATCGCGGAGCAGGGCCTCGAGCCGTGGAGCGGGGTGCGTTGGGTGGCCGTCGCGGGCTCCACTACGCCCACCCACGCGGTCGACGCGACGCCAGGCCTGGAGCGCTCCGTACTCTCGCTGCTGGAGCACCGCAGCTATATCGAGGTGCTGACGGACCAGGACCCGGAGACGTACTGCCGCAACTTCCTCACCGGAAGCGCCCAGGCTGCGGCGGAGCGCTTCGGCGGCCGTCCCGCGGTCACCTTCGAGCTGTTCCGGCGCTGACATCGGCGGTCCGGCCTTCTGGCAGTTCGTCGCAGGTGCCGGCCCGCGCCGAGGGCCGCCGCGCCCGGCCCCGGCTCGTACGGACCGGCTTCGCGATCTACCAGTACGACCGGGCGTACCGGTCCACACGGCTCGGCAGCGCCACGGGTCCGGGCCAGGCCGAAGCAGGCCTGATCGGGTCTTCCGCAGAGGCAAGCGACCGCTTAGTATGCGAAGGAGCGCAGTACCGCCTACGGTTTGTGGAGGCCCCGAAATGCAGGCATGGCGAGTGCACCGGAACGGCGAGCCGAGCGAGGTGATGCGGCTCGAAGAGGTGGACCGGCCCACGCCGGGCGAGGGGCAGCTGCTGCTGAAGGTCCGCGCCGCGAACATCAACTTTCCCGACGCGCTGCTCTGCCGCGGCCAGTACCAGATCAGGCCGCCGCTGCCGTTCACGCCGGGTGTGGAGATCTGCGGTGAGACCGAGGACGGCCGCCGGGTGATCGCCAACCCCGCCCTGCCGAACGGCGGACTCGCCGAGTACGTCGTCGCCGACGCGGCGGCGGTGCTGCCCGCGCCCGAGGCCCTGGACGACGCCGAGGCGGCCGCACTGCACATCGGCTACCAGACGGGCTGGTTCGGGCTGCACCGCCGGGCGCACCTCCAGGCGGGGGAGACGCTGCTCGTGCACGCCGCGGCGGGCGGCGTCGGCAGCGCCGCCGTCCAGCTCGGCAAGGCGGCCGGCGCGCGGGTGATCGGTGTCGTCGGCGGCGCGGAGAAGGCGCGCACGGCAAGGGAGCTCGGCTGCGACGTCGTCATCGACCGCCGGGAGGACGACATCGTCGCCGCGGTCAAGGAAGCCACCGGTGGCCGCGGCGCGGACGTCGTCTACGACCCGGTCGGCGGTGACGCCTACGCCAAGTCGGTGAAGTGCATCGCCTTCGAGGGCCGGATCGTGATCGTCGGCTTCGCCAGCGGCTCGATCCCCACCCCGGGCCTCAATCACGCCCTGGTGAAGAACTACTCGATCGTCGGCCTCCACTGGGGCCTGTACAACACGATGGAGCCGAGCGCGATCCGCGACTGCCACGAGGAGCTGACCAAGCTCGCTGCGCAGGGCGTGATCAAGCCGCTGATCAGCGGGCGCGTCGCCATGAAGGACGCCGCGGACGCCGTCCAGCGTGTCGCGGACGGCACGACCACGGGCCGCCTGGTCGTCATCCCGGAAGGAGAAGCCCGATGACGGACGCCACCGAAGTGCGCAGCCGCACTGAGCAGTTGCTGGCCGCACACCCACCGGCCACCACGGACCGCACCGACTTCCTGAAGGCGCGCTTCGACGCGGGCCTCGCCTGGGTGCACTACCCCAAGGGTCTCGGCGGACTCGACGCCCCGCGCACGCTGCAGACCGCCGTCGACGCCGAGCTGACTGCTGCGGCCGCGCCCGACAATGACCCGCGCCGTATCGGTATCGGCCTCGGCATGGCCGCGCCGACCATCCTCAAGTACGGCTCCGATGAGGTGAAGCAGCGCTTCCTTCGTCCTCTGTGGGTCGGCGAGGAGGTGTGGTGTCAGCTGTTCAGCGAGCCGGGCGCGGGCTCCGACCTCGCGGCGCTCGGCACCCGGGCCGTACGGGACGGCGACGACTGGGTCGTCAACGGCCAGAAGGTGTGGACGTCCAGCGCCCATGTGGCCCGCTGGGCGATCCTCATCGCCCGCACCGACCCTGACCTGCCCAAGCACCGGGGCATCACCTACTTCATCTGCGATATGACCGACCCGGGTGTCGAGGTGCGGCCGCTGCGCCAGATCACCGGTGAGGCGGAGTTCAACGAGGTCTTCCTGACCGATGTGCGTATCCCCGACGCACACCGCCTCGGCGAGGTCGGCGAGGGCTGGAAGGTCGCCCAGACCACCCTTATGAACGAACGCGTCTCCATCGGCGGCAGCCGCCTCCCGCGCGAGGGCGGGATGATCGGCCCGATCGCGCAGACCTGGCGCGAACGCCCCGAACTGCGTAACCACGATCTGCACCAGCGGCTGCTGACGCTCTGGGTGGAGGCGGAGGTCGCCCGGCTGGCAGGAGAGCGGCTGCGCCAACAGCTCGCCGCCGGCCAGCCAGGCCCCGAAGGCAGCGGAATGAAGCTCGCTTTCGCCCGCCTCAACCAGGAGATCAGCGGCCTCGAGGTCGAACTCCGCGGCGAGGAAGGCCTGTTGTACGACGACTGGACCATGAGCCGTCCCGAATTCGTCGACTTCACCGGGCGCGACGCCGGCTACCGCTATCTCCGCTCCAAGGGCAACTCCATCGAGGGCGGCACCAGCGAAGTGCTGCTGAACATCGTCGCCGAACGCGTCCTCGGGCTGCCCTCCGAGCCGCGCAACGACAAGGACGTCGCCTGGAAGGACCTGGCCCGATGACGACTCAGCCCACGCCCGATCTGCTGTACTCCGAGGCCGAGGACGACCTGCGGGCCGCCGTACGCTCTCTGCTCGCCGACCGCGTCGACACGGCGTCCCTCCTGGTGCGCGCCGAGTCCGGTACGCCGTACGACCCCGAGCTGTGGAAGGCGCTCGCCGGGGACATCGGCGCGGCCGGACTCCTCGTACCCGAGAAGCTCGGCGGGCAGGGCGCGAGCCACCGCGAGGCCGCCGTCGTGCTGGAGGAGCTGGGCCGCAGCGTCGCCCCCGCGCCGTATCTCACCAGCTCCGTCATCGCGACCCAGACCCTGCTCGCGCTCGACACGGGGACGGAGGCCGTCGCCGGGCTGCTGACCGAGCTGGCGGCCGGCCGCAGGACCGCCGTCCTCGCCGTGCCGCTGTCGGCGTCGCCCGACGGGCCGCTCCCGGTCGACGCACCCAGGATCACCGGTGTGGCGGATGCCGCTGCCGCCGATGTCCTCCTGGTGCTCAAGTCCGACGGCCTGTACGCGGTCGAGACGGCGAACGCCACCGTCGAGGCGCTGACCCCGCTCGATCTGACCCGTCCACTCGCCGCCGTCACCCTCGACGACGCGGCCGACGCCACCCGCCTCGCGGACGCGGAGACCGCCGAGACGGCCGTACGCCGCGGACTGCTCGCCGGGGCCGGGCTGCTCGCCTCCGAGCAGCTCGGACTCGCGGAATGGTGCCTGGAGGAGACGGTCCGTCACACCCGCGAGCGCCACCAGTTCAACCGGCCCATCGGTTCGTTCCAGGCGCTCAAGCACCGTATGGCCCAGGTGTGGCTGGAGGTCGTCTCGGCCCGGGCCGCGGCCCGCAACGCGGCGGACGCCCTCGCCACGGACAGCTCCGACGCCGCCCTCGCGGTGACCGTGGCGCAGACATACTGCTCCCGGGTGGCCGTGCGCGCGGCTGAGGAGTGCGTCCAGCTGCACGCCGGTATCGGCATGACCTGGGAACACCCCGCGCATCTGTACCTCAAGCGCGCCAAGTCCGACGAGATCGCCCTGGGCACGCCGGGCCGCCACAAGGAGGCGCTGGCCGCACTGGTCGACCTGCAGGCTCCGTAGGGGGCTGTGCACCGAGGCACTGTTCATCGCAACTCAGGCCGCCGCGCCGACCATCGGCGCGGCGGCCTTCGATGCCGCCGGAACTCAGCTCCGTGTGAGCAGGGCCGTACGGCCGGCCCGCGCCGTCCGACGCGGCAATCACCGGACGAGATCCGGCCGTTCACCACCCGGGACCGCCATGCCTGCGACACCCGGGACCGCCACGCCCCTGACGCGTTCGACCGCTGGACGGCAAGCTCCCCGCGCTCCGGTAGCCGTCTTGAGCACCAGGTGACAGGTGGCCGAACTCTTCGCGCTGCTCTGCCCATTGGGCTGCCCCGGGCGGATACTCACCGGTGTCCCTCCCGACCCGCAGAGCCCGGAGGCACCATCGTGCTGACCACCCGTCGCAGAGCCGTCACCACCCTCGCCGCCGCGCTGGCCGGCACCGTCGCCGTGCCCGCCTATGCGCAGGCCGCCGAGAAGTACGGCGGGCAGACCGGCCCGCAGCCGCTCCGCCGGGCCCACGCCCACAACGACTACCTGCATGAACGGCCCCTCCACGACGCCCTGTCGCACGGCTTCACCAGCGTGGAGGCCGATATCTTCCTGGTGAACGGCGAGCTGCTCGTCGCCCATGAGCCGGCGGACCTCGACCCGACCCGCACCCTGCGCTCGCTCTACCTCGACCCGCTGCTGGCCCGGGTGAAGGCCAACCACGGCTCCGTGTACCGCGGGTACCGGCGGCCCGTCCAGCTGCTGATCGACATCAAGACGGACGGCGCCGCCGCGTATCTCGAACTCGACCGCCGGCTGCGGCACTACCGGCGGATGCTCAGCACCTACGCGTACGGCCATGTCCGCCTCGGCGCCGTCACCCCGGTCATCTCCGGCGACCGCGCCGCCCGCGTACCCATGGAGGCGCAGCGCGTGCGGTACGCCTTCTACGACGGCCGCCTCGAAGACCTCGGCACCACCGCCCCCGCCTCCTTCGTCCCGCTGATCTCCAGCAACTGGACGCAGAGCTTCAGCTGGCTGGGCACCGGCCAATTCCCGGCCGCCGAGCGGCAGAAGCTGCACGCGATCGTCGCCGACGCTCATGACCACGGGCAGCGCGTCCGTTTCTGGGCGACGCCCGACGTGGCCGGTCCCGACCGCGACGCAGTGTGGACCGAGCTGCTCGCCGCCCGCGTCGACCACATCAATACGGACGATCTGGCCGCGCTCGAGCGCTTCCTCCGCGCACGGGGTCAGCACACCTAGTACGCCAGTGCGCACTTCGTGATCCATGTGCTGGATGCGTCAGAGGGCCGTGTTCCGGGGAAGCGGCTGCGTGATCCGTCACCGGTACCAGGCGGTGCGCCACGATTTCCTTCTTTCTGGGGGGAGTTGGTCTGGGTTACCAGACGACCGGGCCGGCCTTGTCGAAGAAGCCGCCGGTCGGGCCGTCGGCTCCGATGACGGCCATGCGGACGATGATCTCCGCGCCCTCTTCGACGCTGTTGGTGCCCCGGTGGCCGTTGAGGTCGGTGGCGGTGTAGCCGGGGTCGACAGCGTTGAACCGGATGGCGGGGTACGCCTTGGCGTACTGCGAGGTGACCATGACCAGCGCCGTCTTGGAGGAGTTGTAGTCCAGCAGCGCCACATGGAACTCGACGCGGCCCGGGTCGGCGGTCGCCGCCAGTGAGCCCAGACCGCTGCTGACGTTGACGACGACCGGGGCGTCGCCGGCCTGCAGGAGCGGCAGGAAGGCGTGCGTGACGCGCACGACTCCGAAGACATTGGTGTCGTAGGTGGTCTGCATGTCGGACCCGGTGACCTCGCCGACCGGCTTGCCCGCGCCGACGATCCCGGCGTTGTTGACCAGGACATCGAGGCGGCCGGCGTCGTCGCGGACGAATTCGGCGGCAGCCTTGACGGAGTCGTCGTCGGTGACGTCGATCTGGACGAAGCGGGCGCCGAGCTTCGCGGCCGCCGCCTGACCGCGCTGGGCATCGCGTGCCCCGACGTAGACGGTGTGCCCGGCCTCAATCAGGCGGCGGGCCGTCTCGAATCCGAGGCCCTTGTTCGCTCCGGTGATCAGTGTGGTGGTCATGCGCTCACTCCGGTGATCGGTGGGTCGGTGATGCCTCCACCCTCGTCGCACCGCGTACGAACAGGCAGTACCCGCCTTTGCCTATGGACTGCCAGTACCAGGCTGTCCGGGCGCGGCGGCCGGATACTGGGGGCGTGAGTGAATCCAGGGAACTGGGCAGGGCACTGCGCGGCTGGCGCGACCGCACGGCCCCCGCCGCGGTCGGACTGCCCGCCGGCGGAGTACGGCGCGCCGCCGGACTGCGACGCGAGGAACTGGCGCAGCTCGCCGACCTGTCGGTGGACTACATCGTCCGCCTGGAACAGGGCCGGGCCACCTCCCCGTCCGCGCAGGTCCTGTCCGCGCTGGCCCGCGCCCTGCGGCTGTCGGCGGCCGAGCGTGAGCACCTGTATCTGCTCGCGGGCCAAGCGGCGCCGGGCCCCGGGCAGCTGTTGGCTCACATCCCGCCAGGGGTCCGAAGGCTCCTCGACCAGCTGGACGGCGTACCGCTCAGCGTGCACGACGCGGCCTGGAACCTGATCCTGTGGAACCCGTTGTGGGCCGCCCTGTTCGGGGATGCGTCCGCTCAGCGCGGACGCGAGCGCAACATCGTCTGGCGCCACTTCGCCGGCCTGCCCAGCCGCGTCAGCCACACCCCCGAGCAGAAGGCCCGGTTCGAGGCGGCCGTGGTCGCCGATCTCAGAGCGGCGACCGCCCGCTACCCCACCGATGTCGGCCTGCGCTCCCTGATCAAGGACCTGCGGGGCAACAGCACCGACTTCGCACGCCTGTGGGACACCGGGATCGTGGGCGTCCACGAGACGGACACCAAAACCATCCACCACCCCGATGTCGGAGTACTCACCCTCGACTGTGACGTCCTGATGGTTCCCGGCAGCGATCTACGCATCGTCGCCTACACCGCCGCCCCCGGCAGCGACGCCTCCGACCGGCTGGGGCTCCTCAACGTCATCGGCACCCAGGCCATGACCGAGAACAGCACCCCGGCGTAGCAGTCAGCCGCGCCGCATACGACGCCCACGGCCAGCAGCCCGGCACACCCACCACCGACGACGGCTCGCTGACCCATCCCTGGGTCCACCTGCCCGAGGAGCACGGCAACTGACGCGCGGCCGTTTCTCAACCGTCGAGTGCCGCCGCCATGTGGTCGAGGTCGGCGTGGAGCTCGGCGAGACGTTGCTCCGGGACGGCGTCGGTCATGCGCTGGTCGATGGCGTAGAACGGCGGAGCGTGCCGCCGCAAGGCGACGGTGGCCCTCCTCGGTGAGGTGGGCGGGCAGAAGGCCGGGCCGGCGGTCCGCGGTCGCTCGGTGCGGTAGTGCCCAATGCGGCAAGTCCGCTTGTCGCCGGCATCTTCCTCTGGTCCACCGGATGATCCAAACGAAACGACCTACTTCGGACCCCCGAGGCCCGGCGCGCCCCAGACCGGGAACCAGCGGGCCAGATCCGTCTCGATGCGGAGGTCGTCCGTGAGCAACGCCCTGGTCTGCAGTTCCAGGGCGTTGTCCCGCTTCTCCTTCGTACCGGCGAGCGGCGCGAAGGGGTAGAAGGTACCGCGCTTGTACAGGTAGACCAGCGCCAGCGAGCGATCGCCGGATGTCTCATGGAAGGCGATCAGGGAGCAGAGCAGCTGCGGGCCGAAGCCGGCGTCCTGGAGCAGGGTGTTGACCGCGTGCAGGTCGTTGACCAGCGAGGCTGTATCGTCGGCGGGGTGGCGGGCGAGGAGCCAGGTGTAGCCGTACGCGTCCTGGCTGAACTCGACCGGGACACCGCCCCGGTCGGTGTCGGCGTCGAGCAGCTCTCGTACGTCCTCCTGGAGTTGCGCGAAGGCGCCGCCCTCCACGCTGGCGAAGCACACCGAGCCGATGCCGGTCGGAGTGAAGCCGGCGCCCGCCTGGAGGGTGATGGCGGCGGCGGGCAGGCCGAAGAGCTGGTCGAGGTCGGGCCGTACCGGCTTGCTGCGGCCAAGGATCGTGTCGAGGAGTCCCACAGAAGTGCCTCTGTCAGTCGTCTGTCGGGCGTCTGTCAGTCGTCGCGGGGGGCGCGTTACGGGCGGGCCAGCTGCGTCGAGATCTTGCCCAGCTGGTCCAGACGCTGCTCCAGCGTCGGGTGCGAGGACAGCAGGCGGCTCAGGCTCTCCTTGGAGGAGAACGCCGGCGCGAACCAGAAGGCGTTGAACGGCTCCGCCTTGCGCAGGTCCTGCGTCGGGATCCTCGCCATGTCGCCCGTCACCTTGGTGAGTGCGGACGCGAGCGCCGAGGGGCGGCCGGTCAGCAGGGCGGCCGCGCGGTCGGCGGACAGTTCGCGGTAGCGGGAGAGCAGCCGGGTCAGCAGGAAGCTGATCACGTAGACGACCGCGCTGACCAGGGGTATCAGGAGCATGGCGATCGCGGCGTTGCTGTCGCGGCTGCCACCTGCCCGGCCGAAGCCGCCCCACACGGCGATACGGGTCATCACGCCGGCCAGGACACCGAGGAACGATGCGATCGTCATCACCGCGACATCGCGGTGGGCGA
Organism: Streptomyces sp. NPDC002730; assembly: GCF_042888805.1. Lineage (NCBI taxonomy): Bacteria > Bacillati > Actinomycetota > Actinomycetes > Kitasatosporales > Streptomycetaceae > Streptomyces > Streptomyces sp. NPDC002730. The sequence continues at coordinate 195,081 of NZ_JBIAQG010000009.1, forward strand.
CGTGCGACAGCTCGTGGGCGAGGACGCCCTCCAGCTCCTCCGGCTCCAGCCGGCGGAGCAGGCCGGTAGTGGCGCAGACCAGCGCGGTCTTCTCGTTGCGGCCGATGGCGAAGGCGTTCGGCACATCGCTCTGGGCGATCGCGACGCGGGGCTTGGGCATGTCGGCGAGCGCGCAGATACGGTCGACGGCGCCGTGCAGCTCCGGCGCCTGCTCCGGCGTGACCTCGCGAGCTCCCATGCTGAAGGCCGCGATCCGGTCGCTGAACCAGAACTGCGCGATGAACAGACCGCCTGCGATCAGCAGAATGATCGGCCACGAGCCTCGGAGGATCGCCAGCAGGGCGCCAACGAAGACGACATAGAGCAGCCCGATCAGGAACATCGTCGTCACCATGCGGGTGGTGAGTCCGTGATCCGGGGCGTAGCGGGACGGAGGCCTGTTCCCTGGCATCTGACACCCTCCGGGACGGAGCTGTTTCTCGTTCCCCCTCACTCGATTGTGCTCCTGTCGCAGCTATAGCCGGGATAAGTGAGCTCGCGCACGCCGTGTGGGTGGACCGTGCCGCAGACCTTGGCGCGGGCGGGCCGGCCGCGTCGAGCCGTCCGTACTGGTCGCGACGGGGCAGATGCTCCGCGTCACCGGCACGCGTTCAGCACCTTCATCCGGCGCCTCTCCACTCGAAGTCACCGGCAGACAACACCCGAACGGCGGACACGCCAGTCGGCCGTATGGGCCCTCCACTACGCCAGACTGACGGCCGAATGCCGCAATTCCGGCGCGGCGGAGGAGGTTGGCGATGGCTATTTCGATCTCGTTGGTGCTGTTTCTGCTGGTGCTCACAGTGATCTTTCTGCGGAACGGCGGACTGAAGATGTCTCACGCCGTGGTCTGTGCCCTGCTCGGGTTCTTTCTCGCAAGCACGAGCATGGCGCCGACCATCCAGGAAGGCATCGCGGCCACCGCCCATGTGGTGGGCAGCCTCAGACCGTGACCTTCGGCGGCACTTCGACGTCCGGCGGCAGCTCGAAGTAGCCTCCGCCGCCGGCGTCCACATGCACCACATGGGTCCCGACGCGGACGATCTGAGCCTTGCCGACCCGCCAGGACCCGCACTCTTCCTCGCTGTCCACCAGCGGCGTCCACACCTCGCGGAACGTGCTGCCGTCCGGGTTCGTACCCGTCTCGATCAGCCGGTCACCGTCCCGTTGAAGGGTTCCCACATCCTCGCCGGGTTCCCCGACGTCGTGGTGGAAGCGGACACAGGTGCCGTCGTACGTGGTGATGCCGGCGAAGCCGCGGCTGTCCGCGTAGTAGGCGTCGATCTGGAGCCAGACCACCTGCTCGTTCTCCTGCAGGGGTCCGCCGTTGCGGCTGATTCCGGCGCGCAGCCAGGCGCCGCGAGTGGGGGCATTCACGTGCACCAGCATGTCAGCCGGTGCCGTGCGGCCCGCTCATTTCGCGATCATGAAGCGTCCATAAAACCCATGGCCCTTCCATGGACACCTCAAGGGGCCGGCTCTAACGTCGGGCGGCGGCGCGACCCGTACACCCGTACGCAACCGAGGAGCCGTATGTCCCGAAGAGCGCTCGTCCGCGCAGTGGCCCTGGCCCTGGCCGTCGCCGCGACCACCTCCACCGCCCCCGCCGCGCAGGCGGAGGAGATACCCAAGGCACCCGGCCACCGACTGGTCAGCCAGTACGAGGGCACGCCCGCCGACGCTCGGCCGGTGCCGGGACAGGCGCCCCCGCAGCACCCCTTCCTCGCGCCCAACGGGCGCAGCGGCATGCACGCGGACGCGGCGGGCAGCGGCACCCATCCCTACTCCGGTCCCCTCGGCCGCGACCCCGAGGTCACCAGCGAGCGGATCGCCCCGGTCGGTGGCGAGTGCGCCACCGCGACCTTCGACGCCGCCGGCCGGCTGATCACCGTCTGCGGGACCTTCACCGGGTTCCTGCTGAAGCTTCTCGACCCGCGCACGCTCGACACGCTCGCCGAGTACCGGTTGCCGCAGCGCTCCTCGACCGTCGAGGCCATCACCCGGCTGGACTTCTCCAAAATCTTCAAGGACACGTCCGGCGGCGCCTACTTCTACCTCGACGACCAGGACCGGGTGGTGCTGGCGGACTCGCGACAGCACATCCTCCGTATCGCCCATGAGCAGGCGGGGGACGGCAGTTGGCGCTTCGTCGTCGACAACGACTGGGATCTGACCGCCCACGTTCCGCACGACTGCGTCAGCTGGACGAACCTGTTCCCCAGCGGCACCTGCGACCCCGTCACCTCCGTCATGCCCGACTGGCAGGGCCGCATCTGGTGGGTGACACGGCTCGGACGCGTCGGCAGCGTCGATCCTCGGACGTCCGCGATCCGTTCGGTCCGGCTGGACGGCGAAGAGATCCAGAACTCCTTCTCCGTCGCCCAGGACGGCGTATCGATCGTCTCCGACCACGCCCTCTACAGCTTCCGTTCGGACGCCGACGGGACGCCGAAGATCCAGTGGCGCCAGACGTACGACCGCGGCACGGGCACCAAACCCGGTTCCGTGAACCAGGGCTCCGGCACCACGCCGGACCTGTTCGGCGACGGCTATGCCGCCATCACCGACAACGCCGACGACCGGATGAACGTCCTCGTCTACCGCCGTGGCACCGACGTCCCGGACGACCGCCGCCTCGTCTGCAAGGTGCCCGTCTTCGGATCCGGCGCGTCCACCACCGACAACTCCCTGATCACCTGGGGCAACAGCATCGTCGTCGAGAACAACTACGGCTACGAGAACCCGGCCTCACTCACCTTCGGTCGCACCGTTGTCGGCGGCGTGAGCAGGATCGACGTACGCGAGGACGGCAGTGGTTGCGACACGGTCTGGCAGAGCGGCGTCCGCTCGCCCTCCACCGTCCCCAAGCTCTCCACCGCCAACGGCCTCCTCTACTTCTACGAGAAGGAGCCCAACCAACTCGGCATCGACGCCTGGTATCTGACCGCCGTCGACTTCCGCACCGGCGAGCGGCGCTGGAAGCGGCTCACGGGCACGGGCCCGTCGTACGACAACAACTGGGCGCCGATCACCATCGGCCCCGACGGCACGGCCTACGCCGGGGTCTTCAACGGCATCGTGGCGGTACGGGACCGCGGCTGACGCCTCATGCACCCACGACACGCGACCGGATCAGGAACCGCACTCCTTCCGGCGCCTCCAGCGAGAAACCGCTGCCCCGGCCCTCGACGACATCGACGATGAGCCGGGTGTGGCTCCAGACCTCGTACTGGCTCCTGGACATCCAGAAGGAGACGGACTCCTCGACGCCGTCGACCCGGAGGTCCTCGAGGAGGACGTCGGACGCGCCTGTACGGAATTCACCGTCCGGGTAGCACATGGGCGCGCTGCCGTCGCAGCAGCCGCCCGACTGGTGGAACATCAACGGACCGTGGGCCGCCCGCAGCCGCCGCAACAGATCGGCGGCTGCGGGGGTCAGCTCCACGCGCGGGGCCTCAGTCATCCCGCCAGCAGAGCACCGGCGAGGTTGCAATGCCGTTGCAGCGCCTTCGCGGAAGATTCCTGCCCCTGCGGTGTCGATCGGGCCCGACGCCGTTCGACATACCGGTGCAGGCGCCGAAAGGGGCGCACCACGAACCAGGAGGAACGGTCATGCGGAAGATCATTTACTTTGTCCACTCGTCGCTCGACGGACACATCGACGGGCCCGGCGGAGCCTTCGACTGGCCGGTGCTCGGACCGGAGCTCGGCGCGTACGGCGACGGCCTGCAGGAACGCGTCGACACCTTCCTCTACGGGCGTGTGGTCTGGGAGATGATGTCCGGCTACTGGCCCGACGCCGAGTCGATCTCCGACGACCCGCACGATCTCGCCTTCGCGCCGGTATGGCGCCGTACTCCGAAGATCGTCTTCTCCAGGACCCTGCAACAGCCGGACGGGAACGTCCGCGTGATCGGCGAGAACCTCGCCGAGGAGGTCGCGGCCCTGAAGCGGGGCCCGGGCAAGGACCTGCTGCTGACCGGCGGTTCGACGCTGCCGGCCGCCCTCACGGAGCTCGGTCTGATCGACGAATATCACATCGTCGTGCACCCGGTGGTCCTGGGTGGCGGCAGGCCGCTGTTCCTGCAGGGGAAGGAGCGGCTGAACCTCGAGTTCGCCGAGTCGCGGTCCTTCGACGCGCGGACCGTGCTGCTCCGCTACGAACGTCCGGAGGGATGATTGCGTGGCCCCGGGGCGTTGAGTCCCTGTACGCAAGTCTCCGACGATGGGATGGATGACATGCCTCTTGAGGGCGAGTACGAGCCGAGCCCGGAGAAGTGGGTGCGCGACCAGGTCGAGCTCTTCGAGAGCTCCGGCGGTACCAAGGGAACGACGATGCGCGGTATGCCCGTCATCCTGCTGACGACCAAGGGTGCCAAGAGCGGCAAGATCCGTAAGTCCCCGCTCATGAGGGTCGAGCACGAGGGCACCTACGCCGTGGTTGCTTCGTTGGGAGGCGCCCCGAAGAACCCCGTCTGGTACTACAACGTCGTCGCCGACCCCCGGGTGGAGCTGCAGGACGGCCCGGTGCGTCAGGACATGACGGCCCGTGAGGTGACCGGGCATGAGAAGGCCGTGTGGTGGGAGCGGGCCGTCGAGGCGTACCCCGACTACGCCGACTACCAGAAGAAGACCGACCGTGAGATCCCCGTCTTCGTCCTGGAGCCCGCGGCCAAGGACAGCTGAGCGCAGGCCTCTGACCGGCGTGGCTTACGTCCCTGCCGGTCAGAGGCCCCCTGCCGACAGATCGTCACGCACCCCCCACGCGATCGCACGGCTGATTCTCGATGCCACCCACAGCGGCTGGGCTCGGAGGGGCTCCGACCTGCGGAGTGAGCCCGTTCACCAACTACCGGACGAGTCGCATTGCTGGTGACGAAAGCCGGCCGGCCCGCGCCGGCAAGGCCCACCACACGGTGAGCAAGGGGTGAGCAAGGGCTGTGCATGCGGCTGGCTCTTGATCGTCCTATGCTGATATGTGGAGAAATCGGGCAGTCGACGGCCGGTGCTGGGCCGGCGGAGAGTGGGCTTCCATGGCTGAGCGACTCAAAAGATCAGGGTTGATCGGCGAGCTTTCGGCCGAATTCGTCGGCACCATGATTCTCATCCTCTTCGGTTGCGGCGTGGTGGCCCAAGTGGTCGCCGGCGGAGCCCTCACGGATCCCCCGGGCGGCCTTGGGAACCACGACAGCATCGCCTGGGCATGGGGTCTCGGCGTGACCCTCGGCGTCTATGTGGCGGCGCGACTGAGTGGTGCTCACCTCAACCCCGCGGTGACCGTGGCCCTGGCGGCGTTCAGGGGTTTCCCGTGGACCAAGGTGGCGCCCTACGCGCTGGCGCAGACGGCCGGCGCGTTCGTCGCAGCCCTGCTGGTGCGCTGGAACTACACCGAGGCGCTGGCGAAGGCGGACCCCGGCCACACCATCAAGACGCAGTTCGTCTTCTCCACGCTGCCTGCCAACGGCAACCCGAATCTGCCGGTCAGCGAATGGGGCGCGTTCCGCGACCAGATCATCGGCACCGCGATCCTGCTGCTGCTGATCATGGCGATCACCGACCTGCTCAACACACCCCCCGGCGCCAACCTGGCCCCCTTCATCATCGGCCTGGTCGTCGTGGCGATCGGCATGGCCTGGGGCACCGACGCGGGGTACGCGATCAACCCCGCACGTGACTTCGGTCCCCGGCTGGCCAGCTTCTTCACCGGATACGGCGGAGCGTGGCGAGATCAGTACGGGAACTTCTACTTCTGGGTGCCCATCATCGGTCCACTGATCGGCGGCCTCGTCGGAGCGTTCCTCTACAAGTTCTTCGTCGGCCGGTTCCTGCCGACCGCGGAGCCGGAGCCCCCAGGACGCGTCCCGACCCCCGAGGCCTGACCGGCCCAGTGCGAGGCCGCAACCCAGTCCATCCCACAGGAGAGGCGGCATGCCATGGCGGACTTCGTCGGCGCAGTGGACCAGGGAACCACCAGCACGCGTTTCATGATCTTCGACCACGACGGGAACGAAGTGGCGAAGCACCAGATGGAGCACCACCAGATACTCCCGCGCTCGGGGTGGGTCGAGCACGACCCGGTGGAGATCTGGGAACGTACCAACTCGGTGATACAGAACGCCCTCCGGCACGGGAACCTGTCCCCGTCCGACCTGGCGGCGATCGGCATCACCAACCAGCGGGAGACAACCGTTGTCTGGGACCCCCGCGACGGCCGTCCCTACTACAACGCCATTGTCTGGCAGGACACCCGCACCGACTCCATCGCTGCCGCCCTGGAACGCTCGGGCCAGGGTGACGTCATCCGCCGTAAGGCGGGGCTGCCGCCGGCCACCTACTTCTCCGGCGGCAAGATCAAGTGGATTCTGGAGAACGTCGACGGCGTCCGCGAGGCGGCGGAGCAGGGCCATGCCCTCTTCGGCAACACGGACTGCTGGGTCCTGTGGAACCTCACCGGCGGTCCCGACGGCGGCATCCACGCCACCGACGTGACCAACGCCAGCCGCACGATGCTGATGAACCTGGAGACCCTCGACTGGGACGACGAGTTGCTGGGTTTCTTCGACATTCCCCGGGCGATGCTGCCCACCATCAGCCCGTCCTCCCACCGGGAGGCATTCGGCGCGACCCGTACCTCCCGGCCGCTGCGCGCCGCCATCCCCATCACCGGGGTGCTCGGCGACCAGCAGGCGGCCACCGTCGGGCAGGTCTGTTACGCGCCCGGCGAAGCCAAGAACACCTACGGCACCGGCAACTTCCTGGTGCTCAACACCGGGACCGAACTGGTCCGCTCGCAGCACGGCCTGCTCACCACCGTGGCGTACCAGTTCGGCGACAGCCCGGCGGTCTACGCCCTGGAGGGCTCCATCGCGGTCACCGGGTCCGCGGTGCAGTGGCTGCGCGACCAGATGAAGATCATCAGTGACGCCGCCGAGAGCGAGCGTCTGGCCGGCACCGTCGAGGACAACGGCGGCATGTACTTCGTCCCCGCCTTCTCGGGCCTGTTCGCCCCGTACTGGCGCTCCGACGCCCGTGGCGCGATCGTCGGCCTCGCCCGGTACAACAACAACGGCCACCTGGCGCGGGCCACCCTGGAAGCCATCTGCTACCAGAGCCGCGACGTGGTGGAGGCCATGGAGCAGGACTCCGGCGTCCACCTGGACGTGCTCAAGGTCGACGGCGGTGTGACGGCCAACGACCTGTGCATGCAGATCCAGGCCGATGTCCTCGGCGTACCGGTCAGCCGCCCGGTCGTCGCCGAGACCACCGCGCTCGGTGCCGCCTACGCGGCCGGTCTGGCCACCGGCTTCTGGCAGGACACCGACGAGCTGCGCACCCACTGGCAGGAGTCCAAGCGCTGGGAGCCCGGGTGGTCCGAGGAGCAGCGCGCGGAAGGCTATGCGGGCTGGAAGAAGGCGGTGGAGCGCACGCTCGACTGGGCCAAGGTCGAGTAGGTCCCCGCCGGGCGCGTCCCCGGCCACGCGCGGCGCACGACCGCAGCACGAGGAGGAGACCGATGGCGAACCCGGTGGCTCTCTCGCCCGAGGCACGCGCGGAGGCTCTCGTCCGGCTGGGGGAGGGGGAGCTGGACGTCCTCGTCGTCGGTGGCGGTGTAGTGGGTGCCGGGTCAGCCCTCGATGCCGCCACCCGGGGCCTGACGGTCGGTCTCGTCGAAGCCCGGGACTGGGCCTCGGGCACGTCCAGCCGCTCCAGCAAGCTGATTCACGGCGGCCTGCGCTACCTCGAGATGCTCGACTTCCGGCTGGTCGCCGAAGCACTCAAGGAGCGGGGACTGCTGCTCCAGCTCCTGGCGCCGCATCTGGTCCGGCCGGTGTCCTTCCTCTACCCGCTGCAACACCGGGTCTGGGAACGCCCTTACGTCGGCGCCGGCGTGCTGCTCTACGACACCATGGCCGCGGCCTCGGGCACCTCCAGCGGCCTGCCCCACCACCGCCACATGCTCAAGCGCCAGGCACTGCGCGAGGCGCCCGCTCTGCGCTCCGACGCCCTGGTCGGCGCGATCCAGTACTGGGACGCCCAGGTGGACGATGCCCGGCACACCATGTTCCTCGCGCGCACCGCAGCCGCCTACGGGGCATTGGCCGCCAACCGCACCCGCGTCAGCCGCTTCCTGCGCCAGGGCGAGCGGGTGGTGGGAGCTGTGGTCACGGACCTGGAGACCGGCAACGAGACCGAGGTGCGAGCCAAGCAGGTCATCAACGCGACCGGCGTGTGGACCGACGACACCCAGGCCATGGCCGGTACCCGCGGCCAGTTCCACGTCCGCGCCTCCAAGGGCGTGCATCTGCTGGTCCCGCGTGACCGGATCATTTCCCGCACCGGGCTGATCCTGCGCACCGAGAAGAGCGTGCTGTTCGTCATCCCCTGGGGGCGGCACTGGATCATCGGGACGACCGACACCGACTGGACACTGGACAAGGCCCACCCCGCGCTGAGCTCCAAGGACGTCAGCTACCTGCTGGAACACGTCAACCGCGTTCTGGTCACACCGCTGGCCGCCGAGGACGTCGAGGGCGTCTACGCGGGTCTGCGCCCGCTCCTGTCCGGCGAGGCCGCGGAGACCAGCAAGCTGTCCCGGGAGCACCTGGTCGCGCACCCGGTCCCCGGGCTCGTCGTGGTGGCCGGCGGCAAGTACACGACCTATCGGGTGATGGCCAAGGACGCGGTCGACGAGGCGGCCCGTGGTCTGGACGAGAAGGTGGCCTCCTGCGTCACGCAGCGCGTTCCGCTGCTCGGCGCCGACGGCTATCCGGCCCTGTGGAACTCCCGGCACAATCTCGCCAAGCGCTCCGGGCTGCATGTCGCCCGCATCGAACACCTGCTGAACCGTTACGGCTCCCTGGTGCAAGAACTGCTCGACATGGTCGCGGCCGACCCCTCACTCGGTGAGCCGTTGCCGAGCTCCGACGATTATTTGCGGGTCGAGGCCGTCTACGCGGTGACCCATGAGGGAGCCCGCCATGTGGAGGATGTGCTCGCCCGGCGTACCCGGATCTCCATCGAGTCCTGGGACCGCGGCGTGGACGCGGCGCGTACCGTCGCCGAACTCATGGCACCTCATCTGGGGTGGGACCGGGCGCACCGGGAGCGCGAGGTCGACCACTACCTGAAGCGGGTGGCGGCCGAACGCGAGGCTCAGCAGCAGCCGGACGACCAGACGGCCGACGCGGTGCGGCTCGGCGCCCCCGACATCATCCCGGTGCGCTGAGCGGGACGTTCCAGCGGGTGCCGGCCGAGCGCTTCGACGGCCGCCGGTGCCGCGCTTGGCACGGGGTACGACGACGCCACTCCCGGCTCGCCCTCGCCAACCCAGCGGTTCGTTACCACGGTGCGCCGGCGGTCGGATCCCAGGGGCTGCCGTCCGCGGCCCGCGGCCGCAGCAGAAAGCGGGCCGCCCCGCCGCCCCCGCTGCGTTCAGCGGGTCTCGCCGACCGGGTGTTGCCGGTCCGCCGGGCGGCCGAGGACCACGGCGGCAAGGTCGGCGACGGTCGACCGCGAGAGCAGGTGGAGCGCCCGCCTCGCCGGGGAGAGACCGACCGCGTGCCGGGGGAGCCGCAGGCGGAGAGCCCCGGGCAGCGTGGCGAACACGATCGGCGGCTCGAGCGTCAACGCCTCGCCGTCGACCCCGACGGCCACGGGACCGCCGGAGCGCACCTCGAACCGCTCCGCGGTCCACTCGCGCCAGCCGGGGAACCGCCGCACCTGCCCGGCCGCCTGCAGGGTCGCGAACCCCACGGCTTCGGCTGCGTCGCGGATCGTGAGCGTGACCACGCCGAGCCTCCCGGAGTCCATGCGCTCCCGGGTGCCGTGGCCTTCGAGGCGGTCGAGCTGGTAGGGGCCGTTCGAGACGAGGATCACCGTCGCCGTGGAGTGCGGGGCGCCGTCCGGCCCGATGAAGCGCAGGTCGGGCGGGACCGCGTCCGGACCAAGGAGGTCGGGGAGTGTCTCCGCGGCGGTTTTGAGCTTGGCATCCCGGTACTGGGACGACTGCACGAGGCGCCCGTACAGGCCGAGCGAGGCGTTGTTGACGAACACACGGCCGTTGATGGTCGCCAGATCGATCCGCCGCTCCACCCCGTCGACGAACGCGTCGAGGGCGCCGACCACATCGTCACGGTCCAGTCCGAGGTCGAGCGCGAGATGGTTGCGCGTGCCGGTGGGGACCACGACATGCGGGATGCCGTGCCGCGCGGCGACCTCCGCGACGATCGCCTGCGAGCCGTCCCCGCCGGCCATGCCGATCGCATCGGCACCGCGCGCGACTGCCTCCTCGGCGAGTTCTCGCAGGTCCTCACCCGGCTTCAACAGAACGGCCTTGATACCGCGGCGGCGGCACTCGTCCGGCAGGCCGAACTGCCCGACCTTGCCTCCGCCGGACTTCGGGTTCATCAGCAGGACCGGGCGGACCGGCTTCGCGGCGGGTCTGCCCGCCGCCGCGACGGAGCCTCCGCGCCGGCGCAGCGCGACGCGCGCCGCGGTCGTGGAGAGCGCCGCCAGCACGAGGATCACCGCGAAACGCGGCAGGCTGAAGTCCGAGAGGAACGCGACAGCCACCAGCAGTGCCAGCGCCAGGACCATGCCCAGGCCCGCCATCGCGCGTCGCATTCCTCTGCGCGAGACCGCGTGCCAGCCTGCCGTCACCCCGACCAGCAGCGCCGCGACGGTGGCTACCAGAGCCGCCCAGTTCATGACCGCTCCGACGATGAGGGTGGTCAGCGCTCCCGGCAGCGCCGCCAGGGCGGTGAACGCGGCGAGGCGTTCGATGGGGCGGGGCCGGCCGGGAAGGTCGTGATCGGCCACTACGGAAGGCACCTCCTGGGTCGGTGGCGGGGCAGGCGGCGCTCCGCTGCCCGTGCCGCAGTATCGGGATGCCGCCGGGGCACAGGCAGGCGGCCGCGGCGGAACGGCCGGGGGTCGCAAACCGCGGTCATCGGAACCTCCAGCATGGATGCTCGCCCGCACGCCGCTCGCGGGACCCGCTAGGTGCCCGGCACCGAGGGTAGACGGTGGCGTTGGGGCGAGACGGCTGGCGCACCCGGCGCCGTGGAGAGGTGGCAACGCCGACGCGCGCTGAGCGGTCCGCGTTCCGCGCGACCCGCGACAGCACCGGCGTACACCGCTGGCCGGCGTGGGAGGCACACGCTCGGCTCGGCGCGGTCCCGTCGCATAGGCGGCTGCTGTCAGGGGGCCTTTTCGAGGTGCTCACCGCGCGGGCCGATCACGGTCGAGGAACCCCCACCACTTGCATGCTAACTCTGCTCACACTGCCCCCCGGCCGTCCCAGGTCCGTGTCCGGCTTTGGGCGGCACTGGCTGGGGGTTGTATGGGCGGCGCCCTGTGCGAACTGCTCCGCGGCCAGGGCAACCCAGGCGTCATCGCCGGCGCACCGGTGCTGCCGGGCGACACACCGGGCGCACCTCCGGATCTCCGGCCGCCTCCCGGTCACGCCCGACTCCGAGCAGGCCGAGTTGTCCTTCGCAATGCAGTCGTGGAAAACAATTCTCTGAGTCGCGTTGTTTCGAAACCGTTTCGGCTGCGTCGTCCGTTGCCCCGCAACCACGGCCGGCCATTTCTGCCCGAACGGGCAATGCACCCGCACCAGCGGGCGCATCCCCCGGATGATGTTGACGCGGGTTCGTACGAACGGGTCAGATCGTCATTGCTGTGGACGCCCATGGCAGAGCGCTCACTTCTGAACGAGGAGAACGTGTGATGAATACTCAAGACGTCCCTTCGTACCCCACCCTGCGCACCAATCCGTTCGACCCGCCAGCCGAACTCGCGGCCCGCCGTGAGCAAGAGCCTATAAGCCGGATTCGCTACCCGGACGGCCACCTGGGCTGGCTTGTCACCAGCCACAGCCTGGCCCGCCAGCTGCTTTCCGATCCGCGCTTCAGTGCCCGCTCCGAATTCAAACGAGCGCCGGTGGCACGCCCTGGTGTGGATCCCTATTTCGGCGTTCCCGCTCTGCCCGGCTGGATCCTGGACATGGACCCGCCTGAGCACACGCGCATCCGCCAGCAGCTGACCGGGAAATTCACCGCCCGACGCATGCGGGAGATGCGTCCACAGATCGAGCGTGAATGCCTGCGGCTGACCTGCGGTGCCGCCCACACCGCCGTCGAACTCACCGAGGGTCTGGTCGTCAGGACGGACCGGATGCACGAGAACCTCGGCCTCACCGGGAGCCTCATGATGTCCGAGCGTCTCGCTGCGGTGCTGGCACCCCGGCGTCGGCAACAGCTTCGAGCGGCACCTGATCGACCAGCGCGGTGAGCGTCATCCGCTGGGCGTGGAAGGGTTCACCGGTGGCATGCACCCGCTCTACCTTCTCGAACAGTTCACTGTCGCCGGCGGCCATGGGGTAGGCCTCCAGAAGCATCGCTCCGCTGACGGCGGTGCGCGGTCGTCCTGCAGGATCGACGAAGTGACGGTTTGTGTGATGGATGCGGTAGACGGTCAGGTGCCCGTTGGCCTCGAGGTGAGGCAGCAGCACCAAAGCGGGATCGTAGAGGCCGTCGACGAGGTCGACCAGTTCAGCGAGGTCTCGTTTCAGCGCGTTGGGTGCGCCCGATGAACCGATGACTGGCGCTGTGTGCGTTTCCAGTGTGTGGGCGCAGAGTTCAGCGAGGGCTTCCACTTGACGCTGGATCTGAGGCGGTTGCGGCGCAAGGCGGTGGGGCCAGCAGATTTCCAGGACTCCGATGATCCGGCCGCCGGCGCCGGCCGGTACGGCCACTCGACCGCCACCGGTTGCCCGACAATCGCTGATTGAGGGAAGGCCCGCTTCGGCGAGTGCTTGGAACCACACGGCCTGGCGCTCGGTCAGCGCTCGGCGGGCCACGGTCTCCACACCGGGCGCCGCGGTGACCGCGCCTCCGAGCAGGTGGGGCGGAGTTGACCTTGCGGCCACCGCATCCATGGGGCAGCGCGGCCTTCGGCCGTCATACGTGCCATCAGGGTGGTGGTAGTCCTCGTCAACCCTCTTGGGGCGGCTGTCGGTCGACCAACTCGATCTTGTGGCTGCCGCGTACCGGAAATGCAGAAGTGCCCGGGAGGGTTGCTGTCAAAAGGTTCCTGTCCTGGATTCGCTCCTTCGTGCCCACCGTAACCCCATTCGCCGGAATGAAATGACGCAGGCGGCCCCGGACAAGGATGTCCGGGGCCGCCCTGTGAATCTGAGGTCGTGCCGCTACCAGCGGTACCATCGGCCGCGGCTTCCTCCGGTTCCGGCGGAGCGCATGACGAAGCCGAGCAGCCACACGGCGAGCACGATCACCGCCACGATCCACAGTGCCTTCAATGCGAATCCGGCACCAAAGAGAATGAGGGCGAGCAACAGAACGAGAAGCAGGGGAACCATAGTTATCAACCTCCAGGACCTCATGTGCCCGGGGTTTGGCTCTCCATGCGCGCGTTTTAGGAGTCTCGCTTTTCGTTCGGCACGCAACTCCATCCGCCACGCGCCAAGAGTTCGGTGTCCCGGTCAGTACCCGAGGTGGAAGCGGATCGCGGTGCCATCGGGGCCGGTGTGGAGGCGGACCAGGTCGGTGAGGTAGTTGACCATCAGCAGGCCCCGGCCGCCGAGTTGGTCGCGCAGGGGCGGACGACGCCCCGCCAGCGGGTCGCTCAGCTGCCCTGAGTCCCTCACCTCGCACAGGACCTCTGAGCCCTCGTCCCAGACCCATACGGTGCCTGATCCACCGCCGTGCACCACGCTGTTGGTGGTCAGCTCGGCGACAGCCAGGGCGAAGTCCCCCAGACGCTGGCCTGTCAGACCCAGGTGTTTGGCCCGTTCGACCGCGAAGTCCCTCGCATCGGGAAGGCGTTCGGCTTCAAAGGCGAAGGCGGCGGCCCACAGCGGGCGTGCCAGCGGCTGGTTGTAGGCAGCCACGATCCGGTCGGGGTCGTACGTGTCGCTGTTTTCCTCACGTCCTCCGTCGACGACGACGGGGTGTGTGGCGTACGCGTCGGCGAGCACCGCGGTATCGAGCCGTACGGCGTCGTAAGGGCACACGATGGTGACCTCTCGTCCGCGGAACGCGGTGTTGATCAGCGCCTCGTGCTGGACACAGGCCGGGTACTCGGCCGAAGTACGGCCGGCCCAGATCGGCTCACCGATGATCCGCACCCGCCGGCCGGGATGGGCATCGGCAAAGGCCCGCAGTACCTTGGGAATGATCCGCCCCGGGTTGCGCCCGGCCTCGGTCATGTCGATGAACCGCACTGTCTCCGCGCTTCCCCCCAGCTCCGCGCGCAGCAGTTCGAGGTTGCTCCCCGGGGCAGCCACCGCCACCGGCTCCCCCAGGGCGAGACCCTCCTGGATGAACGGCACCGTCCCGGCCAGGTACTCCTGGCTTCCCCGGTAGAACAACGCCGGGTGGACGAACGACTCAGCCGAGTGCGTCACGCCGTCACCTCGATCGCCACCAAGCCGGGCCAGAACATCTCCAAAGCGCGCCGCAGTCCGGGCGGTGGCCCCGTGAGGACCATGCGCCTGCCGCTGCCCAGCTGCTGGGCCGCAACCGCCAGGGCGGACGCACCCGCCACGTCGACGAACGTCACCGCGGACAGATCCAGGTGAACGTCACCACCCCCGCCGACCAAATCCTCCAGTGTCCGCTCCCACGCCGTGCGGGTGGTCAGAGTGATCTCGCCGGCCGCGTGCACTCCCGACCGATCCGTCAGCGGACAGATCTCCAATACGGCCAACCTGCGCGGCAATGATGCTGCCGGCGGGTCCGCACCGCGTGAGGCATCCACACTCCCACCTCCATGGAGTCGGCAACGTCCCACCCTCGCCGACCCTACGCCCACAGCGTCCCCCAGATCGCATCGGCCAGGGTTGATGAGCTGCCCTGGATCGAGGACGCGGGGGAAGGTTGCCCCGAAGGACGCCAAGGCCCTTTCGAAGCTGTTCTTCGAGGTCGTCGCGGATGTGGTGCAGCAGTGCGACGAGCCGGGCCCCGCGTGAGTCGACGCGGTTACGGGCACGGGTGCTCCTCGCCCTTCGGCCCCCACCTCGTGCGTTCATCGCCGCGCGCCACCGTGCCGCACAGCAGCTCGGTCGTCGGCTCGTCGTTGCTGCCCCGCAGCACCGCAAGCAGCTTGTCCTCCGTCAGCCGGCCACCGCCCGCCGCGCCGTGCGCGTCGATACGGCCGGTGGCGCCGTCGAAGCCCCCGCCGCCCAGGCCCTGGTAGAGCACGCCTTGCAGCAGCCCGCGGTCGAGGCGGTCGTCATGTCCGCCGGTGGTGCGCCAGGCCTGGTCGATGCCTTCGGCGAGATAGCGCAACGCGTCCCAGGCGAGCGCGACATGGCCGTCCTCGCGCATGGCCTTCGTCCTGGCGCTGTGGTCGCCGCCGTAGGCACGGTCGTACGCGGCGAGGAAGGCCGCGGCCTCCGGGCTCCGTGCCGCCAGCGTGGGGGCGTAGCCGTGCGAGACATAGAAGAGGGTGAGGCCCTTGAAGTCGTCCCAGGGGCGCCGCTCTTCCGTCAGCGTGTTGGTGACGTCGTCGCCGCCGAGCACGCTGATCTTCGGGCAGCCGCCGGAGATACGGGCGATTTCGGCCAGGAACAGCTGGAACTGGCTGGCCCGCGCCGACCACACCACTGCCGTCCGCGGCTCCTCACGCACGGCACGGCAGACTTCGCGGGCCAGGTCCTCCACGGTCGGCACGGGCCGCCCGCCGAGCGCACCCGGCACAGGTCCCGGTTCCGGTGCGTCGGTGGGGGTGTAGAGGAGCACGTCAGTGTGCCCGGGCCCGTACGAAGCACTGAAGGACGCGGCAAGGCTGTTGCTGTAGGCGTCGGTGGCGTCGGCAACGAGACTCACCCGGCGCGCCTTCTCCCCGCCCGTGGTCATCCCCGCGCTCGAAGCGAACGCTGCCATCAGCTCGGCGGCCCGCGCATCGGTGGGAGCCGTCTGGTAGTAGTGCTCGCCCTGGCGAAGGAGTTCATCGGCGGTGCCCGAGGTACCGACCATCGGGATGCCTGCCTTGTCGAGTGTGCGTATCGCGTCGTACGTATTGCGGCGGCTCTGACCGAAGCCGACGACGCCCGCGATGGACGGATCGCTCGCGGCGAGCTCCGCGATCCGGTCGGCGACGGCGGGTGCGTCCTTGAAACGGTCACCCGCGTTGGCGGCGAGCACCCGCAGCGGGACGCGCTCGCCGGAACGCAGCGCCTGGGCGTTGATGTGCTGCTGCGCCAGCGCGATGCCGCGCAGCTCGGCCAGTGTGCCGCCGCGCACCGGGTCCTCGGCGTCCTTGCCGCCGGTGAGCGGGCCGAAGTAGACGACGGTGCGGCGACCGGGGCGCGGGTCGTCGCCGGGCCGGCCCGCGAGCTCCTTGTCGACCTCCTCGTTCTGCCGTTCGATCTGCTGGAGCACGGCCCGTACGGCCTGCTCACTGGGCTCCTTGCCGAAGCCGGCCGCACCTTCGGCGACGCCGACGCACTGCCCGTCCGTGCCGAGGAAGGTGGAGCCCTGGCAGGGGTCGTCCTCTTCGCGGCTCCCGATGTCCGGTACGAGGACGAGGCCGGCGGCGAGTGCGAGTGCGAGCGTTCCGATGCCGAGCACTCCGGCCACCTCGGCGCCGGGACCCCAGCGCGGCGAGGGGGTCACCAGCGTAGGCCAGCGGCCGAGCCAGTACACCGCGGCCTGGTCGTCCTCGGGTCCCTCGGCCACCGGCACGACGATGCCGGTCGGCTGACCCGGCGACATCCCGCGCCGCTCGATGTTGACCAGCTCGGCGCCGGCGTGGGCGAGGCCCGATGCGTCGATGTCGGGGATGCGCGAGGCCAGCGAACGTACGCCGCCCGCCACGGCGAACACCGAGGTACAGCGCAAGTCCTCCATGGCCGAGCGGAGTTCACGAAGGAAGCGCTGGACGCGTGAGTCGGCCGGCCCTGCCTCGTCGAAGAGCAGTACGAAGCGGGAGGTGCGGCGTCGCCGCCAGGGGTTGGAGAGACGGGCCCGGCACGCCTGGTCGAGGTCGGCGAGCAGGGCGTGCATGAGCACTCGGTCCATACGCTCCGGCTCATTGGCGGGCTCGCCGTGTACGAGGTCGAGCGCGGAGCGGAAGAAGTCGGTGGGCGGGCTGCCGTGCTGACGGCGCACCCACTCCGCGTACCAGCTGCGGCTGCGGGCCCGCCCCAGCATGCGGCGGTTGGCGCGCCAGCCGTAGAAGGCGCGTGGCAGCCGCTGGAAGAGCGGGCCCGCGATGAAGTTCCACAGCAGCTCGAGCAGCGTGCCGCCGCTGGCCTGGTCGCGGCCGCCGAGCCACCACAGGGTCTGGGCGGTACGCGACCAGTTGCGGTGCTCCGCGTAGCAGTGATTGCGCAGCTCGGCGTGGCGGCGCTCCATGAGTCCCTCGATGGCGGGCGCGGTGACGACGGAGCGCAGTAACCGGTAGCTGTGCAGCCGTAGTTCACCGGTGCCGGGCGGCATGGTCTCGGCGAGCTGAAGGGTCAGATGCTCGAAGAGTTCGAGCGGGGGCGGGTCGGTCCCGTCCGGGATCTGCGGGATGTACGCGTGTGGTGCGAGGACCTCGCTGCGGCCACGCATCCGTGAGCGGAGCCCCGTGACGATCCGGCGTCCCGCATTGCCGCCGCCCGGCTCACTGAGCAGGACGACCGGCACTCTGCTGCGGCTGCGCCGCGGCTGTACCACCAGTTTGTCGAACGCGTCGATGAAGCGGTCGACGCCCGGATATGCCGGAATACGGCTCTGTGGATCCCCCGCGGTCATGAGCAGGCCCCCCTTGTTCCCCCTGAGAAGCAAGGGTTATTCCCCCTGAGTACCGAACGCAAGCGTGGGGTTGGATCACAGGGCAGGCACAATCTCGCCGGGGGCGTCCCCGCCCGATGGCTTCTCGAAGCACTCAACTTGGCGCTGGAGGGGGGAGCTCGTCAGCGGCGAGCCCTCGCGGGTCAGGTGTGGGCTCCGCGCTCGGTTTCACCATCGGGCTGCGCTGCGAGCCGCGCTTGCCGAAGGTCTCCGGGTTGTCGACCGGGTCGGGGACGGCGAGCAGTATCCCGTCCAGGGCCAGGACCCGCAGCCCGTGGAAGAGCTCCGTACCTCTGGCCAGCCGTCGGGCCATTGCCGGGAACGGCTCCCGTTCGAAGCAGCCCATGTGCGCTGTGGCTCCGCCCGGCCGCCCGGGTGAGCCGTGTCTCACCTGGGCGGTGCCGCTTGTCTATGCAACTAGTTGCATAGAAGGATCGGGGCATGGCGCTCGAGCACGCGATCCTCGTCTCCCTGCTGGAGAAGCCGGGCTCCGGCTATGAGCTGGCCCGGCGGTTCGAGCGGTCCATCGGCTACTTCTGGACCGCGACCCATCAGCAGATCTACCGCGTCCTCAAGCGCATGGAGAGCGACGGCTGGATCGACGTCCGCGAGGTGCCGCAGCAGGCCCGGCCGGACAAGAAGGAGTATTCCGTCGCCGCCCCGGGCCGGGCCGCCCTCTCCCAGTGGCTGCACGAGCCGATCGAGCCCGAGAGCGTCCGGCACGACCTCGCCGTGAAGATCCGCGGCGCGGCCTTCGACGACCCCGCCGCGCTGATCCGCGAGGTCGAGCGGCACCACCAGGCGCACACCGAACGACTCGCGCACTATCTCGTGGGGGAGCGGCGTGACTTCACGGGACCCGAGGTTCCAGGAACGCCCGACGCCGGGCGGGAACTCCAGCATGTCGTGCTGCGCGGCGGCATCGCGTACGAGCGGATGACGCTCGCCTGGCTCGACGACGTACTCGACACGCTTCACCGGCTCGGTCCCGAACGCTGAACCGCCGCCGGCGAGCCACCGGTCCGTCCCGACCACTCCCGTCAGCCTCACTTACCTGAAGCTCTCCAGCCCACAGTCCTCGACCCTCAAGCCGGAAAGGCGAACATCCATGGCCGACCCACTGCTGTTCAACCCGCGCACCTACGACCCGGCGCACTTCGACCCCGAGACCCGCAGGCTGCTGCGCGCCACCGTCGACTGGTTCGAGGACCGCGGCAAGCGCAAGCTGATCGAGGACTACCGCTCCCGTGCCTGGCTGGCGGACTTCCTTGCGTTCTCCGCCAAGGAAGGCCTGTTCTCGACCTTCCTCACCCCGGCCTCCGCCGGCGGGCAGAAGGACAATCGCTGGGACACCGCACGGATCGCCGCCCTCAACGAGATCTTCGGGTTCTACGGGCTCGACTACTGGTACGCGTGGCAGGTGACCATCCTCGGCCTCGGCCCGGTCTGGCAGAGCGACAACGCCGCTGCTCGCACCCGTGCGGCGGAACTCCTCTCCCAGGGCGAAGTGTTCGCCTTCGGCCTGTCCGAGAAGGCCCACGGGGCGGACATCTACTCCACCGACATGCTGCTGGAGCCCGACGGCGACGGCGGCTTCCGGGCCAGCGGCTCCAAGTACTACATCGGCAACGGCAACGCCGCCGGCCTGGTCTCCGTCTTCGGCCGCCGCACCGACGTCGAGGGCCCCGACGGCTACGTCTTCTTCGCCGCCGACAGCCGCCACCCGGCGTACCACCTCGTGAAGAACGTCGTCGACTCCTCGAAGTACGTCAGCGAGTTCCGCCTCGACAACTACCCGGTCGGCCCCGACGACGTACTGCACACCGGCCGCGCTGCCTTCGACGCCGCCCTCAACACTGTCAATGTCGGAAAGTTCAACCTCTGCACCGCCTCGATCGGCATCTGCGAGCACGCGATGTACGAGGCCGTCACCCACGCACACAACCGCATCCTCTACGGCCGCCCCGTCACCGCCTTCCCGCACGTGCGCCGCGAGCTGACCGACGCGTACGTCCGCCTCGTCGGCATGAAGCTGTTCAGCGACCGCGCCGTCGACTACTTCCGCTCCGCCGGCCCCGATGACCGTCGCTACCTGCTGTTCAACCCGATGACGAAGATGAAGGTGACCACGGAGGGCGAGAAGGTCATCGACCTGATGTGGGACGTCATCGCGGCCAAGGGCTTCGAGAAGGACACCTACTTCGCCCAGGCCGCCGTCGAGATCCGGGGGTTGCCGAAGCTGGAGGGCACGGTCCACGTCAACCTTGCGCTGATCCTCAAGTTCATGCGCAATCACCTGCTGCACCCGGCCCAGTACGCCCCCGTGCCGACCCGCCTCGACGCGGCCGACGACGCCTTCCTCTTCCGGCAGGGACCGGCCCGCGGCCTGGGCTCCATACGCTTCCACGACTGGCGCACCGCCTACGACGCGTATGCCGATGTGCCCAACGTCGGCCGCTTCCGGGAGCAGGCGGACGCCCTGTGCGAGTTCGTCACCACCGCAGCTCCCGGCGAGGAGCAGAGCCGCGACCTCGATCTTCTTCTCGCTGTCGGCCAGTTGTTCGCGCTGGTCGTGCACGGCCAGCTGATCCTGGAACAGGCGCGCCTGACCAGCGTCGAGGAGGACGTGCTCGACGAACTGTTCTCCGTCCTCGTACGCGACTTCTCCGCGCACGCCGTCGAACTGCACGGCAAGGACTCCGCCACCGCGGAACAGCAGCACTGGGCGCTGGGCGCGGTCCGTCGCCCGGTCGTCGACGACGCCCGCTCGGCCCGAGTCTGGGAGCGCGTCGAGGCGCTGTCCGGGGCATACGAGATGGCGCCGTAACGGCAGAGCAGATCGGGCTGTCCGCCCGCCCGGGGCCGGCGACCGCCCGTCTCGGACCGCAGGAAGCCACGGCGCTCCCAGCGACTCCGAGGCGGGCGGTCACGCGCCTGGCAGAGAGGGGGCGTACAAGGCAGCGCCGTGGAGAGCACCGGACGGCGTCCAGCCCAACCCCCGCAAAGAAGGCGGCGCTTGACCAGCGGGAACGGTGGTTTTGGGGGACGTCGGTGGGGAGTTGGTCCGTGAGTGGTCCGGATCTTGGTCGCCCGGGTTTGGCGGCCCGCCCGCGCCCAGGCCGACACGCATCGGCCGGGAGCGGGCGTTCGTCCGGCCGACGTCAGGAGCTCGTGAGGATGACGAGTTGCTGGGTCGCTCGGGTCATCGCGACATAGCGGTCGACCGCTCCCTCGATGCCCTTGCCGAACGCCTCTGGGTCGATGAGGACGACCAGGTCGAACTCGAGCCCCTTCGACACCTCCGGGGTCAGCGACCGGACGCGGGACGTCGCCCGGAACGTGGGATCGCCGATGACGCAGGCGATCCCGTCGGCATGTGCGGCGAGCCAGGTGTCGAGGATCGAGCCCAGATCCGAAGCGGATCCGTGGACGACGGGGACGTCGCTGCTGCGGATGGATGTCGGCACGTTGGCGTCCGGGAGCACGGCCCGGATGACCGGCTCGGCTTCCGCCATGATTTCTTCCGGCGTCCGGTAGTTGATGCTCAGGGAGGCCAGGTTGATCCGGTCGAGCCCGATCCGCTCGAGCCGTTCCTGCCACGACTCCGTGAACCCGTGCCTGGCCTGGGCACGGTCCCCGACGATGGTGAAGCTCCGGGACGGGCAGCGGAGCAGCAGCATCTGCCACTCCGCGTCGGTCAGTTCCTGGGCCTCGTCCACGACGATGTGCGCGAACGGGCCGGCGAGCAGGTCCGGTTCGGCGCCGGGCAGTGCGCTCTCGTCGACCAGGGTGTCCTGCAGGTCCCGTCCGTGCAGCATCCCCACCGCGCCTTCGCTCTCGTCGATCAGGATGTTCTGCAGCAGGCTGTCGATGACGTCGGCCCTGCTCGCGCGTTCGGCGGCGACGGCGGCCTCGTTCCGGCGCTTGCGTCGGGACGCCTCCGGGTCGCCGAGCCGCTGCCGTGCCGCGTCCAGGAGCGGCAGGTCGGACACCGTCCAGGCCTGGGCTTCCCCGCGCTGCAGCAGCGACACGTCATCGGGGCTGAGCCAGGGAGCGCACATCTGCAGGTAGGCGCGTACCGACCACAGGTCTCCGACCAGGTCGGCCGCTTCGAGCAGCGGCCACGCGCGGTTGAAGGCCGTGAGCAGCTCCCTGTTCTGCTGCAGTGACTTGCGGAGCAGGTCATCAGGGGCGTCGCCGTCGTGCTTGTCCACCAGGATCGTGAGCAGTTCCTCCAAGACCTGGTCGCGCGCCTCGTTGTGCGGAGTACCGGGCTCTGCTGCTTCGAATGCCGAGGCCCATTCGTCGGCGCTCAGCCAGATGTCGGACCAGTGGGTCGTGACCGTCATCCCCTTGGTGGGCGGCTCCTCGTAGAACCTGACGGCCGACTCGATCGCTTTCACCATGTTCGCGGACGACTTGAGGAGGGCCACGTTCGGGTCGGCCTCGATCGCTGCTCCGGCTCCCTCGGTGACGAGGTCCCGCAGGGTGCAGGTCTGCACGCCCTCCTCTCCGAGGCTGGGGAGGACATCGGCGACGTAGGCCAGGTAGGGCCGGTGCGGACCGACGAACAGCACGCGGCCCCGGTGGTGACCGAGGCGGGGGTCGGAGTAGAGGAGGTAGGCGGAGCGGTGCAGGGCGACAACGGTCTTCCCCGTACCCGGACCGCCGTCGACGACGAGAGCGCCGCGGGATCCCGCCCGGATAATGGCGTCCTGGTCGGCCTGGATGGTGCCGAGCACGTCTCGCATCCGTGGCGACCGGTTGCTGCCCAGGCTGGCGATGAAGGCGGACTGATCGTCGAGCGCGGCGTGCCCGGCAAACCCGTCCGAGGTGAACACCTCGTCCCAGTAGTCGCTGATCCGGCCGCGGGTCCAGCGATACCTGCGGCGGCTTGCCAGACCCATCGGGTTGCCGTGGGTGGCTCCGAAGAACGGTTCAGCCGCGGGGGAGCGCCAGTCGACCAGCAGCCGACGACCCGCGCTGTCCGTAAGGCCAAGTCGTCCGACGTACACAGGCTCGGGGTTGTCTGCGCCGACCATGTGCCCGAGGCACAGGTCCAAACCGAAGCGACGCAGTGCGCGCAGGCGAGCGGTCAACCGGTGGATCTCCATGTCCCGGTCCATCGCCTGCCGGCCTACGCCGCCGGGCGCCTTGAGCTCGGCATCGAGGCGGCCGGACAGTTCGGCGATCGACTGCTCGAGGCACTCCGCGATGGCCGCGAAGTGCTGCTCATCGCCGGCGATCAGCGTCGGGTCGGCCTTGGGGGAGAGGTGGTCGGGAAGGTCAAACGCCCTGGTAGTCAGGGGGTTCACGTTATTGGCTCCGATCTGAGGTCACTTTGACCATTGCGTGCAGCAAGGCGTCCGGACCGGCGTCACGAACCTGGTGGCCCAGGGTGTGCAGGTTCTCGTGTTCCGGGTCCTGGCTCGACGATCCCGCGTGGTTCACGCGGACACGGGCGGCCTTTCTCGGCTGACCGCGTCGAGCAGCAGCTTCGCGGCCACCGTGGTCCCGTCGGTGCGGATCGTGGCGGCCACGGCGGTCGCGCGTGCGCGGGTCTCGGGGGTCAGGGCAGTTTTGAGCGCGGCCGACAGGGACTCGAAGGTCGGAATCGGACCGTCGTGTGCCGCGCCGATGCCCAGCTCGGCCACCCGGCCGGCCCAGTACGGCTGGTCCACGATCTGGGGTACCACCACCTGGGGCGCGCCGGCCCGGGCGGCCGTCGTCGTCGTGCCCGCGCCGCCGTGGTGCACGACGGCGGCCACCCGGCCGAACAGCGCCTGGTGGTTGGCCTCGCCGACGGCGAAGCAGTCGCCCTGGTCGTCGATCAGGCCCAGGTCGGCCCAGCCGCGGGAGACGAGTACGCGGCGGCCCTGCGCGCGGATCGCCTCG
This sequence comes from Streptomyces sp. NPDC002730, assembly GCF_042888805.1. Taxonomy (NCBI): domain Bacteria; kingdom Bacillati; phylum Actinomycetota; class Actinomycetes; order Kitasatosporales; family Streptomycetaceae; genus Streptomyces; species Streptomyces sp. NPDC002730. The sequence continues at coordinate 218,819 of NZ_JBIAQG010000009.1, forward strand.
ACGGCCACCTGGGCGGCGTCCTTCGAGGCGCGCATGGGCATGCTGCCGAAGCCCACGTACACCGGCGGTGCGCCGGCCTCCAGGAACGCCACCAGCTCGGCCGGGAGCGGGCGTTCGTCCGGCAGGATCCACGCGCCGGTCTGCACCACGTCGAGATCCGTCAGCTCCTGCCACGGGCCCAGGACCGGGTCGGCCGCCAGCCACGGCTGGTCGGTGAAGACGTGGTCGCGGACGTTGTCCACCGGTGGCAGGCCGATCGAGGCCAGGTGGGTGTTGAGTGCCTCGCCGTACAGCGCGTTCACCTTCTGGGCGTCCAGGTCCCACAGCACCCGGTTGTCGGTCACGTCCGGCGGGAACGGCGTGCCCGGCCGCGGCGACGGCGGGTAGTGCGGCGACGGCAGTTCGAACGGATGGAAGCACGCGTACACGTAGCGGATGCCCAGCTTCTCGGCCACCGACCGTGTGCCGGCCGGCATCAAGCCGGTGGCCACCAGCACATCGCATCCCTCGGCCGCCGCGGCGATGGTGTCGAACCGCGCGGCGACCAACTCGGCCGCGAACCGGGGCACGTCCGCCGCCGACGGCGGCCGCGCCCCGGTCACCAGCTCGCGCACAGACTGGCCGAACGGCACCAACTCCACGCCGACACCGGCCAGCAGCTCAGCGAACTCCTTGTCCGGAGGTGCGCACACCCGCACCTCCGCGCCGAGTTCCCGCAACCGCACCGCGAGTCCCACCAGCGGTTCGACGTCCCCGCGCGACCCGTACGTCGACAACAACACGCGCATTCGTGACTCTCGTTCCCTTGGATTCTGGCCTAGGCCGGAGATTCTGCGGCACGACGGGGGTCTTGCCGCAAGCCCCCCGGTGCGCTATAAGTTAAAAGTGGCAAGGAGAGTGGGTACTCTCTTTGCCCTTTGTCGTCCGCTGTGGACGGACAACCTCCTCGGGAAGCGGCGGCGCACCGCGTACGGCGGTACCGTCGGCCCAGGAGGATCTCCCCTGGGCCTGTAGGCATTGCGTTTCTTGCGCGGTGAGTGTCATGGTCATCACTGGCGCCCTCATCGGTATCCCGCTGCTCAACGGCCTTTGCCTGCTGCGGGAGGCCGCCTGAACCTTGCCATGCCGTCGCGTCGGAGCTGCGCAGCATCGGGTACCGCGGCCCGGCTGTCCTTCCCCCGGCATCGCGCCTTGGAGTGTCTCGGCGACGCCGCTGGGGTCCTCGCCCAGCATTCCGGGGCGCTGGCCGCGGCGTCGAACCAGCTGGCGAGGGTGGTCGCCGACGCCATCGCGGCCCAGTGGACCGTCAGTGCCATGCTCTTGGCCGTGGCGTGGCCGCGTTGGGCGTGGACGATGATGTTCAGTCTCCGAGGGCGAGGTGGACGCCGAAGCCGGCTATGACCGTGCCGCTGATCCGGTCGAGGATCCGGCGTGCTGAGGGGCGCCGAAGGCTGCCGCGGAGCACCCGGGCGAATGCGATCAGTACGCCCGACCAGAGCGAGGCGAGCAGGATGTGCACGCCGGCCAGCAAGGTGCCGGTCGTCAGGTGCGGGGCGCCGGCCGGAATGAATTGCGGCAGGACAGCCATGTAGAAGGCGCCCACCTTGGGGTTGAGCAGGTTCGTCAGGGTGCCCCGGCGCCAGCCGCTCCCGAAGCTGCCGACAGTATCCGGCTCGTGCGCAGCGTCGGCCCGAGCCAGATCCGCCCGAGCCCGTCGGCGCAGGGTCGATGCCAGGATCCGGCTTCCCATCCACACCAGATACGCGGCCCCTGCCCATCGGAGTACCGCGTAGGCGAGGTGGGAGGCGGTCAGTACAGCGGTGATGCCGAGCGAGCTGAGCACACCCCAGACGAGGGTTCCGGTCTGGATGCCGAGGACGACGCCCCAGGCGCGCCTGCGGTGACCCAGTGCAGCGGTGCGCAGTATGAGGGCGGTGTCGAGGCCGGGTATGAGCGTGAGGAGTCCCACGATCAGTGCGAAGGACCCCAGTGCGGAGGCAGTGATCATGAGTGGCCACTGTAATGCCGGAGACGTCAACTTCCCATTTCCTGCCCGGAATCGGGCAGGAAACTCTTGTAACGTACGCTGAATGACGTGCACGATAGGAACGGTCGAGCGCATATGGCGGTATCCGATCAAGTCGACGGGAGGCGAACAGGTGCAGCGAGCGGACGTTGACACCCGCGGTCTCGTCGGCGACCGCCTGTTTGCGGTGCGCGACGGCACGGGCAAGTTCGGCTCGGGGAAGAACACCCGACGATTCCGCCGCATGCCCGGCCTGCTGCAGTTGCGTTCCCGCTACCCGGACGGAACGGAGCAGCCCGAACTGCTGGATCCGCACGGCGTGACCGTTGCGGAGCCGACTGCCTACCTTCGCCGATACCTTGGCCGACACGACGTCGAACTGGCCCGCGAGGAAGCCATCTCCCACTTCGACCAGCTTCCTCTCAGCATCCTGACCACAGCCACCCTCGACTGGGTGCGCGCGGCCGTACCCGATGTACCGGTTGACGAGCGGCGCTTCCGGCCGAATCTCCTGGTGCGGACCCGACCGGGTACCCGTCCGTTCGTCGAGGACGAGTGGTTCGGGTGCAAGGCGTGGATCGGCGGTGCCCTGCGCGTGGAGTTCGTGCGCTCCAGCGAGCGGTGTGTCATGACCAATGAGGCCCAGCAGGATCTGCCTCATTCCCCGCTGGTACTGCGAGCAATTGCGAAGGCACATCAGGCCCGGCTGGATGCCCTGGCCATAGTGGTGGCGCCCGGCCCGGTGAGTTCCGGGGACGCTGTCGTTCTCATCTGACGAGGCCCATTGCCGTGCGGCGCACGTCACTTGTCAGTTCCGGACGACACCACGCCTGCAAAGTCAGCAGCGGTGAGATGGATCTGGGACAGCGAGGGGGCCACGGCGGTGAGGTCGCCGGGCCCCCTCGTGTCGCCTCATAGGAGCCCTGCCGGGTCATCTGACCTGTGTGTTTGCGGTACCGGTAGACCGTCATCGGCAGCAGTACGCCGGTGCGAGGCAGGCGACGCCCACGGCGGCGCAGCAGTCCTCGCCCTGCACGAGACCGCCCATCCCGCCTGCCGCGCGCACGAGTTCGGTGCGGGCCAGGATGGTGGTCGGGCCGATCGGGATGGTGTCCGCCCCCCCCGCTGCACGCCGGGCTGGCACACCGACTCGTCCGCCTCGAACCGGGCTGCGCTCCGTTCCGCTGGTCGATCCCACGCTGCTGTATGCCTGGTCGCTGCTGTGGCGGACCGGAAACGGGCACCCGGGACTGGACGGCCTCACCGCCGCCTGCGCCGCGGAAGCGGGGCGAAGCCGATGCCCGTATTCCGGCCGACTGCCTGGGCGGCCTCGCCGGGTTCGGGATCCTGCCCCGACCACCGTGGAGGGTGGAAGCCCGCCGTGGCCGCGATCAGCCTGGTCACCTGCCTCGATGCCCTGCTCGTCGGCGGTGCAGTGGCGTGCAGGAGACGTTTTAGGGGCGCTTTATCGCCGATGCGGACAATGCCGCGTCATCGCGGACGAACGTCCGCCGTCCCAGAAAACCAGGGGGCCGCATGCTGCCCAAGTTCCCGATGTCGCGCCAGTGCCCTTACCACCCGCCCGCCGACTCGATTCCCGGCTGTCCTCCGGCCGGGCCCGCCCCCGGTGCTGGTGCCCCGGATGACCGCCGCCAAGCTCGTCGCGCTCGTCGGGATGGACCGGCCTCGTGCCGGCCTGCGTGCTGCAGGGCCCTTCCGGTGCGCATGAGCTCCTGGAAGTCGGCCACGTCATAACCGGCGCCGTCCAGGGCCTGGAGGAACCGCCTCCGGGCCACCCCGAGCATCTCACCGCCGGCGGTCCGCTGACCGAGCTGGAATTCATGCTCCGCAAGGAGCTGCCGGGCTGGCCGTGAGCCTCTCGGTGCGCGCTGCGCCGAAGCTGATGAGGCCGGCAGTCGCGGCGAGTGCGATACCGGTCCACGATGGCGATGAGGTGTCCAACAGGTCTGCCAGGAAGGGCACGTAGAGTGCGGCAGCGCCCAGCCCCGCCGCAGTCAGCACAGCTGCGGGCAGAAACAGATTTTGGCGCGTGAACAGTCGCTCCCGCAGCCCCAGAGCGACGCCGAGCTGGGCGGCCAGCAGGGCGATGAACAGGACGGTCTGCCACGGGCCGCCGGAGTGCCGGACCCAGAGGCTGGCAGCGAGGCTGGCTGCCGTGACCAGGACCGACAGCCGCAGTACCCGCTGCCAGAGCCCGTCGCCGAGTACGTGCTGCTGCGGCGGGCGCGGCGCGCGTCGCATGGCGTGGGGTGAGACCGGTTCGGCGCCCATGGCAACCCCTGTCAGACCATGAGTGAGCAGGTTGATCCACAGAATCTGACCTGCTCGCAGAGGCAATGCGAGTCCGAGCATCGGGCCAATGAGCATAACGAGGATTTCCGCGGCACCGCCGGCCAGCGCATAGACCAGGAACCGGCGGATGTTGGCGTAGACACGGCGGCCCTCTTCCACGGCCGAGATCACCGAGGTCAGTTCATCGTCGGCGAGGACCAGATCGGCAGCTTGGCGGGCAACTTCGGTTCCCCGGCGGCCCATCGCCACGCCGATGTCGGCCTGCCGCAGGGCGGGGCCGTCGTTGACGCCGTCGCCGGTCATCGCGGTGACCTCTCCGCGGGCGCGCCACGCTTGGATGATGTCCAGTTTCTGTTGAGGCGTGGTACGAGCGAAAACCCTGACCCGGGTGGGGTCCGGGATCTGTCCGGCGGCCAGCTCTTTGCCGGTGGCCACGCGGCTCGGCATGGTGGCGTCAGCTCGCGTGAGGATACCGACCCTTTCCGCGATCGCACGGGCAGTCGCCGGGTGGTCTCCAGTGATGAGAACCGGGGTGATCCCGGCACGGCGGCAGGCTTGCACGGTCGCAGTGGCTGCTTCTTTGGGCGGGTCGCTGATGGCTGTAAGTCCCAGCAGCCGCAAGCCGCTTTCCGACTCCTCGATCGGGACAGGAATACAGGTCGACGAACCTGACGCTATGGCCAGGACGCGGTAGCCCTCGGCGGACAGGGCGGCGGCCTCCTTACGCGCATGCTCCAGTGACGCGGGACTTTCGTTCAGAAGCGCGGCGTCCAGCACCATTTCAGGTGCGCCCTTGAGGTAGATCTCGATCGTTCCCGAGGGCGTGCGGTGGATGGTGGTCATACGTTTGCGGAGGCTGTCGAACGGCACCTCGTCGACGCGGGGATGAGTTCGCACCAACTCGTCGGGTGTGCAGCCCACTTTGGCGGCGGCGGTCAGCAGGGCGGCCTCGGTTGGATCACCGAGCGGGGTCCATTGCGCGTCTGCTTCCCCGGGCGGAATCAGCGACGCGTCGTTGCACAACGCCGCTGCGATGAGCACTTCTCGTACGGCATTCCTGGTTGCGGGTTCTGGATGTCGGCCGGTCGTGAGAATTTCACCAACGGGTTCGTATCCCGCGCCCGTCAGGGTCACCGTGCCATGGGCGGCGGTCCATACTCGTTCGACGACCATGCGGCCTTCGGTGAGGGTGCCTGTCTTGTCCGTGGCCAGTACGGTGACCGATCCCAGGGTCTCCACTGCGGACAGGCGGCGAACCACGGCGTTGCGAGCGGCCATCCGCCGCGCGCCCAGCGCCAGGCCGAGGGTGACGACGGCCGGCAGTGACTCCGGGACGGCTGCCACGACGAGGCTGATGGCCGTTACCGCCATCGTCTCCAAGGACTGGCCGCGCACCAGTCCCAGGACGAGCACGAGGAGGCACAGCCCTACAGTGACCAGGGCCAGTACCCGGCCGAGCCCGGCCAGGCGCTTTTGGAGCGGGGTCTGTTGCTGTCGGGGGTGCAGCGAGGCGGCGATCATGCCGAGGGCGCTGCGCGGCCCGGTGGCGGTGACGGTGGCGACAGCGCGGCCACGCAGTACGACGGTTCCCGCCTGCAGTTGTCCCGTGTGCGGATCCGTTCCGTGGACGTCCTTGTCGACCGGTACGGATTCGCCGGTCAGCGCCGACTCGTCGATCAGCAGGGCAGCGGCCTGCGTGAGCGCGGCGTCAGCGGGGACGATGTCGCCCTCACCGAGTACCAGCACGTCGCCCGGGACGACGGCTGACGAGGTCACCTCCTGTTCCGTCCCGCCGCGCAGTACTCGTGCGGCAGGCGCGGTCATGGCGGAGAGGGCAGCGACCGCATTGTCGGCGCGCACCTCCTGCACCACCCCGACGGTGGTGTTGAAGAGCACGACCACACAGATGACGACTGCGTCGGCGTGGTCTCCGGTCGCCACGGTCAGTGCCGCGGCCGCCAGCAGCACGATGATCAGCGGGTCACGAAGCTGAGCGAAGATTCGGGACCGAAGCGATATCCTGCGCTGTTCGCTGAGCTCGTTGGGACCGCACTCCGCCAGCAGCTGGGATGCCTGCTCCTGACTGAGACCTGTCGCCCGGGCGGCCCCCGGAAGGGGTGCGGACGTAAGGGGCATGGTGACTCCGGTTGCTTCAGGTGCTCATGGTCTTACGGGCCTGGCTCAGTGGGCGCTGGGTGCGTTGGCGGCGTCAGTTGGAGCTTTGACCGCGTCAGTTGGAGCTGGGGTGCATCAGCGTCCTGTCTCCGACATCACGGACCAACGCCGGGGCGCTCAGCTGTTCCAGTTCCATTCGCTGACTTCGGGCAGGTCGGTGCCGTGCTCACGAATCCAGGCGTGGTGGCCCAGACGGACGTCCGCCGCCTTGTGTGAGGCGACCGCATTCGGTCCCCATTGACGCAACTGCTCGTCGTGGACGCCGGTAGTCTGCGTCGTTGTGGGGGAGGAGCTCACCACAATCGACCACTGTCGGCACTTTTCCCGGTCACGCAATAGGCGTGCAAGGGGTTGATGCCGAGGAGAAGCGATCGGCGTGTGACGCGGAATGCACGCGTCCGCCCGATGGACAGCTTCGCCTGTACCGCCGGCCCCTTCACGCATCACTCGCCTCCTCGGTGCAGAGTGACTGATCTGCTGCCGGGGGCTGGGGCCTCACTGTGCAGCCCATAGGCGAGTACCGACCCTGTGTGGAGCGGGCAATGCCCGCACGGACCGGTGTGGAGAACTCGGTGACAAGGCGCGCACCGGGCCGCTTGCCGCCCGTACAGCGTGACGGTCATGGACACGAACTCCTGCCCCATGGTGTTGGTCCTCGGCAGTCGCCATGCGCCATCACTTCAGTGGGGGAGGGCTCATGGGCGTGGTGCCCGCCATCTCAGCCTGTGCCGTATTCGGGTTCAGGGGCGAGGGCCGAACGGCCTCTCCAAGGGGCCCACCGGCCCTGGCAGAGCGACTCGATGGCCTCTTCGCCGGCATCCCGGCAGCATCATCCATATCGTGGTGGGTGTCATCGAGCGTCGCAGGGCTGATGGGTTCGTGCCCCGCAGCATGCTGGACGGCTTCGTGAACGCGGGTTCTTTGACGGCATGGATTCGTCTTGGTACGCGTGGATGCGTGCAGACCGATCCGTCCGGGGCAGGCTGGAGGAGCCAAAGGCAATGTGCCGGCGGCCTTAGGGAGCCGAAGTGGGCGAGGACACGGATGCCGAGGGGGATACCGGGGCGGCGGCATCGCAGCTGCGGCTGGACGAGCTGCTGAACAACCCGCAGTCGCAGGCAGTCCTTGCGCGCTCGCCCCGGGATCGCGTAGATCCGCTGCTGGAGGCGGTTCTGGCCGTCGGCAGCGACTTGGACCTTGGTGTTGTACTGCAGCAGATAGTGCAGTCCGCAGCAGACCTGGTTGATGCTCGGTACGGGGCCCTGGGCGTGATTGGTGAGGAAAATGGGCTCAGCCAGTTCATAACGGTCGGCATGGGCGACGAGACCATCGAGCAGATCGGGCCCTATCCGCAGGGCCGGGGCATCCTGGGGCTCCTGATCCGTGAACCGCACTCGCTGCGGCTGGTCGACCTGGGCGAGCAGCCCGATGCCTCCGGCTTCCCGGCCGGCCATCCACCGATGCGGACCTTCCTCGGTGCCCCTGTCCGGGTGCGTGAGAAGGTGTTCGGCAACTTGTACCTGACCGAGAAGCGGGGCGGGGCCGAGTTCGGCGCCGATGACGAAGCGGTGCTGGTCACGCTGGCCGTGGCAGCCGGGGTGGCAATCGACAATGCTCGGCTGTACGACGCCGTCCAGCGTCGGGAGCGCTGGCTGATGGCCAGCGGCGAACTGACCCGTGCCCTGCTGTCCGGCATTGAACCCGCCGAGGTACTGAGGAACTTCACCGCCACCGTCCTCGAGATGGCCGACGCCGACGTGGTCACCCTCGCCGTGCCCGTTCCTCGCACCGGCAATCTGGTGATCGAGGCCGCCGCCGGAACGGACGCGAATCGTGCCCTTGGACTGGTGTTGTCGCACACCACCTTGGCCGGGAAGGTCTACAGCTCAGGCGAGACGATCACCACCCAGGACTGGAACGCCGACCCCCGCGCCGAACGGGACACCGCTTCCACGACCCTGGGACCGGTCTTCATGGTCCCCCTCGGTACGCCCGAACATGTGCGCGGTGTCCTGCAAGTCGCCCGCCACTGCGGCCGTCCCGCGTTCTCCGACGCGGCCGTGGCCATGATCGCCGGATTCGCCAACCATGCCGCTCTTGCGCTGGAGATCGCCGGACATCGGCACGACGCCGAACACCTCCTCGTTCTGACCGACCGTGACCGCATCGCCCGCGATCTGCACGACCTGGCCATTCAGCGCCTGTTCGCCAGCGGTCTGAGCCTGCAGTCCACCCTCGCCCAGGTCGCCGACCGACCGCAGGTCGCCGAGCGCATTGCACGAGTCGTGGATGACCTCGACGACACCATCAAGGTCATCCGCTCCACCATTTACGGATTGCAACAGCGCGGTCGCCCCGAGGACACCGGGCTGCGCTCCCGCCTGGTGGCCGAATCGAACCGGGCATCCGAGGCGTTGGGATTCGCGCCTGCGCTGCGCATGACCGGGCTGCTGGACACCCTGGTCCCACAAGCAATGGCAGACCACCTTCTTGCAGTGCTCCGCGAAGCCCTCGCAAACGCCGCCCGGCACGCCGACGCCACCGAGGTGGAGATCACCGCCCAGGTGACCTCGGCGCACCTTACGCTGCGGGTGACCGACAACGGCCGGGGTACTGCCCCCGCGCGCGCCCACCGCAGCGGCCTGGCCAACCTCCACACCCGCGCCGAGGAACTCGGAGGAGCTCTGGTCCTTGCGCCCAATCAGCCCACTGGCAGTGTCGTGGACTGGAGCGTTCCCCTTTCGGCCGACGAGTGACCCCGCCCCGGACAGCGCGGCACGAAGTAGTGCACGGTCCCCCGTGAGCGCTCAGTCTCCGCTGCCCGTCGTAGGTCGGGCTCGGCGACCGATGGATCGTCGACACCTCCCCGCACGGCGGCACGCGCCTGACGTGGCAGGTACCGGGCGTCCCTGGGTGAAGGCTCTCTCCCGGACTGACGAGTGCCTTCCTCCGCTTCAGCGGACCCGCCGAACGGGGGCCTGCGGAGCGGCCTGCGTGACCATGACCGCAGCCTGGATGCGCCGCTCGACGCCCAGCTTGGCAAGCAGGCGGGAGACGTTGTTCTTGACCGTCTTCTCCGCGAGGTAAAGCCGTTTGCCGATCTGGGAGTTGGTCAGTCCCTCTCCGATGAGATCGAGGATCTCCTGTTCGCGGGCGGAGAGCCCGGACAGTGCGCCAGTTTCGGTGTTCTGCGGAGATTCGCCGCGGAGGTTACTCATCAGACGGGTCGTGGTCGCTGGGTCGAGCATCGACTGGCCGGAGGACACGGTGCGGACCGCGGCAACAAGCGCAGACCCTTTGATCTCCTTCAGCACATAGCCTGCGGCCCCCGCCATGATCGCGTCGAGGAGTGCGTCGTCGTCGTCGAAAGAGGTCAGCATCAGACATGCCAGATCCGGCATCCTTGACCGCAGTTCTCGGCAGACCGTGATCCCGTCGCCGTCCGGCAGCCGCACATCCAGCACGGCGACGTCAGGACGCAGCGCCGGCCCTCTGGCAAGAGCCTGTTCTGTTGTCCCCGCCTCACCGACGACTTCGATATCGGGCTCCGCGTCGAGCAGGTCGCTCACCCCGCGCCGCACGACCTCGTGGTCGTCGAGCAGGAATACGCGAATAGGCTTCCGCGGTGAAGTTTCCAGGTCCTCGGTCATTGCTTGTCCTCCACACTGTCACGAGCACCTTGCCCTGTGGTTCCATCCTTAGTCCGTCGCCATGGGGCCGCGCCAGGGCCGGATGGGCCCCGCGTATCTCGCCACGGGAGCCCCCACCCGACGGGCGGTCACCTGGACCGGGGCTTGGTCTCAGGCGTGGGGCACGACGGCCACCGAGCAGGCTGCGTGATGAATCACGCCGTGAGCCACAGACCCCAGATGCATTCCGAGGGGGGATGTTCGCTCGCGTCGGCCGATGACCAGCATCGGCGCATCGGCAGCCGCTTCGACCAGGTGGGCGACGGCCTGCCCCGAAACGCTGCTGGCACGGACGGCAACGTCAGGGCTCTTTTCGCGCCACGGCTCCAGGACCGTGTTCAGCGTGTACTCACGTTCCCTGACCAGCCCGGAATCGTCGATGAGCGTGCCCCCACCGGCGGCGATCGCGTACGACGACGGCAAGGTGTAGCCGTGTACGACGTGCAGGCCCACGCCGCGTACGAGGGCCGCTTCGAAGGCGAATTTGATCACCTCGTCGCAGGAATGGGTGAGGTCGATGCCGGCCACAACGTCGGAGCTGTGGGGAGCGCCGGTCGGCCGGAGTGCGTCGGGAGATGAGTGTGCCCCGGAATGCCTCTCGGATCGTACGAGTACGACCGGCCGCGGAGCATGGGCGACCACTCTGAGTGCTACGGAGCCGGTCACGAATCCGGCCATTCCGCTCAGGCCGCGGGAGCCGAGGACGAGTACCTCGGCGTTCTTGCCCGCTGCCAGGAGCGCGGCGACGGGCGAGTCCGATATCTGCTCGTGGGTCGGCCGAAGCCCAGGGTGGCTGCTACGGAGCTGTTCCACGGCCGTACGCAGGATGCGACCGGCCCAATGACGCTGAGTCTCACTGGTCGGGACGGAAGCCGAGGGGGCTGGAGACCATTCCCAGGCGTGCACGAGATGGAGCGGAACGCTGCGGAGCACGGACTCTGTGGCTGCCCAGCGCGCGGCAGCCAGGCTCTCGGGAGAGCCGTCGATCCCGACAATCACGGCACGAGCCATGAGTAGTACCTCCTGCTTGGTCTGTTGTGTTCCTGGCAGCAGCTTCGCCCGCGCCGAGCAGATGGGGCAGGGGCCGCCAGGGCCCCCTCTGCGGTCCGAAAGGCCCCTCCCGAGGGGCACGCTCGCGACGGAAGGTGGAATCGGGTGGAGGCCCTGCTCTCCGGCCGACGGAAGGTGGACCGTCATGGCGCGCAGTGTGGTTGTTGGAGTTGACGGATCGTCATGCAGCGCTGGGGCCGCGGACTGGACGGCTCGGGAAGCAGCTCTTCGCCGGCTGCCGTTGCGGCGTCCCACTTTCCCCGTGGTCCAGGGCCGACCGGCGGCGGGCGCTGGGGCCAGCCACGGCCGGTTTGGGCGGACTTGCGCGATCACTTGCATGCGACCGCGACTCGGGAGAAGCGGCCGACCGGGCGAGACGGGGATTTCCGTGACCGTGAGCGGATCCGCTCCTGGGCGCAGGCCAGCGCCCGCGTTGGCTGGTGGCGCTCCCCCCAAGTGCGGCCGACGTTCGCCCGACGAGAGGAGAAGCCGGTCGTAGCCCCGACTGCGTAGGGACCCGAGCGCGGTGCAGGGATCGTTCCCGGCTCGGCGGTGGTGCGGTACAGCGTGGAACAGGGCCGAGAGGACCCGGGCCAGGGACGATCGGCCCAGGCACCGCCGGTCCCTCCTCTGTAATCGTCTACCTCACGAAGTCAGCAAGTCCGTTGCGAATACTGACCGCGGCGGCACCACCGGGAGGCGACCATGCCTGGCACCATCACCGTTGGACTGGACGGAACAGACCACGCCCTCGCCGCCGCGGACTGGGCGGCGCACGAGGCGGCGCGCCGGGGGATGGACCTGCGCCTGGTGCACGCCTGGGTGTGGCGCGGCACCGACACGGTGTACATCGGGGACCGTGCTATGGAGGAGCGGTGGGTGCGCAACGTGCTGAACGAGGCGGAAGCCCGCGTGGCCAAGGTGTACCCGGACCTGAACGTCACTACCGAGCTGCTGGTCGATGACCCCGTACCGACGCTCGTCGCCGAAGCCGCGCGGGCCGAGATGCTGGTGCTGGGCTCTCGCGGCTACGGCACGCTGACCGGCTATCTGGTCGGTTCTGTGTCTCTGCAGGTGCTGCGCCAGGCGACCGGGCCGGTCGTCATGGTGCGCGGGCCGAAGCAGACCACAGTGCAACAGCGCTTCGACGAGGTCGTCGTCGGCGTCCAGGAAGCAGAGGAAGCCGGAGGACCAGTCCTCGAGTTCGCCTTCGCGGCCGCCGCCGAACGCGGAGCGACGCTTCGAGCTGTACGCGCCTGGAGCATCCCGTCGGTCCTGTCCTGGAGTCCGGGATCGATGTGGCTTGCCGATCAGGCGGGTGGCTTGGAGCCGCTGCACAAGGAGATCCTGGCCGACGCCCTGGGGCCCTGGCGCCAGAAGTACCCCGATGTGGATGTCATCGAGCATGTCGAGATCGGCGCAGCCTCGGAGGTTCTGCTGTCCAACAGCGGCCGCGCGAGCCTCGTGGTCGTCGGACGCCGCACCCACGACACGGGCTTGCGCCGTCTTGGCTCAGTTGCCCATGCTGTTCTCCACCACGCGCCCGGTGCGGTCGCGGTCGTACCGCACCCCTGACACCACGCGCATGGGACCACGCGCCCTGCTGCACCGCAACCGCCCTGGACGGACCCGTCCAGGGCGGTTCGGTTTGGGCCGCGGCCGGCCAGTCGTGGGCCACCACGGCGACGGGCGACGCGCGTGTTCGATGACGGCATGGGCGACATGGCCGATGTGCGGGCCCCGGCGGACCGCGCGACCGGGCCGCGACATCCGGGGTGCGCCTCAAGCCGGGACCTGTGGTCCCCCGGTGGGCACCTGATGGCCCTCGCGTGTGGCGGGCGGTGTGGCGAGGCTGATGGGGCCGGTATGCCGGCGCTGTCACAGTGAAGGAGAGAGCCAAGATGCCTACGGCCCCCGCCCCCCATGCCCACGGGCGTATGCCCGTAGTCGCCGGAGTCAGCCAATCCGACGCAAGCAGAACCGGCCTTGCCTGGGCCTCCGACGAAGCCGCGCTGCGGCAACTGCCGCTGCGGCTGGTACACGCGCTGGAATGGCCGCCGGGAGCAGACCCCGACCCCCACGTCCCCCACCCGGAGCGCACCTGGAGCGCCCATTTCCGGTCCGGCGGAGAGGCGGTGCTGCGTGAGGCTGTGGAGTTCGTCCACGCACGCCATCCGGGCTTGGAGGTCGAGGCGCGTTCCGCTGACGGTCCGCGAGCCCGGGTGCTGGTGGAACAGGGTGCAGAGGCCGCTCTGTTGGTGGTGGGTGCGAAGCGGCTGAACGTGGCGGAGCAGCTGTTCACCGTATCCCCCCTTGGGGTCACCCTCACCGCCCATGCCGGGTGCCCGGTAGTGGTGGCCCGCGAACCCGAGCACGCCGTCGACGAGCCGCCCCTGGTCGTCGTGGGGGTCGACGGGTCCGCCAATTCCCGCGATGCCATGGCGTTCGCCTTCGAAGAGGCCGCGGTGTCCGGGGCTCGACTGCGGGCGGTCATGGTGCGCTACCTGCATCGCGAGCGGGCGGTAGGCGGCGAGCGGGCCGATGTCGAGAATCGCTCCAGGACCGAGCTGTCGGAAGCGACAGCGGGCTGGCGGGAGAAGTACCCGGAGGTGGAGGTCGACTATCGGGTGAGGTATGGCCACCCGGCGCGGGCTTTGGCCCACACGGCCGCAAATGCGCGGTGCCTGGTGGTCGGGTCCCGCGGGCTCGGCGGCTTTCGCGGCATGCTGCTCGGCTCGGTGAGCCACGTGCTCCTCCATCAGGCGACCTGCCCTCTGATCGTGGTGCCGCCGCGGGAAGGCATAGCCGCATACTGAACGTCCTACAGCGACTGCGGGCACCTCCCGGAGGCCGGGTGAGGCGTGCTCAACCTGACGGGGCGGGGTCGTAACCTCCGGCAAGGAGTGGACCGACGACGGTGAGGTCTATGAAGTGCACTCCCCAAAACGACGCACTGCCAAGGCCGCGCGGCCCGTGCCGGCTGAGTGCCGGATCTGGTCCGCAACTGCTGGTCAGGAGTGGGAGATCGGTGGGAGGAGTTGGGATGGTCGACGCAATCCGGGCTGCATTGCAATCGGACAGCGCAGAGGGCGCCTGACGGGCGGCAGCCCAGTTCAGGCGCCCTCTTCTTGGCCCTAGAAGAAGCCGAGCTTCTTCGGCGAGTAGCTCACCAAAAGGTTCTTCGTCTGCTGGTAGTGGTCCAGCATCATCCTGTGGTTCTCGCGGCCGATCCCCGACTGCTTGTAGCCGCCGAACGCCGCGTGCGCCGGATAGGCGTGGTAGCAGTTCGTCCAGACCCGGCCCGCCTGGATGGCGCGCCCTGCCCGGTAGGCGGTGTTGATGTCCCGGGTCCACACGCCCGCGCCGAGCCCGTACAGCGTGTCGTTCGCCGTTTTGATCGCGTCGTCGAAGTCCGAGAAGGACGTGACAGCGACGACCGGGCCGAAGATCTCCTCCTGGAAGACCCGCATACGGTTGTCACCCTCGAAGATCGTCGGCTGCACGTAGTAACCACCTGCCAACTCGCCGTCGTACTCGATGCGTTGACCCCCCGTCAGGATCTTCGCGCCTTCCTGCTGGCCGATGTCCAGATACGAAAGGATCTTCTGGAGCTGGTCGTTGGAGGCCTGAGCGCCGATCATCGTGTCGGTGTCCAGCGGGTGGCCGGGCACGATCTTCTCGGTGCGGGCGATGCCCGCCTCCAGGAATTCGCTGTAGTGCCCGCGCTGGATCAGCGCACGCGACGGACACGTGCACACCTCGCCCTGGTTGAGGGCGAACATGGTGAAGCCCTCGAGCGCCTTGTCGCGGAAGTCGTCGTCCGCCGCCCATACGTCGTCGAAGAAGATGTTCGGCGACTTGCCGCCGAGTTCCAGCGTGACCGGTTTGATGTTCTCGGAGGCGTACTGCATGATCAGCCGCCCCGTCGTGGTCTCGCCGGTGAACGCGATCTTCGCGACGCGCGGGCTGGAGGCGAGCGGTTTGCCGGCTTCCACGCCGAAGCCGTTGACGATATTGACGACGCCCGGCGGCAGCAGATCGGCGACCAGGCTCAGCCAGAAGTGGATGGACGCCGGGGTCTGCTCGGCCGGCTTCAGTACCACCGCGTTGCCCGCCGCCAGCGCGGGCGCCAGCTTCCAGGTCGCCATCAGGATAGGGAAGTTCCACGGAATGATCTGTCCCACGACGCCGAGCGGCTCATGGAAGTGGTACGCGATGGTGTCGTCGTCGACCTCGCTCAGCGAGCCCTCCTGGGCGCGCAGAGCCCCCGCGAAGTAGCGGAAGTGGTCGATGGCCAGCGGGATGTCCGCGGCCAGCGTCTCCCGTACCGGCTTGCCGTTCTCCCAGCTCTCGGCGACCGCGAGCTGCTCGAGGTTCGCCTCCATCCGGTCGGCGATCTTGTTGAGGATCCCCGCGCGTGCCTCGGCGGAGGTGCGGCCCCAGGCGGGCGCGGCGGAGTGCGCCGCGTCGAGGGCGCGTTCGACGTCCTCGGCGGTGCCGCGGGCGACCTCGGTGAAGGGACGGCCGTTGACCGGGCTCGGGTTCTCGAAGTACTGGCCGCCGGCCGGGGGGACGTACTCGCCGCCGATCCAGTGGTCGTAGCGGGACTGGTACGAGACGATCGCGCCGTCGCTGCCCGGCGCTGCGTATCGGGTCATCTCCATGGCCTCCCGGTGAGGGTGCCGCCCGCCTTTGGACGGCGCTCGCCGTGAGGCTAGGAGCCCGGACGTTGCAAGCAGGTTGCGGATCAGACCGAAGGATCGGACCGAAGGATCGGACCGAAGGATCGGACCCAGGGTTCGGACGGAGGCTCGGAGCGACGGATCAGCCGGGTGTCAGGTCGCCTTGATCATGTCGGCGCACTTCTCGCCGATCATCATCGTGGTGATGCACGGATTGACCGTAGACAGGACCGGCATCACGGACGCGTCGGCCACCCGCAGCCCGCTGACGCCCTTGACCCGCAGTTGCGGATCGAGCGGCGAGTCGGCGTCGTCCGCCGCGCCCATCCGCACAGTGCCCGCCGGGTGGTAGACGGTGTTGTGCGTCTCGCGGATATAGCTGAACAGTTCTTCGTCGGACTGCAGCGCAGGGCCCGGAGCGAGCTCGGTGCCCGCCCACTCCGCCATCGGCGCCTTCGAGACGATCTGACGGGCGAGCCGCAGACCGTACGTCATCACCCGGATGTCGTGCTCGTGCGTGAAGTACCGCGGGTCGACCTTCGGCTTGTCCCGGAAGTCGCGGGTGCGCAGCCGCACCGTACCCATGGACCGGGCCCGGGTGACGTTCGGGGTGAGACAGAAGGCGTTGTCGGACGTCGGGTATCCGCGCCGGTAGGTGTTCAGGTCGAACGGCACCGAGCCGTAGTGGAACATCAGGTCCGGCCGGTCCAGGCCTGGTTCGGTGTCCGCGAGGATGCCGATCTCCCACCACTGCGTGGAGGAGGTGACCATGGGCTGCTTCGCCTCCCACATGATCACGCCCTCCGGATGGTCCTGCAGACGCGAGCCGACGCCGGGCGAGTCCACCCGCACGTCAACTCCGCAGTCCCGCAGATGGTCCGCCGGTCCGATTCCCGAGAGCATCAGCAGCTTCGGCGAGTCGATGGCCCCGCAGGAGACGATCACTTCGCGGCGCGCCGTGACCGCGCCGCTGTGAATCGTGTCGGGCTCCAGGTACTCCACGCCGGTGCAGCGCCGATCTCCGGTGAACACCAGCCGCTTGGCCTGCACATCGGTACGCACCTCCAGGTTCGGCCGCTTGCCGAGGACGGGGTGCAGATACGACACCGAAGCGGACGAACGGATGCCGTCGGGACGGCAGTTGATCTGGAACCAGTGTGCGCCGCGCATCACCGTGACGCCGGTGTTGAACGGGGTCGTGGGGATGTCCGCAGCCGCGCAGGCGGCCAGCAGTGCCGTTCCGCACGGGTCGTTCGGCGGGACGGTACGGATGATGACCGGGCCCGAGCGGCCGTGGTGCTCCCCGGGCGCGTCATTGGTCTCCAGGCGCTGGTAGAGCGGGAAGCAGTCCTTGGCGCTCCAGCCCGTACAGCCCATCGAACCCCACTCGTCGAGGTCCTCGGCCGGCGCCCAGAAGGCGATGCAGGAGTTGTGCGAGGAGCAGCCGCCGAGCACCTTGGCGCGGGCGTGCCGCAGAAAGCTGTTGCCGTTCTCCTGCGGCTCCACCGGGTAGTCCCAGTCGTAACAGGAGTCCAGCAGAGCCATCCACCGGTCGAGCCGGAGGATGCTGTCGTCGCCGACGTCCGACGGACCGGCCTCCAGTACACAGACGCTGACGTCAGGGTCCTCGGTCAGTCGCGCGGCGATGACGGCGCCGGCCGTGCCGCCGCCGACCACCACATAGTCGAACTCGTGGAGGGGGCTGTCTGCAGGCATCGCATCTCCAGGATCGGTGGGACAGGAGGACCGAGGGGATCTCCAGGATCGGGGGAGTCAGGAGGTGGCGGCGGTCGGCGGTTCGTCCGCGAGCACGGCGCGGTGCTCGGCGAGCACGCCCGTACGGTGCCGCTGGACGAACCAGTAGTAGGCGAAGCCGCCGAGGGCGACCACGCCGACGAAGAGGAACGCGCCCCAGCGCAGATACCAGTGCTGCGGTCCGGTCGCGTTGTAGACCTCGGCGCGCGGCCAGGCGAGGTTGAGCGACATGGCCGCGCCCCACAGCACCGCGAGGATGTTGACGGGCAGCCCGAGCTTGCCGAGTGAGAACTTGCCTTCGACGGGCTGCCACTTGCCGCGCAGACGCCGGACCAGCATCGGGGCGGTGACCAGCAGATAGGCCACGTAGATCATGATGATGGCGATGCTGGTGATCACCGAGAAGATCTGTGGCTGGTTGATGTTGATGACCAGGATGAAAACACCCACCACACCGATCACCACGGCGGGCACCACCGGTGTCTTGAAGCGTGGGCTGACCCGCGCGAGCAGCGAACCCGCCGGCAGGTTGTTGTCCCGGGCCATCGCGAACATCAGCCGGATGCCCGCGGCCTGCACGGCAAGTGTGCAGACCGTGATCGCGACGACCACGCACCACAGCACGATCTCGCCGATCGTGGAGCCGAGCGTCACCAGCACGACGTACTGCAGACCTTCCGTGGAGAGCTGCTTCGCGAACAGGTTCGGCACGGCCATCAGGGCGAAGAGCAGGATCAGCCCGCCAATGATGAAGGACGCGATGAGGGCCCGCAGGATGGCGCGGGGCGCGTTGCGGCTCGGATCGTGCGACTCCTCGCCGAGCGACGACGCCGTGTCGAAGCCGTACATCACATACGCGGAGGCCAGCGAGGCGGTCAGGAACGCGCCGAAGTAGCCGAGGGGCTGGCCGCTGCCGAGTCCGTAGGTCTCGGTCAGGACGGTGCTGGGGCCACGGGTGATGTGTGCCGCGAGAAGGATGATCAGGGCGACGGCGGCGATCAGCTCGATGAACACGCCCGCCGAGTTGATGGTCGCCATGAGTTTGACGCCGAAGGCGTTCACCAGGGTGGAGAAGAGGATGAGCACCGTGCCGAGGAGAACGGCGTTGGCGGCCGCGTCCGTCTTGCCGCTGCCGTCACCCACGAACTGGAACCAGTCGTCGATGCGCGGCAGTGTGATCTGGTAGGCGAGGACCACCGCGGAGAGCGTCACCATGGTGGCCGTCATCATCATCCAGCCACCGAGCCAGCCGATGTGCGGACCGCCCATGCTCTTGGCCCAGTTGTAGACGGACCCGGCCACCGGGTAGCGGGCGGCGAGCTCGCAGAAGCACAGGGCCACCATCAGCTGGCCGACGAAGACCATCGGCCAGGACCACCAGTACGCGGGGCCGCCGAAGGCGACACCGAAGTAGAACAGCTGGAAGGTGCCGGTCAGGATGGAGATGTAGCTGATCCCGGCGGCGAAGGTGTGGAAGTTGCCGAGGGTGCGCTTCAGCTCCGGGCGGTAGCCGAGCTCGCCGAGCGCGTCGTCATCGTGCTGGCTCTGCGTCCTGGCGGCGCCGGCGGGGTCCGGCCCGCCGCCGGTCTCCGTACTCATTCGAACCACCTCTGCGGACGCGGCGCGAGGTTGCGCCAGACGTGCTTGGCCTCCCGGTATTCGGCCAGTCCCGTCGGACCCAGTTCGCGGCCGATACCGGACTGCTTCATACCGCCCCACTCCGCCTGGGGTACGTACGGATGGAAGTCGTTGATCCATACGGTTCCGGCTCGCAACCGCGAGGCCACCCGGTGTGACCGGTCGACGTCCTGCGACCAGACCGCTCCGGCCAGCCCGTAGACCGTGTCGTTGGCGAGCGCGACCGCCTCCTCCTCGTCGCGGAACCGTTCGACGGTGAGTACCGGGCCGAACGACTCCTCGCGCACCACGGACATGCCCGGTGCGCACTCGTCCAGCACGGTCGGCAGATAGTAGAAGCCGTCCCGCAGCGCGGGATCCTTGGGCCGCGCTCCGCCGCAGCGCAGCACCGCGCCCTCGGCCAGTCCTGCCGCGACATACGCCTCGACCTTCTTGCGGTGCTCGCCGGAGATCAGCGGCCCGGTGCGGGCGTTCTCGTCGAACGGGCCACCGAGCCGGATCTCCTGGGCCTTGGCCACCACCGTGTCGACGAACCTGTCGTGCAGCTCGTCCTCGACCAGCAGTCGCGCCCCGGCCGAGCAGACCTGGCCGGAGTGCAGGAAAACCGCCATCAGGGCGTAGTCGACCGCCGCGTCGAAGTCGGCGTCGGCGAACACGATGTTCGGGTTCTTGCCGCCCAGTTCCAGCGCGATCTTCTTCACGGTGGGGGCGGCGGCCGCCATGATGCGGCGGCCGGTGACAAGACCGCCGGTGAACGACACCAGGTCGACCCGCGGATCCTCACTGAGTGGCGCGCCCACGGCGGGCCCCGCGCCCAGCACCAGGTTGGCGACCCCGTCCGGCAGCCCGGCCTCGGCCAGCAACCGCATCAGGATGATGGCGGTGTGCGGGGTCAGCTCGCTGGGCTTGAGCACGAAGGTGTTGCCCGCGCCGAGCGCCGGGGCGACCTTCCAGGAGGTCTGCAGCAGCGGGTAGTTCCATGGAGTGATCAGTGCGCACACGCCGACCGGTTCGTGCACCACTCTGCTGTCCGCTTCGGGGTTGCCGGTCTCGACAATCCGGTCGGTGCCGCCCGCGGCCGTCAGATTGCCGAAGTAGCGGAAGCAGTTCGTGATGTCGTCCATGTCGTACTCGCTCTCCACGAGCCGCTTCCCGGTGTCCAGGGATTCGGCGCGGGCGAGTGCGTCCTTGTCGCGTTGCAGGAGATCGGCGACGCGCAGCAGCAGCCGGCCGCGCTCCGCGGCCGGAGTGCCGGGCCACGGTCCCCGGTCGAAGGCGTCACGGGCCGCGGCGATCGCCGCGGCGGCGTCTTTCGGCCCCGCCTCGTCGACGGTCGCGACGAGGGTGCCGTCCGCGGGGCAGCGGATGTCACGAACCTGCCCGTCGACCGCGGCGGTCCACTTACCGCCGATGAACAGCTCCGGCATGGGGGGGCTCCCTCCGGTTCGGATGGGCGGGCGCCGGACAGGGGCCCGGCCGGGTCATGCCCTGTGGCGCTCCACCACATGACACTGCTCCACCACATGACACTAAGGAGATCGGCCCGTGATCGCAGTGCGGGAGCCGTCATCCGGTGGTGAAATGTCGAAGCCTTCATCCGGTGGTGAAAGGGGGTACGGAATGATCACTGTCCGTGTGTTCGAATGTCGGCCGGGTCGTGCCGTGCGGCAGCGGTCAGGAGCCCTGCCAGCCGTCGAGTTCTTGTACGCGCGCGAGCGCTGACGGACGCTGCCGTACGGGCAGTACGGAGGCAAGCGCCCGCCATACCGCGAGGTCGTCCTCACCCCACGGGCTGTACGCCCAGTCCGCCAGCAGCCCCGGATCGCCGCGGGCGATCAGTGCCGCCCGCAGCTGGTCCTCCAGACGGCGCCGCAGCCGGGTCACCGCGGGAGCCTGCGAGGCGGGCAGGAGGGGACCCGCGTAGGCGCTCAGCGCCCCGGTCACCGCCCCCGAGGCCAGCCGGCGCGCCACAGTGCCGAAGTCCGCGTCGACCGGCACGGCCAGCCGGTACGGGCGCGAGCGCAGCAGCTCAGGACCCAGCAGGCCGCGCAGCCGGGAGAGCTCGGCCCGCAGCGTGACCGGGGTGACCGACTCGTCCTCGTACAGCTCCACCAGCAGTTCGTCGCCGCCGATACCTTCCGGGCGCCGGGCGAGCACCACCAGGATCTCGCTGTGCCGACGGCTCAGCCGCACCTTGCGCCCGCCCGCCACCAGCAGCGCCTCGTCCCGTCCCAGTGCCGAAAGCCGCATACGGTCGGCCGCGGGCGGCGGGGCAAGCAGCGCAAGCTGCGACTCGGCGGCCCGCGCCACGGCCCCGACGAACGCCAGACTGTGCGGGTGCGCCAGCCGGTCGCCGCCGGTGATGTCCACCGCACCCAGCACCCGCCCGGTGGCCGGGTCGTGGATGGGGGCCGCGGCACACGTCCAGGCCTGCACCGGCCGTCGGAAGTGCTCGGCGGCGAAGACCTGGACGGGCCGGTCCACCGTGATCGCCGTGCCCGGGGCGTTCGTCCCGGCGACCGCCTCGGCCCAGCGGGCGCCCGGCACGAAGTTCATCCGGCCCGCCATCCGGCGGGTGGCCGAAGGCCCTTCGACCCACAGCAGCCGGCCCTGCGCGTCGCAGACCGCGACCAGATGCTCGCCGTCCCTCGCGTACGCCCCCATCAGCTCCCGGACCAGCGGCATCACCCGCGCCAGCGGATGGCTCTCGCGGTACGCCCCCAGATCGTCGCCGTCCAGCTCGACTCCGGCGGTACCCTCCGGGCTGACATGCGCGCGGGCCGAACGCCGCCAGGACTCGGCCACCACGGAACGCACCGGCCGCTCGACCCGGCCCGCCGTCAGATACGCGTCGTACGCCCGGCTGAGCGCGGCGAGCCGCTCCGTCGGATCCGCGCCGGACTCCAGGGCCACCCATGCGTCGCTCAACTCGGCCTCCCGCGCCCATCGTGACCCCATCCGGGAGGACCGACAAGCGTCCCCGCATCAGACGCAGTTGACCAGCTGGATGTAGCGCACCCAGTCCCACAGCGGACCGGGGTCGGTGTGCGTGGCGTCCGGCACCTCGCAGTGGCCGATGATGTGCGCCCGGTCCTTGGGGATCCCGTGGCGATCGCAGACCGAGGCGGTGAGCGCCGCCGACTGCTCGTACATCGCCCGCGTGAAGTACTTCGGCTGGTCCACCCAGCCCTCGTGCTCGATGCCGACGCTGCGGGTGTTGTAGTCCCAGTTGCCGGCGTGCCAGGCGACGTCGCTCTCCCCTACACACTGCGCGACACAGCCGTCCGCGGAGCGGACCACATAGTGCGCGGAGACCCGCTTCGCAGGGTTCTGGAAGACCCTGAGGGTGTCGGTGAAGCCCAACTGGGCGACATGGATGACCACATACTCGACGGGATACTCCGAAGGGCGGTCGGACGCTGTGCAGTTGGCGGTCGAGGCCGGTGCCCAGCGGGCCGGCGGATAGTCGGTGTCGGCCCTGGCCGCGGCATGTGCGCGGGCGGCGGGCAGCAGTACACCGGTGGCGGCCGCGGCGGCGGCGCCCCGGAGCAGTCCTCTGCGGTTCACGGGACTCTCCTGGTGGGGGGTTTCAGTGGCGGGGCAGGCAGTAAGGCGGCGACCTCCCGCAGATGACGGTGGAGGCCGCCATGAGGATCTCCCGCCGGCAGCCACTCTTTGCGGATCTCGGCGACACAGGGGTAGTTGGTGTCGCGGACATGGGCGAGCGGAGCCCCGCCCGCCTGTGTGATCAGCTGGTACGCGTCGAGCCGGGACAGCCCGTGGTCGCGGGCCGGCCACTGCACCAGGTCCAAGCGCTCACCGGAAGAGAAGCGGCGACGGAGGCCGCAGGCGCCATCGCCGTGCTGCTGTGGAAGACAACCTCGCGAGGTACGGGCCGTGGCCCAAGTTGACGGAGAATGGCCGCATCAACTGCCATTGATATGAACGGCAGTTGATGGTCGATGTCAACCGGTGGTCAGTCGCGCAGCGGCCGCGGCAGCCGGACGTACGTCACCGTCGTCTCGATGCCGCTGTCCACCAGGCGTCCCCGCGCGTCGAAGGCCTCGGGCCCGTCGGTCATCCCGAAATCGTTGTCGTTGATGAGCGCGAGCGTGTTGCGGCCCACCAGCGCGATGCCCTCTACCTTGCCGGGCACGCCCGCGACCTTGCCGAAGTCGACGACCAGGCTCTTGCGGAGCACGGGCACGCCCGCCGCCGAGGGGTCCTCGAGCTGCTCGTACGACGGGGAGGTCGCCGTGTCGTCCCACGTACCGCCCAGGATGCCGCCGCCGCGTGGCAGGGTGACCCGGTGCAGCCGGGACGTCTTGTCGGTGCGCTCCTGCACAAGGAGGCTGTCGCGGCCGATCGCCACCACCGACGAGATCTTGAGCTCCGAGGTGTCGTCCTCGCTCGGGTCGACCACGTCCACCGCGTCGAAGCGGTAGGCGTACTCCGCCGTCACCGCGCGCTTCCTCGGCGAGAATCGCAGCAGCCGCGCGTTGCGCGACGCTTCGCCCGCATTCGCGTCCGGCACGGACAGCGGGCTCTGCACCGCCAGCACCAGGTCGCCGCCCGGGAGTTGGGTCAGTCCCTCGAAGCCGCGGTTGGTCTTGCGCTGGAGCAGAATGCCGGGCAGAGCCTCCACGACCGGATAGCCGGCGCCCGTCAGCTTCAGCCCCTCGGGCACGTACCGCGCCAGAACCCTGCCGCGGGCGGAGACATGCACGAGGGACGGGCCGTACTCGTCGGCGAGCCAGAAGCTGCCGTCCGCGGCACGCACGATGCCCTCGGTGTCGAGGCCATTGGCGTCGTACGAGAGCGGGGTCTTCGCGTCGTACGTGTACGGGGCCTCGTCGCGCGAGGCCTGGTTCGGCAGCCCGGTGACCGGCTTGCCGGACGGCGTGGTGACCGGGATCGCCGTGATCACCTGCACCTGGTTTCCGGACACCCGCACCTTCACGATCGCCGGATCGAACCCGGGGACGGGGAAGGTGCGGCGCTTCTTGCCGTCCAGCTTGATCTGGCCGTTGGGCCCGCGGTCGGTCACCGTCCAGAACTCGCCCTTGCGGCCCGCCGGGTAGAGGTCGCTGCCGATCCCGCCGAGGTCGACGCCGCGGTCGTCGGCGACCGTGCCGGGCAGCAGTGCGTTGCTGAACCGCCCCAGCGGGATGTCCCCGAGAGTCGCTGTCGCCACCACGCGCGGAGCCCGCTGCTCGCTGCCGTCATGACCCGGCACGCCCGTGGCGGTGCCCGCCACGGCGATCGCCGCGAGCAGAGCGATCGGCAGCCCCATGGCGAAGGAACGGCGAACGGTGCGCTGCTGGTGCGCGTGCGGGGACATCGGGCCTCCTGGCCAACAGATCATGTGACAGTGGCCAGGCTGAGCGCTCCTCCCGAACGTGATGAGACGGCCGGATGAACACCGCCTGGCGCACTGTCAACACGCGTGCGACACGGTTCGTTCAGCCCGTCTCGCCCAGCACCTCCGCCAGCGCCGCCGCCGGATCGTGGTCCGCGGGACCGGCCGGGGCCCAGCGGCCGCGCTCCTTGCGGTACGGCCACCAGCGGCCGTCGCGGCCCACGCGCAACTGCGCCTCCGCCCCCACCACCGTCCAGCGGCCCGAGCCGCCCGCCCGCAACTGCGGCCGTTCCGCCTCTTCCCAGGCGTCGGAGAGCTGTGTCCGCGCCCGTGCCAGCACCTCCGCCTCCGGTGTCCACTCCTCCTCGAGTACCGAGAGGCCGGCCGCACCGCCGTACCGCCAGGCGCGCACGGCCAGGTCCAGCTCGGCACGCTGCCGGTCCGTGCCCGCGGCGAGACGTCCCGCGACCGCCGGTCCCGGCGCAGCGGCGGACAGCCGTACCGCGTCCTGATCCAGTGTCAACTCCGCTTTCAACGGCTGCTGTTCATGACCGGGTGAGAGAGCCTCCGACAGCAGCCGGTGCGCCCGCGCCGCCGCATCCGCGGCCAGGAACTCCAGCGCCGCGGCGTCGATACCGGGCGCCGGAGCGGTATCCGTGTCCAGCGTGGGCGGCCGCCCGGGCTCGTCGGGCAGCGGCGGAGGAGCCGGCAGCGGCGGCAGGATGTCCCGCGCCGCGAATGCCTCGTCGGCCCGCACACCCTCGGACGTCCGTGCCTGGCCGACCTCCTGCTCCGGCTCCGCCCCGGCCGCCCGCGCCACACTCCGTATCTGCAGCTCGTCAAGGAGACGACGCTCCCCGCGCCCCCGCATCAGCAGCAGCACGAACGGATCCTGGTCAAGGAGACGCGCCACCTGGTAGCAGAGAGCCGACGTGTGCGGGCAGTGGTCCCATGCCTCACAGCTGCACTCGGGCTCCAGGTCGCCGATGCCGGGAAGCAGGTCGACGCCGGCGGCCGCCGCGTCCTCCACCAGATGCGGCGGCATCTCCCGGTCGAGCAGCGCGGCGATATGCCCCGCCCGGTCGACCGCCATGTTCAGGAAGCGGTCCCACTCCTCCTCGCTCAGCTCCTGCAGCAGCACATCGCTGCGCTGCGCGGTGCCGTCCCGGTCCCGTACGACGGCAGTGATCCGCCCGGGACGTACCGACACCGCACCGACCGCACCCTCACGCGCGTGCCTGCGGCCCTTCTTCAGCTGCCCGCCGTCGAGCGCCGTGTCCTCCAGCGCCTTGAGCCACGCCCGGCCCCACCAGGTCTGTGCGAAACCCCGGCCGTGCTCCGGCGGCAGCGCGTCGAACGTGCGCTCCATCTCGTCCCTGCCGCTCATCGGCCGCTCCCTCGCAGCTCCACCAGATCCGCCAGCTCGGCGTCGGTCAGTTCCGTCAGGGCGGCCTCGCCGGAGCCGAGGACCGCGTCCGCCAACTCCCGTTTGCGCGCGAGCATGTCGGCGATCCGGTCCTCGATGGTGCCCTCCGCGATCAGCCGGTGGACCTGCACGGGACGGTGCTGACCGATGCGGTGGGCACGGTCGGTGGCCTGCGCTTCGACGGCGGGGTTCCACCAGCGGTCGTAGTGCACGACATGTTCGGCCCGGGTGAGGTTCAGTCCGGTACCCGCGGCCTTCAACGACAGTAGGAAGACGGGCACTTCACCGTCCTGGAAGCGGTTCACCATCGCCTCGCGCGCGGCGATCGGCGTGCCCCCGTGCAGGAACTGCGTGCGTACGCCGCGTGCCGCCAGATGCTGCTCGAGCAGCCGCGCCATCTGCACGTACTGGGTGAAGACCAGCACGCTCGCGTCCTCGGCCAGGATGGTGTCGAGGAGTTCGTCCAACAGCTCCACCTTGCCGGAGCGGCCGGCGATCCGCGGCGGCGTCTCCTTGAGGCTCTGCTCCTTCAAATACTGCGCCGGGTGGTTGCAGATCTGCTTGAGCGCGGTGAGCAGCTTCACCACCAGACCGCGCCGTTCCATGCCACCGGCCTCCGAGATCGCGGCGAGGGTCTCCCGTACGACCGCCTCGTACAGACCGGTCTGTTCCTTGGTCAGTGACACGGCCCGGTCGGTCTCGGTCTTGGGTGGCAGCTCGGGCGCGATACCCGGGTCGGACTTGCGCCGGCGCAGCAGGAACGGCCGTACCAGCGCGGCCAGTCGCCGGGCGGCGGCCGGATCGTTGCCGCCCTCCACCGCCTGCGCATAGCGCGTCCGGAAGGTGCCGAGTTTCCCGAGCAGCCCAGGTGTCGTCCAGTCGAGGATCGCCCACAGCTCGGACAGGTTGTTCTCCACCGGCGTGCCGCTGAGCGCGACGCGCGCCTTCGCACCGATGGTGCGCAGCTGCCTGGCGGTGGCGGAGTACGGATTCTTGACGTGCTGCGCCTCGTCGGCGACGACCATGCCCCAGGACACCTGGCCGAGCTTCTCGGCGTCCAGCCGCATCGTGCCGTATGTGGTGAGCACGAATTCCCCGTCCGCCAGGGCGTCGAGACCGCGCGAGGCGCCGTGGAAGCGGCGTACGGGTGTGCCGGGCGCGAATCTCTCGATCTCGCGCTGCCAGTTGCCCATCAGGGACGTCGGGCAGACGACGAGCGTGGGGCCGGCTGCCGATGTGTCGGTCTGCCGGTGCAGATGCAGCGAGATGAGCGTGATCGTCTTGCCGAGTCCCATGTCGTCGGCGAGACAGCCGCCGAGGCCGAGCGACGTCATACGGTTCAGCCAGTTGAGGCCGCGCAGCTGGTAGTCGCGCAGGGTCGCGGCGAGCGCCGCGGGCTGTCCGATCTCCTGCTGTCCGCCCTCGGGATCGGCGAGCCGGTCGCGCAGCCGCGCCAGCCATCCGGACGCCTGTACGTCGATGCGGCGGCCGTCGACCTCGGTCGTGCCGGTCAGTACGGCGCCGAGCGCGTCGACCGGAGTCAGCTTGCGGTCCTGGCTCTCGCGGGCGCGCCGAGCTTCCTCCGGATCGATGAGCACCCACTGGTCGCGCAGGCGGACGACGGGGCGGTTCGCTTCGGCGAGCCGGTCCAGTTCCGCCCGGGTGAGCTGCTGATCGCCCAGCGCGAACCACCAGTTGAAGGCAAGTAGCGCGTCCGCGGACAGAAAGGACGGCAGCCCGGAATCGTCCCTCTGTGGAGCCTTGCCGTCCTCCTGTCCGGGTCCGGGCTCCTCGGGCGGGCCGATCACGGCGCGCGCGGTGAGCTTGCGCGCCATCTCCTTCGGCCAGTGCACCTGGACGCCGGTCGCCGCGAGCGCCCTGGCCGCCTCGCCGAGCAGTTCGGTGACCTCCTCGTCGGCGAGCTCGATCGCGTCCGGCACGGCGGCATGGAGCAGGGGAGTGAGCGGCGTCCAGGCGCGCGCGGCGCGACGCAGCGCGAGCAGGGCGTCCATCCGGGCGCGCGGCCCGAACGCCGCATCAGGGCGGTCTGCCCCGGCCCATACCTCGGCGGCGTCGGCGACGAGCGTCGGATCGCTGACGCGGTGCATCTGCAGGACGGCACGGAAGACGGGCCCCGCGCCCTCCGTGTCCGCCTGCGCAAGACCCGGCAGCTCGATGCGCAGGGAGAGCCGTACACCCGCGTCATGGCCCGCGGCGACGTCCGCCGCCCAGGCACGCTGGTCGGGAAGGCGCTGCGGCTCGTGTGCCGCGAAGGCCGGACCGCCTGCCGCGATCGCGGCCGCCGGCGTGCGCGGCAGACCGTCAGCGACCGCGTCGAGGAACGCGCGCAGCAGTCGCTCCGGCTCCGGCAGCAGCAGAGGATCGGCTGTCTCCTCCAGCGGCACGCAGTGCGCGGCGGGGGGCATCAAGGCCGCGAGCGTACGGACCCGCTCCAGGTCCTGGGGCGTCAGCGGCCCGAGCCGCCAGGCGTCGTGATCGGTGGCGGTGAGCCCCGGCAACAGCAGCCCGCGTGCGACGAGTTGGAGGGCGAGGATGGTCGCCGCGCCCCAGAAGGCCGTCGCCGGCGAGGCGTTCGCCGAGGCGCGGGCCCTGGTCAGGACCGGCAGCGCGACCCGTACGGGCAGCAGCAGTGCCGATACGGCATGCGGGCGGGCGTCGTCCGCGACCACGGTGAGCGGCTCGACGGGACCGGGCGCGGCCGGGAGTGCGCCGCCGTCGGGACGCCAGAAGGCGATGCGGCCGGCGCGGGCCGGGTTCCCGGGCACGAAGACCGCACAGCAGCGGATGAGTTGGTCGAGGGCGAGGTCGCGTTCGGGTTCGGGTTCGGGTTCGGTGGTCGGAGAGAGCGTTGCCGCGGGGAGCCTGTGCACAGCGATGACGCATTCCTCAAATTTGACTACTGCGGACCGGAGCCGCCGAGGGTACTCCACTCAGCGCCGGGGACGGATGCGACAAGACGGTGACCTGTCTCACACATGTGGGCCGTGGTGCAGCCAGCACCACCTCTCGCCACGGGCTGGCCCCAACTGTGTCCGGGTGGTGGCGCCATGGTCGTCAAGGGCCACTGATCCGTACGTTTTCTCAGGTCAGCGCAGTGAGTGCAGCCAGCGCACGGCTCAACAGACCGGAGACCGTCATGCCCCAGGCCACCGCCACCCGTGCGGCCCCCGCATCCGCGCCGCCCACCTCCGGCGTCGGTGCGGGTCGCAGCGCCGGGAGCGAATTCGCGCCGCTCCTGCGGACCGTCAAGGAGCAGGCTCTCCTGGAGCGCCGCACCGGCTGGTACGCCCGCGGCATCACCGTGAATCTCCTCGGCCTCACCGCCGTGATCACCGGCATGGCCCTGCTCGGCGGCTCCTGGTGGGTACTGCTGCTCGCACCGCTGCTGGCCGTCCTGTCCGCCCGTACCGCCTTCTTCGGCCATGACGCCGGACACGCCCAGATCACCGGCGACCGCCGCAAGAGCCGGATCATCCAGCTCCTCCACGCCAATCTGCTCCTCGGCATGAGTCAGGAATGGTGGAACGACAAGCACAACCGGCACCACGCCAACCCCAACCACATCGAGAAGGACCCGGACGTCGCGGCCGACATCCTTGTCTTCACGCAGAAGCAGGCCAAGGGCCGCGCCGGATTCCGTGGCCGGCTCACCCGCCACCAGGCCTGGCTGTTCTTCCCGCTCACCACCCTCGAAGGCATCGCCCTGAAGGTCTACGGATTCCGGGCCGTCCTCTCCAGGGAGGCGGGCGCCCGCCAGACCACCCGCGAGCGCGCCGTCGAGGGCCTGCTGCTCCTCGCCCATGCCGCCGCCTATGTCACCTTGCTGCTGACCACCATGTCCCTGGGCCACGCCGTCGTCTTCGCGCTCATCCACCAGATGCTTCTCGGCCTCCACCTCGGCATGGCTTTCGCGCCGAACCACAAGGGGATGGAGATGCCCGACGAGGAGAGCGGTCAGCGCTGGGGCCATCTGCGCCGCCAGGTCCTCACCTCCCGCAACATCCGTGGCGGGCCGGTGACGGACTGGTTCCTCGGAGGCCTCAACTACCAGATCGAGCACCACCTCTTCCCGAGCATGCCCCGCCCCCACCTGCGGCTCGCTCAGCCACTGGTGCGCGCCCACTGCCGCTCGCTCGGCGTCGCGTACACCGAGACCGGTCTCATCGACTCGTACCGGCAGGCACTGACTCATATGCATGAGGTCGGCGAACCGCTGCGCGCCGACGCATAGTGGAACCGTGGGGCGTGCGCGCGCGTTCTCACGGCAGGAGCGGCCACGGCCGCGAAGGAGGCGTCGAGATGTCGACACGTACAAAGATCGTGATAGGGGGAGTGGCCGTAGGCCTGCTCCTGTGGCCGTTGATCGGATTCTGGCTGTCGCTGCTGGTGGTGCTGGGTGTGCCCGCGGTGGCGTATCTGACGCTCGACCCCAGCCAGCGCCGCAGGCTCCGCCGTATCTCCCGCAAGGAGATCGGACGCTGACCCGAGGCTCCCTGACCGTGCCGGTATAGGGTCGGAAACGATCACCGGCACGGGAGAGGGGGGCTTCGCTCATGAGCGCAGCAGTCACGAAGGTCAGCAGCAACGGCGAGTACTCATTCACCAAGCCGAACCGCGACAGCATCACGCTGCTGGCCGGGCTGGGGGTGGAGGGGGACGTCCACGCGGGGGTGACGGTCAAGCATCGCTCCCGGATCGCGCAGGACCCCACTCAGCCGAATCTGCGCCAGGTCCACCTCATCCACCAGGAGCTCTTCGAGGAGGTGCGGGCGGCCGGTTTCGAGGTCGGCCCCGGCGACCTCGGCGAGAACATCACCACCAGCGGCATCGATCTTCTCGCGCTGCCCACCGGCACGGTGCTGCGGCTCGGCGAGGAAGCGGTTGTGGAGATCACCGGCCTGCGCAATCCGTGTCTGCAGATCGACACCTTCCAGGACGGCCTGCTCAAGCAGGTCGTCGGCCGCGACGAAGCGGGTGACATCGTGCACAAGGCCGGGATCATGAGCATCGTCAGGGCGGGCGGAGTGGTCAAGCCCGGAGACACGATAGCCGTCGAGCTGCCGGACGGACCGCACCGGCCGCTCGAACGGGTCTAGAGCGCGATCGACTGGTACATCCGCGGGCGGACGCCCGTCCGCCCACGGATGTACCAGTTACGGTCTGCGGGCGGCGCGCTGTCTCCATCACCTCGTACGGCCTGTCAGTAGTAGTCGCGCATCAGCTCCACCGACCACTGCGGCTGCACCGTCTCGCCGATCGGGCCGAACTCCGCCATATACGGCTTGATATCGAGGACCGGCGTGCCGTCCACCGCGTCCAGCCCCGTCACAGAGACCTCCAGACCGTCGACCTTCACCAGCCGGCAGCGCGAAACCCCCAGCCGGTTGGGCCGGTTCTTCCCGCGCTGCGCGAAGATCCCCACCAGCGGCCAGTCCGTATTGCCCCGCGGATGACGGGCGCCCGTCTGGATCTTCCCCGGAGCGACCCGGTCGAAGTGGTACACGACCTCCAGATGTGAGAACTCCTCGAGACCGAACAGCGCTTCGGGCCCGAACTGCGCGCTGTCGAGCCGGATCACCGCGCTCTCCAGCCCCCAGTCGTCGTCCTCCACCGCGCTGCGGCCGCCGACCACCCTGCCGATCGCTCGGCATTCGACCAGCCCGTCCTGTCGCTCCACTGCACTGTCCGGCATGCCGCGTCCTCCCCGTAGACCAGTAAATCGACTGCCCGCTCGATCGGGCCGCTGTGAGTATGACGCTCACATCGACGGGGAAGGGGGCTCGCGATCCTTCGCTGATCGCTGATCGCTGATCGCTGATCGCTGATCCTGATCTCCGGGGCTCAGGCCGGGCGGACGGCGATCTTGTCGAGCGACTCCAGCAGTCCCGGCAGCTGGGGTCCGCGGCCCACCGGCAGCACCTCGCGCGGCTCCTCGTCCAGCAGAACGAACGCGATGTCGTCGGTCCTGGCGACCATGGACCAGCCAGGGCCGTCGGCGCGCAGCGTCCGCGCCCCGCCCGGGGCGAAGCTGGAGCGGACCCGCCCGGCCGGCGGGGCCGATTCCACATAGGCGTGGGCTTCCTTCAGCGCCCGCCGCACACCCTCATGGGTCTCTTTCGGCTCGCTCGCGGGAGCGTCAGACGCCTTCGACGTGTCCGAGGTGTGCTGCCTGCCGAACGCTTCGTCGTCGCCGATCTGTTGCCGCCACTCCGCCCACTGGAGCGCGATTTCGTCCGCCCCGAGCCGCCGCTGCGCCGGCCCCCAGGAGCCGCTGTCGGGCGGCGCCAGTGGCGGCCGGTCGCCTTCCTCGGGCGCCGGATCGTGCGGCGCGGGCACGCCCGGCGCGGCGACCGCGACGGCCAGCGGCCAGCCGGGCAGCGCGGCGACCACCGTGCGCTCGCCGGGGGACAGGTCGTACTCCATGCCGCAGTCCCAGGATGCGATCGCGACCGCGACGAGCGACACATCGTCGACCACGACCGTCCACCGGGCGCCCTCGGAGTCCTGGCCGAGCACGAGCCCGTACCCCTCGGCGTACGGCTCGAGGCCCAGCACCGCGCACGCCGCCGGGAAGTCGTCGCCGAGCACGCTCGGGAACTGCGCCGGCGTCAGCAGCACCGCGGTCAGCACATAGAGCGCGTCCTCATCGACGGCATCGTCCGTCCCGGCCACAGCACCCTCCCCATCCGATCGTTCGTCGGCGCACCTTAACCAGTGGGTAACCCGGACGTCGAGAGTCCACGGCACGAAAATGGTTCGGCCTGTTCCGCACCGGGGTCCTAGCATCGCCCCATGGCCGGATCCACGTCCCACTTCATCTGCCTGCCCTGCCGGGCTTCCTTCAAGAAGGCACCCGACTACCTCAGGGCCCGCACCGATCTCTGCCCGCGGTGCGGCGGCCCATTGCTGAACGCGGGCTCCGCTCTCGCCGTGCCGCGCCGCCGGGACGTAGCGGGCTGGCGTGCGCTGTCGGCCGTGCTCGGCGCGGGCCTGCGCTTCCGGCAGGGCTGCTGCGGCGGCCCCGGCTACCGGCCGCGGACCCTGCGCGAGGTCAAGGAACGGCTCGCCCATGCCGAGCGCACGGGGCTGAGCCCGGCCGAGGCCCTCGCCCGCTACGACCTGTCCGGTTCCGATGTCAGGCGGCGGGCAGGCCGAGGAGACTACGCGCCACGGTCTGCGGAGACTCGTCCCGCTCGCGGGCGAGGGCGATGACCGCGCGGCAGGCCAGTTCGCTGACCCCGAAGGAAAGCGCCTCCGGGGACACCCAGGTCACCGCCTCGTCGATCTGGTCCTGATCGTCGTCCGCGCACCCGGACACGTAGACTGCCGCGGCCTCGAATATGTTGTGCTGCCGCACTGGAGGTCGTGCGACCGGTGCTTCGTCCGGGCGGTACGTGAGGAACTTGCGGAGCCTGCGGAGTCTGCTGAACACCCGGACCACCTTCCTCCAGGGCGGCGGCTGCCACCGATCTTTCAAGTCTTGCATCCCTGCGCGAAGTTGGACCGGCGGCGGCCGAAAGGGAACGGCGCGTGCTGTGCGCCCGGCGTTAGCGCCCCTGGGCAAGGGAGCGGATCGTGGTCCGCAACCACTTCAGCTCCGCCTCACTGGTGGCGCGGGCGATCGTGAGTATGCCGCGGCGGAACGGATCGTCCAACTCCTCGGCACGCAGGGGACGTTCCCCCTCGTAGAAGAAGCTGGCCGGCTCCTCCAGAAACTTCAGTCGCCGTCGCAGTACCGTCGCCTGCGCCTCGGTGTCCTCGAGATGCCGCAGGAATGCGAGCAGGGTGAACCACCGGTTCTCGTCGGTGATTTCGCTCTGCGCGGGCTCTGCGAGCCGACGCCGCAGCTCACGCCGCCCGTCGGCGGTGAGGCTCAGGACATGGCGGGGCGCGGCGACCGATCCGGGCTGGGTCTCGCGCGCCAGCAGACCTGACTTCTCGAGCCGTTTGATCGCGGGATACAGCGTGCTCTCGGCGACCGGCCGCACATGCCCGGTCAGTGCGGTGATGCGTTTGCGCAGTTCATAGCCGTGGAGCGGGGCGTCACAGAGAAAACCGAGGATGGCGAGCTCGAGCATGCTCGCATTATGCCGCAAGAACGGTGTACATCGATATCGCAATACCTCGAGGCCGAGGTATGCTGCACGCGGAACAGAGGGAAGAGCACGGCATCGACGAGCAGGGGAGAGCGACAGTGCGACAGGCCCGATTCGACGCGCAGGGCAGCCTCATTCGCTGGACGGAGGCGGCGGGCGAGGGGCCGCCGAGGGTATTTGTGCATGGGCTCGGCGCGGCTTCGTCGGCGTACTACACGCATATCGCCGCCCACCCGGCACTGACCGGCCGCCGCTCGCTCTTCGTCGATCTGCCCGGACACGGCCTCAGTGACCGGCCCGCGGACTTCGGCTACACGCTGGAGGACCATGCGGCCGCGCTCGCCGCCGCACTCGACGCGGCCGGTGTGCGCGGCGCAGAGCTCGTCGGGCACAGCATGGGCGGTGCTGTCGCCATCTTGCTCGCGTACCGTCGCCCGGATCTGGTGGCGCGGCTGGTGGTCACGGAGGGCAACCTCGACCCGAACCCGCCGGTGACGGCGGGCAGCAGCGGAATCGCCACATACGGCGAGGAGGAGTTCGTCCACGGCGGCGGCTTCGCGCGCGTACTCGAGCGGGTCGGTCCTGTCTGGTCGGCGACCATGCGCCTGGCGGACCCGCTCGGCCTGCACCGCAGTGCGACAGGACTGATGAGCGGTACGCGCCCCACGATGCGCCGGATGCTCATGGAGCTGCCGGTGGACCGCACATACCTGCAGGGTGCGCGCAGCGGTGAACTCCCTGGTCACGAAGAGCTGGTGGCCTGTGGAGTACGAGTGCTGACCGTCCCGGACGCCGGTCACAACGTCATGTTCGACAATCCGGCGGCGTTCGTACGAGCGGTCGCCGACGGTTCAGTCCTGACGGCTCAGCTCTGACGGTTCAGTCCTGACGGACCGCCAGGGCCAGGAAGCGGGCGTCCTCGTCCACGTACGAGGTCATGCGCCAGCCCGAACCGGCCAGCAGCGGGCGGAGACTGGACTCGGCGCGCAGATCATCCTCGGAGATCTGCCGGCCCTGGCGGGCAGCGAGGGCCGCCCTGCCGATGGGGTGGAACAGTGCGAGCCTGCCGCCCTGTCGCACGACCCGCGCCAACTCCCGCAGATTCACGTCCGGTTGTGGAAGATGGGCGATGAGGCCCGCAGCGAACACGGCGTCGAGCGACTCGTCGCGAAGCGGCAGCCGGGCCACATCGGCGAGCAGCAGCAGTCCGCTGCTCCGGCGCCCCGCGCGTACCGCTGCCTCCAGCATCGCGGGTGTCAGATCGGCCCCGAGTACTGTGCCCTGCGCTCCCACGGCGGACCGCAGGGGAGCCAGGGCGCGGCCGGTGCCGCAGCCTGCGTCGAGCACGGCGTCGCCGGGACGCAGCCCCAGCTCGGCGACGGCGGCGGTGTACGCCGGACCGTCGTCGGGGAAGCGCGCGTCCCAGGCGGCGGCGCGGGCGCTGAAGAACTCCTGCACATGTGTGTGGTCGTCGGCCATGAGGACATGATCCCTCAGCGACTGGGCGACCGGCGGTGCACATGTTCGAGCGCGGCACGATCGTTCAGAAGCATCTCTCTGTCATATTCCATCAGCTTTCGAAATGCGCCCCCAGCGCGCGCCCCCTCCGGGTCTAGCGTCCATGAGCCATGGGACACCTGGACCACGCCGCATTCGGTTTGCTGACCCCCGTGCTGTCGTACGCGATGGCCGTCATCGGCGCCGCCCTCGGGCTGCGCTGCACCGTACGCGCGCTCGGCATGAGCGGCCGCTCCCGCCGCAACTGGCTCATCACCGCCGCGTCCGCGATCGGCACCGGCATCTGGACGATGCACTTCGTCGCGATGCTCGGTTTCGCCGTCACCGGCACCGACATCCACTACAACGTGCCGCTGACCATCCTCAGCCTGCTCGTCGCCATGCTCGTCGTCGGCGCCGGCGTCTTCTGCGTCGGTTTCGGGCGTGACCGCGTCACCGCACTGCTGATCGGCGGCCTCACCACGGGGCTCGGCGTGGCCAGCATGCACTACCTGGGCATGGCCGCCCTGCGGCTGCACGGTTCGGTCCACTACGACCCGCTGCTCGTCGCGCTCTCCGTCGTCATCGCCGTGGTCGCCGCGACCGCGGCCCTGTGGGCGGCGCTCAACATCAAGTCACCGGTCGCGGTCGCCGTTGCCTCGCTCGTCATGGGAGCGGCGGTCAGCAGCATGCACTACACCGGAATGCTCGCGGTCAGCGTGCGGGTCGCCCCTTCCGGTGGCGAACTGCCCGGGGCCGCGGCGATGCAGTTCATCTTCCCCCTCGCCGTCGGCCTCGGGTCGTACCTCTTCGTCACCGCCGCCTTCGTCGCGCTCTCCCCGACAGCACGCGAGCACGCCGCCTATACCTCGGCCGAGCGGCCGACCACATCCGACCCCGCCACCGACCCCGCATCCGCATCCGCCGCTGCGACCGAACCCTCAAGCACCAACGGTCCCCCGAGCACCACCACGACCGCCACCGCCTAGTCGGCCCGGCTGCCGTCGCACCCCCAGCCCCGTACCCGGAACGAGGAGGCCATGCGCACACCCCGCAGGACTTCGGGCGCCGACACCAACACGCCCCCGCCCCCACTGCCGCCCGCATCCGCGGCGGCAGCCCGCGGACGACGCGCACATGCCGGGCCGCCCGCCGTCGAACACACCGGACAGGTGCTACGGACCGACGCACCCCAGCCCCCGGCCGACACCGGCGGTCGATGGCTGCTGCGCCCCGGAACGGTACGCGCGAAGATCATCTCTCTGCTGATGGTGCCCGTCGTCTCGCTGCTCGCGCTCTGGGGATTCGCCACCGTCACCACCGCCCAGGACGTGTCGCGACTGCGCCAGCTGCAGCGCGTCGACACCCAGGTCCGCGCGCCCGTCGCCGCCGCTGTCGCGGCTCTGCAAGCCGAGCGGCGCGCAGCGGTACGCCAGGTGGCGGCACCATCCGACGAGCGTGCGGCCGCACTCCAGCAGGAGGCCCGGCGCACCGACGACGTCTTGAAGGGGCTGTACCTCGACGGCGAGCACACGGTCGCCGCCGGCGGCGACATGCCGGCCGCCGTCGCGGGACGCCTCGACCAATTCGTCACCCGCGCCGAGAAACTGCGCACCCTGCGCACCGCCGTCCTCGACCGCAAGGCCACCTGGAACGCGACCTACGAGCAGTACACCGCCGCCGTCACCGCCGCGTTCAGCGTCTCCGGCGCACTCACCGGCATCCAGGACACCGGGCCCGGCTCCGACGCCCGCGTCCTCCTGGAGTTCGCCCGGGCCGGCGAGACGCTCGCCCGGGAGGACGCTCTGCTCACGTCCGCGCAGCTCACCAAGTCCCTCGGCGTGGAGCGGCAGCGGCTGTTCACCGGAGCCGTCTGGACCCGCCGGAGCCTCGCGGAATCGACCGTCACCGATCTACGCGGCCCCGAGCGCGCCGCCTGGCGAGAACTCACTCAGCAGAGCCCCTACCGGCAGCTTCTGGCGGCCGAGGACAAGGTGCTCGCCGCGCCCGCAGGCCACAAGGCGGCACAGATCATCCCGGCCGAAGCCTGGGACAAGGCCCACGCGGCCGTCGGTGACGGGCTGCGCGCCATCGAGACGAACGCCCGCCGCGCGGCAGCAGACCGGTCCGACCCGGTGGCGAACGGCATCCTCACCCCGGCCGGAGCAGCCGTGCTCCTCGGACTCGCCGCCGTCGTCGCCTCCTTGGTCATCTCCGTACGCATCGGCCGTGCCCTCGTCGTAGAACTGATCAGCCTGCGCAACACCGCACTCGAGATCGCCCGGCACAAACTGCCCCACGCCATGCGTCGGCTGCGTACCGGCGAAGAGATCGACATCCAGGCCGAAGCCCCGCCGGGACGCCCCGCCGAGGACGAGATCGGCCAGGTCGGCGAGGCACTCGGAACCGTCCACCGGGCCGCGCTGAGCGCCGCCGTCGAACGCGCCGAACTCGCCGGCAGCATCTCGGGAGTCTTCGTCAACCTCGCGCGCCGCAGCCAGATCCTGGTCCACCGCCAGCTCACCCTGCTCGACACCATGGAGCGCCGCGCCGACGATCCGAACGAACTCGGCGACCTCTTCCGCCTCGACCATCTCACCACCCGTATGCGGCGGCACGCCGAAAGCCTGATCATCCTGTCCGGCGCGGCGCCGGGGCGAGCCTGGCGCACGCCCGTCCCGCTGACCAGCGTCGTACGGGCCGCCGTCTCAGAAATCGAGGACTACGCGCGCGTGGAGGTGCGGCAACTGCCCGAGACCGCCATTGCCGGAACCGCCGTCGCCGACGTCACCCATCTGCTGGCCGAACTCGTCGAGAACGCCGCGCAGTTCTCCCCGCCGCACACCAAGGTGCGCATCAGCGGTGAGCCCGTCGGCAACGGTTACGCCCTCGAGATCGAGGACCGCGGCCTCGGCATGGGCAAGGACGTTCTCGCCGAAGCCAACCGCAGACTGGCGGAGTCCGAAGCACTCGACCTCTTCGACAGTGACCGGCTCGGCCTCTTCGTCGTCAGCCGGCTCGCCTTCCGCCGCGAGATCAAGGTCCAGCTGCGCACCTCGCCGTACGGCGGCACCACCGCGGTGGTGCTGCTGCCGACCTCGCTGCTGCAGAGCGCCCTCTCGGCCCCGCCGGGCACCCGCGGCGACCCGGGCCCCGGCGACGGCAAACCCCCCGCGGCCGCGCCGACCGAGCCCGCCCCGCGCACCAACGGCACACCCGTCCCGGCCCCGGTGCCACGACCGGTGCTCGAAGCGCAGACCGTGACCCCCGTCCCGCCCGGCGTCACCGCGCTGCGCCTGCGCGGCGCCCCGCCGCAGACCGCGGACGGCGAACTGCCGCGCCGGGTCAGGCAGGCGCACCTCGTCCCGCAACTGCGCGAGGAGCCCAAGGCCGAGGAGCCGGTTGATCTCGCGGGCGCCGACGACAGCCCGGAACGCACCCCCGAACAGGTACGGGACCGCATGACGGCGTACCGCAACGGCTGGACCCGGGGCGGCGGCGCCGCCCCCGGCACGGTCGCCCCCGGCAGCGAAGGAGACGAAGCATGACCGAGCACGAGTCAGCCGCAGCCCGCCACACTTTCGGCGACCTCGACTGGCTGCTGGACGACCTCGTACTGCGGGTCGGCGAAGTCCGCCACGCGGTCGTGCTGTCCAACGACGGCCTGCCGGTCGGCGCATCGACGGCGCTGACCCGCGAGGACGCCGAGCACCTGGCCGCCGTCGCCTCCGGATTCCACAGCCTGGCCAAGGGCGCGGGGCGACATTTCCACGCCGGCGGCGTACGCCAGACGATGGTCGAGATGGACGACGGCTTCCTCTTCGTGGCGGCCGCGGGAGACGGCTCCTGCCTCGCCGTGCTCACCTCTGTCGTCGCCGACATCGGCCTGATCGCCTATGAGATGGCCCGCCTCGTCAAACGCGTCGGCGAGCATCTGCGCACCCCGCCGCGCATCACTGCGATGTGACGACGTGAACGACGTGACCGACATGGCTGATATGTGCGGCAGTCAGTGGTACGACGCCGACGCAGGCCCGCTCGTCCGCCCGTACGCGATGACCGGCGGGCGGACCAAGCCGGGTCCCAGCAACGTACGGTTCGACCTGATCGCCCTCGTCGACATCGCCGCCGATGCACCCGGCCCGGCGGAGGAGTCCCTCCTCGGGCCCGAACACCGCGCGCTGCTCACCCTCTGCCGCTGCGAGACGCAGTCCGTCGCGGAACTCGCTGCCGACGCGGACCTCCCGGTCGGTGTCGTACGCGTTCTCCTCGGCGATCTGCTCGAAGCGGGCTATATCAGGGTCAGCCGTCCCGTGCCGCCGACGCAGCTGCCCGACGAGAGGATCCTCAGGGAGGTGATCGCAGGCCTGCGGGCTCTGTAGGGCGTGTTTGAGAAGTCCCGCCTGCCCCGTGACCCCTGGCACGCACACTCGCGATGTTGTCGGAGTCGCCCAAGTACGTCCAGTACGAGGGCGATCCTCCGCCTTGCGATTGCACGCACCAGACGCCGCAGGGCCCGCCCTGCGGGCGGACGGCGCTACTTCTCAAACACGCCCTGGCCGCCGAACCCGCTGACCCCATGAAGCCGATCCGGCCTCGAGCCGTTCAAGACCTCGTGCTCAGCTGCCAGTCGGCCCAGGTCAGCTCGTACTCGACATCGCCGAGCTCGGAGCCTTCGATGATGTCGGGCCACTCCTCGAAGAAGGTCCGGACGTAGGTGAGACCCGCCTTCTCCATCACGCGGCGCGAACGGGCGTTGGCCGTCATCGTGTTCGCGACCACCCGCTCCACGCCGAGTTCGGAGAAGCCCTTATGGATCAGCGCGCGCGAGCCTTCCGTCGCATAGCCGCGGCCCCATGCGGCCCTGCCGAGCCGGTAGCCCAGTTCGACCACCGCACTGCTGTGGACGTCCAGCGGCCGGAAGACGAACCAGCCCAGAAACTCCTTCGTGGTCCGCTCCTCGGCCGCCCAGAACGCGCGGTTGTCGATACACGGATAGTGACGGAGAAAGCGGGGCAGGGACTCGGCACGGACCGCTTCCCGCGTCGTCGGCCGGCCTCCGTTGATGAAACGCATGACCTCGGGATCGTTGTCGAGGTCGAGCAGATGGTCCACATCGGCCTCGCTGAACGGGCGAAGCGCCAGACGATCGGTCACCAGGAACGTGGGCATGACTCGATCCTCAACAACGGCGCCCGCGCCCGCCAGCGAATATCCACCCGTGCCCCGCCGGGACAGGATCGAATTGCGCGCTGGTTCGGGCATCGAGTGGACCCGTATCAGTCACAACGCTCCAATAGCGATCCCTTCCCTCGGGGCAGGGCCGCGCTTGCCATGCTGTCTGCGTACTGGCATGGACCAACTCCGAGAATCAGCTGACCGAGACCTCAAAGACCGTTCTGACCTGCGAGTTTCATAGGCGGGCCGGAAATCTTGGGCTCACTCTTGAGGGAAATGACATGGCTTCCGAGAGCTCTGAAAATACTGGCGGGGAGACGACCGACCTTGCGCTGAAAATACTCGTCGCCGGTGGCTTCGGCGTCGGCAAAACCACTCTGGTCGGCGCGGTCAGTGAGATACGGCCGCTGCGTACGGAGGAAGCGCTGAGCCAGGCGGGCAGCACGGTCGACGACACCGGGGGAGTCGACAAGAAGACCACCACGACCGTCGCCATGGATTTTGGACGTATCACCATTCGCTCGGGTCTGTCCCTCTATCTGTTCGGGACTCCGGGGCAGGACCGTTTCTGGTTCCTGTGGGACGAGCTTTCCCAGGGAGCGCTGGGAGCAGTCGTCCTCGCCGACACCCGGCGCCTCGTGGACTGCTTCCCCGCTGTCGATTACTTCGAACACCGCCGGATCCCCTTCGTCGTCGCGGTCAACTGCTTCGCCGGCGCACGCACGTACGGCGCGCACGAAGTCTCACGCGCTCTCGACCTGGAACGAGGGACTCCTGTCGTGCTGTGCGATGCGCGCGACCGGGATTCGGGAAAGGAGGTGCTCGTACGACTCGTCGAGTACGCGGGGCGGATGCATACGGCCCGGCTGCTGGATTCGGTCGGCTAGCCGCACCTTGCCGTGCCGCCCCTCGTACGAAAGGCTTACGGACAACAACGGGGACACGGGGAACGTATGAGCGGGGAGGACCAACATGGCGTTGGACAAGGGACTTGACTGGCTTCTGGACGACCTGACCAACAGGATCGAACACATACGGCACGCACTCGTGCTGTCCAACGACGGACTGGTGACGGGGGCCAGCACGGGACTGGCGCGGGAAGACGCGGAACACCTCGCCGCGGTCTCCTCCGGTCTGCACTCCCTCGCCCGGGGTTCCGGACGCCACTTCCGGGCCGGCAAGGCACGCCAGACCATGGTCGAGTTCGACGAAGCGCTGCTCTTCGTCACCGCGGCGGGCGACGGAAGTTGCCTGTGTGTACTCAGCTCCGCCGACGCCGACGTCGGCCT
The DNA here is from genome assembly GCF_042888805.1 of Streptomyces sp. NPDC002730. NCBI lineage: Bacteria > Bacillati > Actinomycetota > Actinomycetes > Kitasatosporales > Streptomycetaceae > Streptomyces > Streptomyces sp. NPDC002730. The sequence goes on from NZ_JBIAQG010000009.1 coordinate 261,013, forward strand.
GGTCGCGTACGAGATGACGCTGATGGTCAACCGGGTCGGCGAGCATCTGGGCGTTGCCGCCAGGCAGCCAGGTGGCGACCCCCGCTGACCTGCAGGAACCCTGCTCGACAGCGCCCGGTTCGCAGTTATCCACAGGCCGGGCGAAGTGTGCTTGGTTCGGGCTACGGTCGTCACCGAGAGTATTCACACCTCACGGGGGAGACCGTCATGACGGTGAAGCAAGCAGCAACGCGCAGCCTGGCGCTGGGCCGGGCCTCTCAGGAACTGGATTTGAAGCGGGGCGAGTTCGATCTCGCGATCCAGCTCGGGCACATTCGCACCACAGCCGGCGAGAGCGGCGGCCCGCCGAGGGTCGAGCAGCAGGAGATCGACCGGCTGCGCGGGAAGGAAGGATTCCCGGGCACACTGCGGGAGCGGGTGCGGACCGTCGGCACGGTGGAAGGCGCACGGCTCATCTCGATCAGCCCGGCGCGCTTCGCCCGGCTCGCCCGCACAGGCCACTTCACCCCGGTCCGGTTCTATCTGAACCGCTATCGCGCGGTCGTCTGGCTCTATCTGGCCGAAGAGCTCTGCCAGTTCGCCCTCGCCCATCCCGGCCTCCTCAGCGGCAGAACCCCGCCGGCGCTGCGAGCCGTACTGGACGCGGGTGAGGACCGGCGCGCACGCAACTGGCGGGGGCGGAGTCTTGGGCTGCTGCTGCGCAGGACCGCGGATCCGTGGGAGCGCGCGGCGGCGATCGCCTCCGTGCTCGACCCGGTCACGGTCTCCGAGGTGGCGACCGATCCGTATGAACGCTCACATCTGCGCGTGCTCCGGCCCGAACTCGTCCCTGGGCGCCCGGAGTCGCCGGCCGGGCGCGAAGTGGTGGAGCGGCTGCTCCTGGCGGACCATCCGGACGAGATTCTCTGGCATCGGGTGAGCCTGGCCGAGGCGCTGCGGGAGGCGCGAGAGCTCCGCCCCGCGCCACGCCCTGTCCCCAAGGCCGAGCCCCGGACGGTCTCCGGGACCGTCCCGAGGGGCGCGCGACTGCTGCCGGTGCACCGGAATCCGTACCGTGGCGGTCTGTTGACGCGCCTGCGGTTCAGGAAGGCGAGAACCGTGGCCTGACGGCGACAGAGAGCCCGGTTCGGGAATGCCGGACAACAAGGGCCCGTCCACGCCGGGTGCTTCGCACTGCCCGAGGCTTCATACTGCCTCTACCCCCGAAGCCCCGCGGGAGCCGAAGGACACGGACGGGGCCGCCCTCGCCGCAGCGTGCGGCGTACGCTGATGTGGCCGCCTGACGAGGGAGGTCTAGGGATGCGGGCTGTGTCTTGAAGATCCTTGTGGTGGACGACCGCGAGGACAACCTCTTCGCGATAGAGAGCCTGTTGCGCCCTGTGGGGCGTCCGGTGGTACGGGCACACAGCGGGGACGAAGCGCTGAAGAACGTCCTGCGCGGCGGCATCGCAGTGGTCATCCTCGACGTCGTCATGCCGCGGATGGACGGCCTGGAAGTGCTCTCGTATCTCAAACGACTGGATCACACCAGGAATCTGCCCGTCGTGCTGATGACCGGACTGGGCAGGGACGACGAACTGGCCGCCCGTGCCTACAACCTCGGCGTCTCCGACTTCCTGGTCAAGCCCGTCGATCCATGGGTGGTACGTACGAAGGTCAGGGCACTCGCCGATCTGTACACCGAGAACCAGAAGCTGCGTGAGCAGCTCAAAACCCTGGCCGAGCACAGGAGCGGAACGCCCAGGGCTCACCTTCCCGACCTCCTCGACGCGCGCGTTGCACGTCAGCCGGGCGGCACGGCAGACCATGCCCGGAGCGCCCGCGGAATCGACTGACGCACGTCGCACACCGAGGCACTGCACCGGCGCGGTCTGCCCGAGGACACCATCCGCAAGATCCTCGGCGGCAATGTGCTCGACCCGTTCCGCAAGGAGCTCGGTCGCCCCGGCCGAACGCACCTGGCGGGGCCTCTCGCGGGATGCCCGATGGCAGCACCCGGATGTGCGAGAGGCCCCGCCGGATCAGCGGCGATCCGCCGTGCCGCGGCCCCCGATCAGCACTCCGCGGAAACCGGCAGAACGCCACGCTCGTCGCCCGGCAGCCCCAGGGCCGCCCGGACGGCCGCCCCGGTCTTCAGCAGCCCGGCAGCGACTGCGCCAACGGCGACCGAAGCCACCGCCGTGGTCCTCTTCACCAAGTTGTTCCTGTCCTTCCGTTGGTGAACGAGCTTGAGCATTGCGAGCCGCAGGTCCGTTCGCAATCATTTCGATACGCGTGGAAGGGTGCCGCCGAATTCCCGGGGCCAGGCCAAGGCCAGGGGCCAGAGGCCAGGACCAGGCGGGGAGCAGATCCCCGCGCGAGTAACCGCGGCCGGTACGGCTGAGCAGCACGTGCCGGCCCCCCCGATGAGGTGCGACCGAGACCCGGAGCTGATCCAATGGGCGGAGCCGGAGTTCCGGGAAGCCTTGCACTGTGCGGTCCCCGTTCGCCGTACACCGTGTTGCTCTCACCCGGCCGACCTGCATGAAGCTCTGCTGTTGGCCCGCTTAAGAAATCCTCGATGGACTCTGCAGTCACAGCTGGGCACATTGGTGCAGGTCCACTGACCGGTGCCGTCGGCACTGTCTCCGGTCAGCCCCACCACGATGCCTGGAGCCGCCCCGATGAAGGCACTTGTCAAGCAGCATGCCGAGCCCGGGCTGTGGCTCATGGACGTGCCGGAGCCGGAGACCGGCGCAGGCGATGTGCTGATCAAGGTGCTGCGCACCGGGATCTGCGGCACCGATCTGCACATCAGGTCGTGGGACGGCTGGGCCCAGCAGGCCGTCACCACGCCTCGCGTCCTCGGCCACGAATTCGTCGGCGAAGTCGCCCGCGTCGGCGCGGACGTCGAGGACATCGCGGTCGGCGACGTGGTGAGCGGCGAGGGGCATCTGGTGTGCGGCAAGTGCCGCAACTGTCTCGCCGGCCGCCGCCATCTGTGCCGTAGCACCATCGGCCTCGGCGTCGGCCGCGACGGCGCCTTCGCCGAGTACGTCGCGCTGCCCGCCTCCAATGTGTGGGTGCACCGGACGAAGGTCGACCTGGACATCGCCGCGATCTTCGACCCGTTCGGGAACGCCGTGCACACCGCGCTCTCCTTCCCGCTGGTCGGCGAGGACGTACTGATCACCGGCGCGGGACCGATCGGGATCATGGCCGCTGCCGTCGCCCGGCACGCCGGCGCGCGCAATGTCGTGATCACCGATGTGAGCGAGTCCCGGCTCCAGCTGGCCCGCAAGGCCGGTGCCACCCTCGCGCTGAACGTCGCCCAGAGCGATATCGCCGAGGCACAGCGGCAGCTCGGACTCAAGGAGGGCTTCGACATCGGCCTGGAGATGTCCGGCCGCCCGGAAGCCATGCGGGACATGGTCGACAACATGACCCACGGCGGACGTATCGCCATGCTGGGCCTGCCCGCGCAGGAGTTCGCCGTCGACTGGTCGAAGATCGTCACCTCGATGATCACGATCAAGGGGATCTACGGCCGTGAGATGTTCGAGACCTGGTACGCGATGACCGTGCTGCTCGAGAGCGGACTCGACCTCAGCCCGGTGATCACCGGCAGTTACGGCTACCAGGACTTCGACGCAGCCTTCGACGAGGCTGCCACCGCCCGCAGCGGCAAGATCATCCTCGACTGGACCGTCTGAGCCTCTCGTCCGAGCTTTTTCGTAAGGAGCCCCACCATGTACGCGTCCGTCCGCGACGATCTCCGTACCACCCTCGACGAGATCCGCGCCGCCGGTCTCTACAAGCCCGAGCGCGTCATCGGCACGCCGCAGAGCGCCTCCGTGTCCGTCGCTTCCGGTGACGTACTCAACTTCTGTGCCAACAACTACCTCGGCCTCGCCGACCACCCCGAGGTCGTCGCCGCCGCCAAGGAAGCGCTGGACCGCTGGGGCTACGGCATGGCCTCCGTCCGCTTCATCTGCGGTACGCAGGACGTCCACAAGGAGCTCGAGGCGCGCCTGTCGGCGTTCCTCGGCCAGGAGGACACGATCCTCTACTCCTCCTGCTTCGACGCCAACGGCGGAGTCTTCGAGACCGTCCTCGGCCCCGAGGACGCGGTGATCTCCGACGCCCTCAACCACGCCAGCATCATCGACGGCATCCGGCTGTCCAAGGCCCGCCGCCACCGCTATGCCAACCGCGACCTCGCCGACCTGGAGCAGCAGCTCAAGCAGACTCAGGACGCCCGCCGCCGCCTCATCGTCACCGACGGCGTCTTCTCCATGGACGGCTATGTGGCTCCGCTCGCCGAGATCTGCGACCTCGCCGACCGCTACGACGCCATGGTCATGGTCGACGACTCGCACGCCGTCGGCTTCGTCGGCCCCGGCGGCCGCGGCACCCCCGAGCTGCACGGCGTCATGGACCGCGTCGACATCATCACCGGCACCCTCGGCAAGGCGCTCGGCGGCGCCTCCGGCGGCTATGTCGCCGCCCGCGCCGAGATCGTCGCCCTGCTGCGCCAGCGCTCCCGCCCGTACCTCTTCTCCAACTCCCTCGCCCCGGTGATCGCCGCCGCCTCCCTCAAGGTCCTCGACCTGCTGGAGTCCGCCGGCGACCTGCGCGAGCGGCTGAACGCGAACACGGCCCTCTTCCGGACGAAGATGACCGAGGCGGGCTTCGACATCCTGCCCGGCGACCACGCCATCGCCCCCGTCATGATCGGCGACGCCGCAGAGGCCGGCCGGATGGCCGAACTCCTGCTGGAGCGCGGCGTGTACGTCATCGGCTTCTCCTACCCCGTCGTCCCGATGGGCCAGGCCCGGATCCGGGTCCAGCTCTCCGCCGCGCACTCCACCGAGGACGTGGAGCGGGCCGTCGCCGCATTCATCGACGCACGCCAGGCGCTGAAGGGCTGACTGAGGCTGGCAAAATGGCTGGGTGATCGACCCCCGGCGGCTGCGTATCCTGCGGGCCGTGGCGGACCACCGAACGGTGACCGCCGCGGCTTCCGCGCTGTATCTCACCCCCTCGGCCGTCTCCCAGCAGCTCAACGCGCTCGAGCAGGAGACCGGCCATGCACTGCTGATCCGCAGCGGCAAGGGCGTACGGCTGACGGCCGCGGGCGAGATCCTGCTGGCCCACACCCATGCCGTGCTCGCGCAGCTGGAGCGGGCCGAGGCGGAGCTCGCGGCCTACGCGGGCGGCGCGGCCGGTGAGGTCACCGTCGCCGCGTTCGCCACGGGCATCGCCGAGGTCGTCGCCCCGGCCATAGGGCGCCTCGCCGCGGACCATCCGGACATCCGGGTACGGGTACGGGACGCCGAGGGCGACGAGAGCCTGCCGCTGGTGCTCGACGGTGAGGCGGATCTGGCCGTCGCGGTCGAGTATCGGGGCGCACCCGGCGAGGGCGATCGGCGGCTGGCCCGCGTACCGCTGTACGCGGAGCCTTTCGACGCCGTCCTGCGCGCCGACCACCCTCTCGGCGCGGGCGAGCGGGTGGAGCTCGCCGAGCTCGCGGACAGCGACTGGATCGGTCCGTACCCCGGCAATCCCTGCCACGACATGGTGCTGCTCGCCTGCGAACTCGCCGGATTCCAGCCCCGTCTGGTGCACTCCTCGGACGACTTCCGCGCCGTCGTCGCGCTGGCCGGAGCCGGCGCAGGGGTGGCGCTGGTGCCGCGCTCGGCGCTGCGCGGGATGGAGCTCAAGGACACCGTCGTACGACCGGTGACGGGCCCGGCCGCGACCCGCCGGGTGTTCGCCGCCGTACGCCGCGGAGCGGAGCTGCACCCGCTGATCCGGCCGGTGCTGGACGCGCTGGCGAGCTCCGCGGCCGGGCTCTCCACCGGCTGAGGTCGAGCCCTCGCCCTTGCCGGACGAGGGCGCAGACATCGGTCAGGCGGCCGTCGGCTCCATCGCCGTCTTGAGATTGCGCAACGTGGTCCGGATGTTACGGCGCTGGAAGTCGGCGAACGTATGCCCGCGGGTCGCGGCCTTGTCGAACGCGTGGGCCAGGAAGTCGGGCCAGGACCGCCGGTCGTCGGTCCAGGTCTCGGTCACCCGGGTCCCGCCGTCGACCGCCTCGAAGCGGTACTCCCAGGTGGCGATACGGCCGGGCATCACCGGCCGGCGCTTGCCTATGGCGTGCACCCGGAACGCGAACCGCTCACCCGGATCCGCCGCGGTCACCGTGCACCGCGTCGTCCAGCGAAGGGCTCCTCGCTTGTTGTAACCGTCGAAGACCATACCCACGTACGCCTGCTCACGGCCGTCGCGCACCGCCGCGCCGCGGTTCTCGGGACTCCAGCGGCCCATCAGCGCAGGGTTGCTGACCTGGGCGTAGATCGTCGACGGGTCGGCGGCGATGACGATGCTGTCCGAAACGGTGAAAGTGCGTGCCATGGGTACGACTCCGATTCTTGGGCGCGCGACGCTGTCGCGCGGTCACCAGTGATCATCCACGGGGCGGTGCGGCGTCGGCCAGGATGGAAGCCTCGACCGCGTCGTAGTCGTACTCCGGCAGGCCGCCGACCCTCGTTCTGTTGCGGGTGAGCACAGTGCCGAGCCAGCCGGCGAGGAATCCGACCGGGATGGAGACGAGGCCCGTGGTGGTGTACGGGAACCAGGTGAAGTCGTCGTCCGGGAAGATGGCTTGGGGGGACCCGGAGACGAGCGTGGTGCCGGTGATGAGAATCAGGACGCTCAGCGCGCCGCCTATGAGGGTGCTCAGCAGCCCGGTGCGGTTGTACTGCCGCCAGAAGAGGCTGTAGACGAGGGCGGGTGCGACCGCCGAGGCGCCGATGCAGAAGGAAAGGGTGACCATCGCCTGCAGATTCACGTGCCGGGAACCGGCCGCGAGGAAGATCGCGGCAAGACCGACTGCCGCGGCTGTCGTGCGGGCGATCGTCATCTCGGTGCTGTCGCGCAGTACCTGCTTGCCTCGCAGACCGTGTGTGATGAGGTCGTGGGCCAGCGTGTTGGCACAGGCGAGCGTGATGCCGGCGACCGAGGCCAGCAGCGTCAGGAAGATCGCGGTGGCCATCGCGGTGAACAGCAGCGTCTCGAAGGTTGACACCTCGGTGCCCATGATTGCCTGACTGACCAGCAGGATCGAGGTCTTGCCCTGCGGATCGGCGGCCGTGATCTGCTGGCGGCCGACGATCGCGGCGGCTCCGAAGCCGATCACGGCGCTGAGCACACACATGATGACCACGGTGGAGACGGCCCAGGACATGGAGCGCCGCACGGCGGGTGCGCTGCGGGAGCTGAACATACGCATCGTGATGTGCGGCAGGCACGCCGCGCCGAGGACGACGGTCAGCTGGGCACTGATCATGTCGAGTCCGTCGCCGCCGAACTGGAGCGCCGGTGTGAGATAGGCATCGCCCGCACCGCTTCCGCGTGCCGCGGCGTCCAGCAGTGAGGGGATGCTGAAGTCGAAGCGGTGCAGGATGAGCGAGGCGATCGCGATGGCCGCGGCGAACAGCACCACGGTCTTGACGATCTGAATGAAGGCGGTGCCCTTCATACCGCCGATGGCCGCGTAGATGATCATCAGCAGGCCGAGAATCACGATGGAGACGGTCTTGAATCCGGCAGAGTCCATGCCGAGGACGAAGGCCAGCAGATCGCCGGCGCCCGCCAGCTGGAAGATCAGCAACGGGAAGAGTGCGGTGAGCGTGACGAGGCATGCGGTGATGCGGACGGCGGGACTCGGGGCGCGGCGGGTGAGTACGTCGCCCATGGTGAACCGGCCCGCGTTACGCAGGGGCTCGGCCAGCAGGAACATCAGCAGCACCAGGGAGAGCGCGGTGCTGAGGGCGAGGACAAGTCCGTCCTGGCCGACCAGCGAGATGACGCCGATGGTGCCCAGCACGCTCGCGGCGGATATGTAGTCGCCGGCGATGGCGAGTCCGCTCTGCATGGGGGTCAGGGAGCGGAAGCCGGTGTAGAACTCGTCCAGGTCTTCGCGGTCGGGCCCGGTCATCACACACAGCAGCAGGGTCACTGTGGTCACCGCGATGAACGCGACGAAGGACATGGTCTGGGCCTCGGAGCCGAATCCGCTCATCGGCGTGCTCCCTCGGTGGTCGGGTCGGCCTGGAGACGTACGGCTTCGGCGAGCGGGTCGACCCGGCGGCGCGCGGACTTCTCGTACGCGGCGACGGCTATGAGGGTCACCGGCAGCTGGATCAGGCCGAGCATGAGGGCGATGGTGAGACCACCGGTGATCTTGGTGGTCATCAGCCCCGGAAGATATGCGGAGAGCAGGAGGAACAGCACGAAGTACCCGAGGGCGGTCAGGCTCGCCACACGGCGCAGGCGCTGGTACGCGGCGCTCAGCGTGCGTATCTCGCGGCGGGGATCGGCCGGCGGCACGGGGGGCGGGGGCGGCGCCTGCCAGGAGTGGTGGGGTTGTCCTGGCTGCTCGGGATATGAGGGCGGCGGAGGGTAGTACGACATCGCGGTGTGCCTTCGCGGACGGCTGGGCAGGGCAGGGCATGGCGGGGGCGGGCGGCTACGTTACCGACGGGTAGCGGCTGCCGGAGCATTGTTGCATGGACTGTCCGGTCGGTCAGTTGCTACAACCGCTACGGCCCTTACGCCGCACCACTACGCCGCGGCTTGCCGGCTGAGCGACGACTCCTTCGTCACCTCTGCCGATGGCACCGGCGTCCGCTTCCGCCACCGGGTCAGGCCGACGCCCACAAGCACCACGACCATTCCCGCGACGACCCGGTCCGTGAGCTCCTCACTCAGCACGATCGCGCCCAGCGCCATCGAGACCACCGGCAGCAGATAGCCGACCGTGGCGGCGCCGGTCGCTCCTTCGTCGGCGATGAGCCGGTAGTTGAGGGCAAAGGTGAATCCGGTGCCGAAGATCCCCAGAACGACGACAGCGGTCACGCCGACCAGGTTGATGTGCACCGACTGGAGGCCGCCGGCGGGCAGAGCGAGCGTGCTCAGGCCTGTCGCGGTGAGCAGCTGCGCCGCGGAGAGCGCGATGGGGGCTGTGCCCTTGCCGGTGAGCTTGCGTCCCATGTAGGCGAACGCGACGGCGTAGCTCACCGCCGCCGCGAGGATGGCCAGGGAGCCCCAGCTCGCGAGTCCGCTCTGCTGCCACGGCGCGAAGATCAGCAGCGTGCCCGCGAATCCGAGGAGGAGCCCGCCCAGGCGGACCGGGTGGGGTCCGCGTTCCGCGCCGATGGCGATGCCGATCAGCAGGGACCACAAGGGAGTTGTCGCGTTCAGAGCCCCCGCCACTCCGGAGTCGACGGTCTGCTGGCCGATGCTGAACAGGGCGAAGGGCAACGCGTTGCAGAAGAAGGCGGCCACGATGAGATGGCCCCAGGTGGCACGGTCGCGGGGGAGGCGCTGACGCGCGGAGAAGCACAGCGCGGCCAGGACCAGTGCGCCCAGTGCGCAGCGGGTGAAGGTGATCTGGACGGGCGACAGGCCGTTGTTCAGGGCCAGTTTGATCCAGAGGAAGCCCGATCCCCACAGAAGGGCGAGCACGCCCATCCGCACCAACGTTCCACGTCCGCCGCTGAACACGTTTCGTCTCCCTCTTCGCTCGTCCGGTGTCCACCGTGCCTCAGCCAACGCTGTACGACTAGTGAAAAGTGCTGCATGGTCCGTTAACCTCTCCTACATGCTTGATGTGCGACGCATGCAGGTCCTGAGGGCCGTGGTGACCAGCGGTTCGGTGACCGCGGCAGCGGCGAATCTCGGCTATACGCCGTCCGCCGTCAGCCAGCAGGTGGCAGCGCTGGAGAAGCAGGCCGGAACGGCGCTGCTGGAACGGGTCGGCCGGGGCGTGCAGCCGACGGCCGCAGGCCGCCTGCTCACCGAGCACGCGGCCATCATCAGCAAGAACCTTGCCGAGGCGGAGACAGCGCTCGCGGACCTGCGGGAGGGGCGCACGGGTCGGCTGTCGATCCGCTACTTCGCCACAGCCGGCGCCACGCTGGTGGCTCCGGCGCTGGCCGGGCTCCGCCGTGAGTTTCCGGGCGTACAGGTCGACCTCAAGCTGATCGACCCCGACGACCCGCTGCCCGAGGTGAAGCAGGGCCGCGCCGACCTTGCCGTCGTGGTCCACCCCCGTGACCGGCCGCGCGACGACATCCGCCTTGTGCACCTGCTGGACGACCCCTACCGGGCCGTGCTGCCCAAGGGTCACCACCTCGCCGCGAAACGCGTACTCGATCTGGCGGACCTCGCCGACGAGCCGTGGGTCGGCAACGAATGGCCGGTCGGCCCCTGCCTCGAGATCGTGCTCGACGCCTGCGCCGCGGCTGGCTTCACTCCCAACTTCGTGGTGGAGAGCGAGGACTACGCCACAGCACAGGGCTTCGTCGCCGCGGGCCTCGGAATCAGCCTGATGCCGCTCATCGGACTGGGAAACCGGCACCCCGGTGTCGTCGTACGCAAGGTCCGCGGCCCCGAGCCGGTCCGCGGCATCTACGCGGCAGTACGGGAGACCTCGCTTCCCCAGCCCGCGCTGCGCGGGCTGATCGACGCCCTGCGGGACGCGGCGGGGGAGTAGAGCGTCCGGCCGGCCCGGGACCGCCGCGCGCGTTCATAACCGCCGCACGGCGGCTCGCTCGCTCCTGGGCCGTCAGGGCTGTGCGGTGAGCCGGAAGCCGATGCGCATGAACCCGCTGTCCGTGGAGCGGAATTGATACTGCTGAGCCGCGGTCCGGTTGCACATGTACTGCTGGATCGCGGTCCCATTGGTGGTGGCTGCTCCGCGCGCGTCCACACAGGCGCCGTTCGCGCTGCCGGCGAGTGAATACCACGCGGTCTCGGATATCGGATCGGTCGGCGCCGGATCACCCGCACCGCCGCCCAGCCACTTCAGGCCGTCCACCAGGAACCGGTTCTGTGTCTCGCTGGCGAACGAGGAGGACAGCGTCGTCCCCGTGCCGTAGTCCATGGCGTTGTGGCCGAAGTTGGCGTAGAGCATCTTGTATGTGGTGTTGGTCCACAGGATCGGGTAATAGCCGCTGTACCAGGACTGGTTGGGGTCGGTGCCCAGCGGGAAGCTCATCGGGTCGACGGACGCGAGGATCTTGATGTCCGGGTTGTTGCGCAGGTCGTTCTGCCAGCTGTACCACTCGCTCACCGACGAGGTGAAGGTGGCGGGCAGTCCCACGGTCGAGGGATGCGTCCTGTCCTCGGTTCGCAGTACCGCGGTCGTCGGCCCCCAGGTGTTCGACTTGAAGTTGCCGCTGCCGAGGAACTGGTTGTGGTACCAGGGCCATTCCTGCGCGTTGGTGGTGAATGCGGAAACGTGGAACCCCATCCAGGCCCCGCCGGCCCGCATGTACCGCTCGAACCCCGAGCGCTGGGCTGCCGTCTGCGGCCGATCGTCCAGGAACAGCACCACCTGATACTGGTCCCGCGTGATGCTGCTGAGCAGATCCCAGTTGTTGGTCGAGGTGTACGAGAAGTTGTTGCGTGCGGCGGTCCGGGGAAACCACTGATTGGCTTCCTTGACGAAGCTGATGTGGGCCGCGTCCCAGGTCCCGTTGTAGAAGGCGATCACCTTGAACGCCGGTGCCTGCGGTGCCTGCGGTGCCTGTGCGGCCTGCGGGACCATCGTGTCGGAGTACGCGGGAGCGGCGCTCAGGCCGAGGAGCATTGCCAGCAGCAGGAGCACCCGTAAGCCGATCCGTGCCGAGCCGCTTCTGATTCTGTGCATCCGGAAACCACCTTTCCGTGCGGAGGGGGCCGGTCCGGACCCGATGGCTGTCGGGTTCCGGACCGGCCGGTGTGCTGCGGGAAGTACGGGTCAGGGATGACTGACGAGGTTGGCCACATTGGTCGAGGAGTTGGAAGGACCACCCCGGCCGTTGATCACATGGCGGATCGTTCCGGTGCCACCGAGCGAGACGGTCACCATGCTCTGGAAGCGCACATTCGGGTTGTCGGGTACTTCGAAGGCGTGCTCGGCGGTCACGCTCGGATTCGCGTTGAAGAAGCAGTAGCTTCCAAGCCCGAACGCCTGGTGGCTGGTGACCGAGTCGGCGACCTTGTACGCGGCATAGCCCTGGGTGGAGCCGTGCATCCAGGCGGCCTGGTTGGGCGGGTCGTACGGCATCTCGTTCTGGTAGAAGTACGTGCGCCCGCCGTTGCCGTTCCAGATCGTCTGGTGCTTCTGGTAGTGCTCCACGAACAGCCCGTACATGGTCACGTTGTCGCCGTTGACGACAAGTCCGGTGTCCGCCGTATTGGTGTTCCAGCCGATGCCGGTGCCGTGGTCACCGCGCCAGATCCACATATGGTCGCCAATGACGTTGTCGCTGTTGACCACCAGGCTGGTTGTCGCCTTGCCCACCGCGGCGCCGCCGACCCGGAAGAAGACGTCGTGCAGGGACGTCGGGTTGGCCGAGTGGCCGGCGGAGGAGCCGGCCGGGCCGACCTCCATCATGGTCTGCGAGTTGGTCGTACCGGCGTCGAAGAGGATGCCCGCGACCTTGACGCCGTCGACGTCCGCGACCGTCATGGCCGTGACGCCGTTGTCCGGGACGAAGGTGGCGAGGCCGAGGCCCAGGATCACGGTGTCGGGGCGGGTCACCCGCAGAGTCTGGTTCAGATGGTAGACGCCCGGGGTGACCAGCAGGTTCTTCCCCTCGGCCAGTGCGGCGTTGATCTGTGCGGCGGTCGCGCCGGCCTTCACGACGAAGAACTGGTCGATGCCGAGTGAGGCGCCGGCGGCGTTGCCGCCGGCCCATGTGGTGGCCGAGGAGTTGGCCCGCAGGGACGGTACGAACACCTTGTAGGCGCCGGCGTTGTCCACGTACAGGAAGGGCTTCTCGCGGACCGTCGGGCTCTGGTTCACGCTCGTGTAGGGCGGGCTGGGGAAGCTCGTCGCCGGGACGCCCTGGCTGCCGACGAAGACCATGTTCCAGTTGGCGCCGGTCCAGCTGCCGAGCTGGGAGTTGCGAGTCAGCCACTGCTGCTGCGTACCGGACCGCACCTGCCCGTCGATTTTGGTGTCGGCCATGAAGCCGCCGCTGGCCCAGCCGCCGTCGTCCAGCGCGAGATTGCCGCGGACGTGCATGCGCCGGTACGGAGCCGCCTGGGACACCGCCCACCGGTCGGTGCCGCCCGTCGGGTTCACCGAGAGGTTCTCGGCACCGCGCCAGAAGTTCTGGGTGGCGTTCTGCGGCGGGAACCAGTCGGCCTCGACATGCACCGCGCCGTTGATCGTCACCGAGTCGGGCGACTGGCCGAGGCCCAGAACCTGGGTGTAGAAGCCCACGTTGACGTCATTGCTGTAGGTGCCCGGCTTGAACATGACCGCATAGCGCTGGGAGCCGAACTGGTTGGTCTCCTGCTGCTGGAAGATCGAGTTGAGCCGGTTCTGGATGGTCGAGGACGGCATCGACGGGTCGAAGACGACCACGTTCGGACCGAGGTCGACGTCGTTGGGCGCGGTGGTGACGGGCGTGACCTGGAACCGCTGGGCCGCCGTGCCGTTGCAGGTGTACTGCACGAGCTGGACGCTGTCGGCCGTCGAGGCGGAGGGGACATCCAGGCACTTGCCGCTGTTGCGGTTGACGAAGTGGTACGCGCCGCCGCCCTCGTCCACGGCCTGCCACTGCTGGTTGTCGCCGCCGCCGTACGTCCACAGATGCACCGCGGCGTTGTCGGCGGTGGACACGTCGCTCACGTCTGCCACCTGGTTGGCGTCATTGCGGTTGTTGATCCGCACAAAGCCGTCGCTGGTTGCGGTGAAACTCCACTGCTGGGCTGTGGAGTTGTTGCAGGCGTACTGCTGGACGGCGGTGCCGTTCACGGTCGCGGCCGAGCGCGCGTCCAGGCACTTGCCGCTGCCGCTGTTCACCACGGTGGCCCAGCCGGAGGGCAGCGCGGCGGCAGTGGCGGCCGCCCGCAGCGGGGTGGCCGCCTGGGTGGTCGGGACGGCAGCCAGCACCGAACCGGCCGTGGCCACGACGATGAAAGCGGCTACGAGGGGACGTGTGGGGCGGGCGCGGGTGAAGCTGTGGCGACCCGCTCCGGGCGTTCGCTGCGATCTGAGCACGGTTTCTCCTGTGCCGATGAGCCGGTGGGACGGCTCGGTGAGGGGTTGGGATGGAGAGGTCAGGTCTGCCGGTGTACGGGGCTGTCGCTGGTGCTGATCCGCACATGGTCGACGACGAGTTGCTGGGGGAAGGCGGTGCTGCCGTCGGGGTCGCCGGGCCAGTAGCCACCGACCGCGAGGTTGAGGATCAGGAAGAACGGCTTGTTGAACACCCAGGTACGGCCGCCGAGATCGGCGGGCGTACGCCGCTGGTAGACCGTGCCGTCGACGGACCAGGTCACGGAGTCGGGAGACCAGTCGACGGCGAAGGTGTGGAAGGCGTCGGCGAAGATCTGGCCGCCCGGCAGCGTGTAGGCGGCGCCGATGCCGCCGGAGCCGGAGTAACCGGGGCCGTGGAGGGTGCCGTGGACGGTGGAGGGTTCGAAGCCGACGTTCTCCATGACGTCGATCTCGCCGGAGCCGGGCCAGCCGACCTGGCCGATGTCATGGCCCAGCATCCAGAAGGCCGGCCACATGCCCTGGCCGCGTGGCACCTTCAGCCTGGTCTCGACATGTCCGTACGCCCGGGTGAACCTGCCGGCGGTGTTCAGCCGGGCGGAGGTGTACTCACATCTGCCGTACCAGCACTGGTAGTTGCCCGGGTTCTCCCGGCGGGCGGTGATGACCAGATGGCCCTGCCCGTCGAGAGCGGCGTTGCGGTTGCCGGCCGTGTAGTACTGCCGTTCGTGGTTGTTGACGTTGTCGCCGGTCTCGATCTGCCATTTGGCGGCGTCGACGGCGGAGCCCGCGGGACCGTCGAAGTCGTCGGAGAACGGCACGGCTGCGGGCGCCGCGGCGGGCGTGGCTGCGGGCACTGCGGCGGGCCTGGCGGCGACCGCCGGCGCGGGTTCACCGTTCGCCAGGCCGGTGGTGAGCGACGCGAGGGCAAGAGCCGAAGAAACAGACAGCAACAAGCGCCGCGACAAGCGTGGGGAGTCCATGACTCTCCCTTCCGGTGCATGAAGAGGAAGGGGTCTGTCATGCATATGACAGACAAGGGCGCAAAGGGGATGTGCGGATGGGATGCGCCGACCGAGGTGGGGGGTACTTAGTTCACTACGTGATTTAAGAAGTGAACTAAGGGACTGTCAAGACCTTGGTATGGACCACGGACTTATTGCCTGCCCGACCGTCCTGACCAGGTCCGTGTCGTGGACAGCTCCGTCACCCCACGGCCCAGGTGCTTTACGATCTCGACGGGTGGCTCCCCGTTCTGTCCGCCACCCACCCGCTCCGTTGGAGGTCTGCTGTGTTGTGGTCGGTCGGTGCTCGTCGCACTCGCTCTACCCGCCGGGCCCGCGTCACCGTTGGTGCTGTCGCGGCCGGGATGTTCCTTGCCGTCGGCTGTTCCTCCGGCGGTGACGGCCCCGGTGAGGCGGCAGGCGGCGTCCCCGTGGTCGCGAAGGGCAAGCTGACCACCTGCACCCACCTGCCCTATCCGCCGTTCCAGTTCGAGCAGAACGGCAAGGTCGTCGGCTTTGACGTGGCCCTGATCGATCTGGTCGCCAAGAATTTGAAGGTCGAGCAGAAGATCCTCGACACACCGTTCGAGAACTTCAAGACCGGTGCCTTCCTCAACTCCGGCGAGTGCGATCTGGCCGCCGCCGGCATGACGATTACCCCTGAGCGCAAGAAGAACGTGGACTTCTCCGTCCCGTACTTCGACGCCACTCAGGCGCTGCTGGCGACGAAGAAGAGCGGAGTGACGTCGCTCGCCGACATCAAGGCCAAGCACAAGAAGCTCGGCGCCCAGGCGGAGACGACCGGCGAGAGCTACGCCAAGGACCAGGGTTTCGACCCGGTCGCGTTCGAGAGTTCGGACGCGGTGCTCAACGGACTGCGCACCGGCCAGGTCGACGCCGTCGTCATTGACTACCCGGTCGTCCAGGGCTGGCTGAAGGACAAGGCGAACGCGGCCGAGTTCGTCCTCGGTCAGAACATCGAGACCGGTGAGCAGTACGGCTTCTCGGTGAAGAAGGGCAACGCCAAGCTGCTGGCGGCGATCAACAAGGCGGTCACGGACGCCCGGGCCGACGGCACGTACGACAAGCTGTATCAGCAGTGGATCGGTCCGCTGCCCAAGGCCAAGTCGTGACCTCTCGGCTGACCCGGCGGCAGCGGCGCCGCGTCTGGCAGGGCGTCCAGTACGCGGTGTTCGTGGCGGTACTGGTCCTGATCGGCGTTCTGGCCGACTGGGACCGGCTGCAGAACCAGTTCGCGCAGAAGGACCTCGCCAAAGAGCTGTTCCCGGCCATCATCACCACGGCGCTGCGCAACACCGTGGTGTACACGCTCTCCGGATTCATCTTCGGCCTGGTGCTGGGCCTGATCATCGCGCTGATGCGGTTGTCGTCGGTGGCCCCGTACCGCTGGGTCGCGAGCATCTACATCGAGCTGTTCCGCGGCCTGCCCGCCCTGCTGATCTTCATCTTCGTCGGTGTGGCGGTGCCGCTGGCGTTCCCCGGAACGCAGATCCCCGGCGGTGTGTACGGGAAGGTCGCGCTCGGTCTTGGACTGGTGGCCGCGGCCTATATGGCAGAAACGATTCGGGCGGGTATCCAGGCCGTGCCCAAGGGGCAGATGGAGGCGGCCCGTTCGCTGGGCTTCTCCAGAGCCCGGGCGATGGTGTCGGTGATCATCCCGCAGGCGTTCCGGATCGTGATTCCACCGCTGACGAATGAGCTGGTACTGCTCTTCAAGGACTCGTCGCTGGTGCTGTTCCTCGGCGTGACGCTGGAGGAGCGCGAACTGACCAAATTCGGCCGCGATCTGGCGAGTCAGACCGCGAACTCGACGCCGATCCTGGTGGCGGGGTTGTGCTACCTGCTGGTGACGATTCCGCTGAGCTTCGTGGTACGCCGCCTCGAGGCTCGTGCCGAAAAGGCCAGGTGAGGACGAGATGTCACAGAAGGCGGAGACAGTGGAGAGCACGGGGGCCGGCGGGCCGGAGATCGAGATCCGGGGTCTGCACAAATCGTTCGGCGACAACGAAGTGCTGCGGGGCATCGACCTCGATATCGCGCGGGGCGAGGTGGTCTGTGTCATCGGGCCGTCCGGGTCGGGCAAGTCCACCCTGCTGCGCTGTGTGAATCTGCTCGAGGAACCCAGCGCGGGCCAGGTCTTCGTCGGCGGCACGGAAGTCACCGACCTCGACGTCGACATCGACGCGGTACGCCGCCGTATCGGCATGGTCTTCCAGCAGTTCAACCTCTTCCCGCATGTGAACGTGACCGAGAACCTCACGCTGCCGCAGCGTCGCGTACTGCGCCGGGACAAGGCGCGCGCGGCGAAGGTGGCGCGGGAGAACCTGGAACGTGTCGGGCTGTCCGACAAGGCCGACGCCTACCCCGCGCAGCTGTCCGGAGGACAGCAGCAGCGGGTGGCGATCGCGCGGGCGCTGGTCATGGACCCTGAGGTGATGCTTTTCGACGAGCCGACCTCGGCGCTCGATCCCGAGCTGGTGGGGGAGGTGCTGGCGGTGATGCGGCTGCTGGCCGGGGAGGGCATGACGATGATGGTCGTCACCCATGAGATGAGCTTCGCCCGGGAGGTTGCCGACCGGGTGGTGTTCATGGACGGCGGCGTGATCGTCGAACAGGGCCCGGCCGCGCAGGTGGTGGGCGCTCCGCAGCATGAGCGGACCAGGAACTTCCTGAACCGCATCCTGGACCCGGCCGCCACGGACCGGCCGGGCCCGGATACGACGCCGTCCGTCACGGACAAGGACAGGGACACGGAGTCCGGGGAGCCCGGCGCGGACCGGGACAGCTGACTGCATCGGGCTGAACCCGGGGTCTGCCCGGGTTCAGCGTGCACCCGGCCCGGGCGGCTCAGCCCGCCAGGAGCCGGGTGCGCAGTTGTTCGATCAGTTGGTCGTCGACGCCGAGGTGCCGGACGGCGTAGTCGTACACGGATCCGTACGTGGCGGACAGATCGGCCAGGAACAGCCGCATGATCTCTTCCGGCGCTCGTCCGTAGCCGGGCCACGTCAGGGTCCGCTCGGGGTGGGCGGCCCGCCAGTCGGCGATCAGCCGGTCCGTGGCCAGTTCCGTGAGCGCGAAGTCCGCGGCGATATCGTCCTCGGCCACCCCGACGAGGGCGAGGACCAGGGCGGCCAGCAGTCCCGTGCGGTCCTTGCCGGATGCGCAGTGGAACACCAGCGGGCCGCTGGTGTTCGACGCGATGACCTCGAGCGCCTGACGTAGCTCCTTGGCCCCGTCGAGTGCGACTTCCGCGTACCGGTCGGCGAGGAAGCGCCAGGGGTCGACGCCGGGGTCGATGGTCGCCTGGTCGTAGGGGCGGTGTTCCACGCTGAGGTTGACGTAGCTGAGCCCCTCGCGGTCGGGAACCCGGCCTCGTGCCTCGATCTCCCACGGGTAGCGCAGGTCGATCACGGTGCGCACCTCGAGAGCGAGGAATCGGTCGAGATCGGCGCCGTCGAGCTTGGCCAGGGAGTCGGACCGGTAGAGCCGGCCCCACCGCACGGTGTGGCCGTCCGCGGTGCCGTAGCCCCCCAGATCCCGGAAGTTGTGCAGCCGCTCGAACGCTATGTGTCTGATCATTCGCGCCACGGTACGGGCTGCCGACCTCTGGCGTAGCGTCGTTACGCCAATGGTAGCGTTGATAACGGATTGGTGTTAGCGTTGCTCTCGTCGGGGTGGAGAACGCCACCTCAGTCGGGACAGGGAGCAAAGGCCATGAGCGAGCAGTCCATCACTTCACGCCGGGTAGCGATCGTCACCGGCGGGTCCCGCGGCATCGGCCGGGAGAGCGCCGAGCGGCTGGTGTTCGACGGGTTCGCGGTCGTCATCAACTACGCGGGCAACCACACCGAGGCCGAGGCGACGGTAGCCGCCATCACCGCCGCCGGCGGGCAGGCGATCGCGTTCCGCGCCGACGTGGCCGACGAGGCCGCGGTGTCGGCACTCTTCGACGCCGCCGAGGACACCTACGGCGGAGTCGACGTGGTCGTGCACGCGGCCGGTGTCATGACACTCGCGCCGCTGGTCGACACCGACCTGGACGCCCTG
Source organism: Streptomyces sp. NPDC002730 (assembly GCF_042888805.1). Taxonomy (NCBI): domain Bacteria; kingdom Bacillati; phylum Actinomycetota; class Actinomycetes; order Kitasatosporales; family Streptomycetaceae; genus Streptomyces; species Streptomyces sp. NPDC002730. The sequence goes on from NZ_JBIAQG010000009.1 coordinate 280,126, forward strand.
GACCGTATGCACCGCACCAACATCCGCGGGACGTTCGTCGTCGACCAGCAGGCCGCACGCCGACTGCGCGGCGGCGGCGCGATCATCAACTTCTCCAGCTCCGTACTGGCCTTGGCCCTGCCCGGCTACAGCGCCTACGCCGCCACCAAGGGCGCGGTCGAGGCAATGACGCTGATCCTGGCCCGCGAGATGCGCGGACGGGACATCACCGTCAACGCCGTGGCCCCCGGGCCGACCGCGACCGCCCTGTTCCTGGACGGCAAGGACGAGCAGACCATCGCGAAGATGGCCGCCCAGGCACCGCTGGAACGCCTGGGCACCCCGCAGGACATCGCCGACGTCGTCGCCTTCCTCGCCGGCCCCGGCCGCTGGGTCAACGGCCAGGTCGTGCGGGCCAACGGCGGCATCGCCTGACCCCCGCCCCCACCGCCATCTCGCCAGCCTTTTCTGCTCAACAGACCGAGGAGTCACCTCATGGGCAAGACGATCGTCATTACGGGTGCCGGTTCCGGTTTCGGGGCCCTGGCCGCACGGGCGCTGGCCCGGGCCGGCCACACCGTCTACGCGGGGATGCGCAACACCGAGGGGCGCAACGCCGACCGTGTCACCGATGCCAGGACCTACGCCGCCGAGCACGACGTGGATCTCCGCACGGTCGAACTCGACGTGCTCTCCCAGGAGTCGGCCGACGCCGCTGTCAGCACCGTGGTGGACAAGGCCGGTTCACTGGACGTGATCATCCACAACGCCGGCCACATGGTCACCGGCCCCAGCGAGGCCTTCACGCCGACCGAACTCGCCGCCGTCTACGACACGAACGTGCTCGGCACCCAGCGCGTCAACCGGGCTGCCCTGCCCCACCTGCGCGCCCAGGAAAACGGGCTCGTGGTGTGGATCGGATCCACCTCCACCCGGGGCGGCACCCCGCCCTACCTCGCACCCTACTTCGCCGCCAAAGCCGCGATGGACTCCCTCGCAGTCTCCTACGCCGCAGAGCTGGCACGGTTCAACATCGAGACGACCATCATCGTTCCGGGCTCCTTCACCTCAGGCACCAACCACTTCGCCACCGGCGGCCACCCCGCCGAGCAGACCGTCATCCCCGACTACGAGGCCCGCTACGCCGGCCTGATGGACCAGGTCTCCAGCAGCCTGGCCGCCCTCGCGCCCGCCGACGCAGACGTCGCCCAGGTCGCCGACGCCATCGTCGAAGTCGTCGACACCCCGCACGGCACCCGTCCCTTCCGCGTCCACATCGACCCCGTGAACGACGGCTCCGAAGAGGTCAGCGACGTCGCCGACCGCATCCGCGCCCAGTTCCTCACCCGCATCGGGCTCCAGGACCTCCTCGCACCGACACACACCATGAGTCCTCGGTCCGCGTAGCAGCGCTACGCCGGCCTTGATAGCGTCCTGCCGATGAGCACCCGAGAACGCATCCTGGAAGTGGCGGCCGAGCTGGTCGCGCGGTCCGAGAACGGGGACGTCTCCACCCGGGCCGTGTGTGAGGCTGCGCGAGTGGGAGCCCCGGCGCTCTACCGGCACTTCGGGGACAAGGAAGGCCTGCTGTCGGCCGTCGTCGACTACGGCTTCGACAAGTACCTGGCGACGAAGCGGCAGCGCAGCCCCGGCACGGACCCCGTCGAGGACCTGCGCAACGGCTGGGACACCCATGTGGACTTCGCCCTGCAGAACCCGAACCTGTACCGGCTGATGAATTCCCCCGCCATGCGCACACCACCGGCCGCGGCGCTGGAGTCCCACCAGATCCTCACGAGGGACCTGGAACGCGTCGCAGCCCAGGGCAAGCTCCGCCTCGCCCCCGAACTGGCCGCCCAGATCGTCATGTCGGCCAACGTCGGCGTCGCCCTCATGCTCGTATCCCGCCCTTCGACGTTCACCGACAAGAGCACCTCGCGGCGCGTACGGGACGCTGTGCACGCCGCCGTCTTCACCCCGGACGTGTCCGGCCCCGACGCCACCCCGAGCGCGTCGGACGCGGGCGTCGGCGGAGACGAAGCACAGCTCCCGGCCGCGGCGGCCCGGCTGGGCGCCCTCCTCCGCCGGTCGCCCGTCCCGGCGCTCAGTACCGCCGAGACGGCACTGATGGCCGAATGGCTGGACCGCCTGTCGAACACCCCCCACAACCCCTGACGGCAGCGCGCCCCTGCGGCTTGAGCAGCGGTGGCAGGTCCGCGTCCGGACCCGCCACCGCTGGTCTCCGGGGGGCTACTGACCGCTGTCCGCCGCCTCGTCACCGCTCCCGCTCCCGTACTCCGGCTCGGGTACGGCCGAGGACTCACTGCCCAGCGCCTGTTCGGTGTAGAGGTTCCAGATTCTGGCGGGGTGGCCGTCCCCGATGTGCCGCAGCTTGACCTGCTTCGTCGTCTTGGCGTCCTCGCCGAAGAGGGCGACCGTGGTGACGAGGTCGGGGGTGGCACCGATGTACCACTCGGCCTTCCTGTCGTCGGTGGGACCCGAGGCCGCTGTCACGATCTGCTTGGTCCTGCCCGCCACCTCCGGCCCGACGCCGCCGCGCCGACCGATGCCACGGATGGGCGAGAAGGCGAGGTCGGAGATGACCAGCTCTGCGGTCCCGGGGTCGATTGCCTGGCCGCCCACCGCGCCCGGCAGCGAGGTGCGCTCCTCGCCGCGCTGCGCCGACTTCACGATCGACGGCGTGACCTTCTTGCCCTGGTGGTGGAGGGAGGCGTAGACACCGGCCATTTCCAGTGGGCTGACGCCCATCAGTCCCAGCTCCGTGGCGCGCGGTGCCGTGAAGCCGCCGGCGTCCGGTGCGATGCCGAGGTCTGCGGCGGTCTGCCTGATCTGTTTGAGGCCGCTCTCACCCTGATTCTGCCTCTTGGCCTCCATCACCGCGGCGTAGGCAATCGGTTCGAAGGTGGCGCCGGCCTGGTAGTCGGAGCGGGTCGCGTTGCTCAGGTAGTGCTTCATGTAGTCGCGGCCGCCGTAGAGCGCCACGATGCGGCCGGTCCGCGGATCCACCGAAACCGCTCCGGCCTGCCGGTCCGGGTCCTGCGCCGGTGCGCCGGACGGCGCCTGCTGGCCGCTGTCGCTGTTGCTGTCTCCCGACCGGACCGCCTGTTCCAGTGCCCGCTGTTTGTCCGGTTCGATGTTGAGAGTGATCCGCCAGCCGCCGCCCGCCAGTTCCTGTTCGCTGATGCCCGAGGCCGTCAGTTCCCGCCGGGCGGCGTCCACCAGATAGCCGGCCTGCCCGGACAGTCCCGCGCCGGGCTGGGGGGCCAGCGGCACGGGAAAGCGCATCCGCTGCCGCTCGTTCTTGTCCAGCCAGCCCTCGCCGACCATGTTGTCGAGCACATAGCCCCAGCGCTGCTGGACCAGCCGTTTGGCCTCGGGGGCGGCGATGGCCCAGTCGTACTGGCTGGGTGCCTGCAGCAGCGCGGCGAGGTAGGCGCCCTGCTCGACAGTGAGGTCCTCGACCTCCTTGCCGTAGTAGGCGCGGGCCGCGGCCTGGATGCCGTAGGCGAGCCGGCCGTAGTAGCTGCTGTTCAGATATCCGGCGAGGATGTCGTCCTTGGTGTTGCTCCGGTCGACCTTCAGGGAGATGACCAGTTCCTTCAACTTGCGGGTGACGGTCTGTTCCTGGCTGAGGTAGTAGTTCTTGACGTACTGTTGCGTGATGGTCGATCCGCCCTGTGTGCCCTGTCCCGTCAGCGTGTTGACGATGCCGCGGGCGGTGCCGGTCAGCGAGATGCCGGAGTCGCTGTAGAAGTCCTTGTTCTCGGCCGCGACGAACGCGTATCGCACATCCTTCGGCACTCGGTCGAGCGGAACCGTCTCCCGGTTGATCTCCCCGGTCCGGGCGAGACGGGAGCCGTCGCTGTACAGAAAGACGTTGCTCTGCGCCTTCGCCAGATCGTTGGCCCGGGGGATGTCGATGGCGACGTAGAGAACGGTGAACGCGCCGGTCACCAGGGCGCACAGGACGATCACACCGGCGAGTGCCTTGCGCCAGCTGACGAACCGGCGAAAGCCCGTCCGCTTCCCGGGCCTTCGCGACCGCACGGACTTCCTGCGCCCGCGCCGCCCGCCGTTCCGGTCGCCGGTCTTCGCCGGTTCTCTCAGCGCGTCGTCCGTATCGGCCTCGCGGGCCGCACCGGCCCAGCTCGCTGTCAGCTGATCCGCGGTCCGGTCGGGACTGTGCCTGATACGCATGGGCGCCATCCTCGACGCCGAAGATCTTTGTCAACCGAAAGGAAGACATCGGCTGGGACACGGAGTTGTATCAGCTGTGTATCGGCCCCGGACCGCCGGCCGGTTGGGTATCCGTCTCCGTCTCCGGCCCGCACGCGGTGTCGGGGCCGGGGCCGGGGAGGTGGAGTACAGCGACGGCACCGCCGGCAGGTGCGTTGGTGAACTTCAAGGTGGCGCCGATGACTTCGGCCTGGCCGAGCGCGATGGTCAGCCCCAGCCCGTGACCGGTGCCGCGGGCGCGCGCTCCGGTGCGGAAGCGCTGCGGCCCGTCTCTGAGCATGGTGTCCGGATAGCCGGGGCCACGGTCCTCGACGGTCACGGTGCGGCCGTCCGCGGTGACCGTGACGGTGACCGGAGGACGCCCGTGCCGGTGCGCGTTGACGATCAGATTGGTGAGAATGCGCTCCAGCCGGCGCGCGTCGGTCCAGACTTTCGCCTCCCCACCCGCCGCGGACGGCCCCTCCGTAAGAAGGTGTACGGACAGGCCGGCGCGGGCGACGATCTCCTCGACGAGGGCTCCGACCGGGCAGCGGGACAGATCCGCCTGTTCCGCTCCGGCGTCCAGCCGGGAGATCTCCAGCAGTTCCTCGACCAGCGCGGCCAGTACTCGTACACGGTCGCGTACATAGCCGGCCGCCTCCCCCTCGGGGAGCAGTTCGGCTGCGGTGACCAGGCCCATGAGCGGGGTGCGCAGTTCATGGGCGACGTCGGCGGTGAAACGCTGCTCACCGCGCAGCCGTTCCTGCAGAGCGGCGGCCATCGTGTCCACGGCGGCGGAAATCTCGGCGATCTCGTCGCGCGGGTGGGTTGCGGCGCGGATCCGGGCATCGAGATCTCCGGCCGCGATACGCCGGGCGGTGCCGGCGGCGGTGCGCAACCGGCGGCTCATCCGTCCGGCGGTCAGTACGCTGAGCGGCAGCACCACCGCGGTGGTGATCACACTGGCCCAGGCGATGCTGGTATCGAGGGCGCGGATGTCCCGCATGGTGGTGCTCATATCGACGCGGACGGACAGCACCCGGCCACCTGCCGGACGGGCAGCCCACATTGCGGGCCTTTCCTCTGCGGTGGTGAACTCCGTTCCCTGCCGGCCTTTCGCCACCAGCCCCCGCAAGTCGCCGGGCAGGCCCGGCGCGTCGAGTGCGGCACCCGTGCCCTGCACCGCGCCCGTGCGGGCGTAGGTGACGGCCGCCCGGTCGAGGGTCGTACGGGCGCTGTCGCGGGCCTGCGACAGTTCACGGTCGCGCGAGGCGTGGTGGACCAGCACGCCGACGGCTGCGGCGACAGCGCAGATGGCCACGGCGACCAGGGCGGCGATCCGCCATCTCAGTGCCATCTCAGCGCCGCAGTTTGTAGCCGAAGCCGCGGACCGTCTCGATCCGTTCGGCGCCGATCTTCGCCCGCAGGCGCTGTACATGGAGGTCGACCACGCGGGTGTCGCCGTGCCAGGCGTGGTCCCACACCCGGCTGAGCAGCGTACGGCGCTCCAGAACGACGCCGGGAGATGCCGCGAATTCGAGAAGCATCCGAAGTTCGGTCGGGGTCAGGGCGAGCGCCTGCCCCGCGCGCCATACCTCCATCCCGCGGGTGTCGATGGTCAGATCTCCGAAGACCAGCGTGCTCGTGCCGTCCTCGCTCTCGCGGTCCGGGCCGGCGGCCGGGGTGAAGGAGGCGCGGCGCAGCAGTGAGCGGATCCGCGCGACAAGTACGGCACTCTCGCAGGGTTTGACGACATAGTCGTCGGCGCCCGCCTCCAGCCCTGACACGACGTCGAGTGCGTCACCGCGGGCGGACATCATCAGGATTGGCGCGAGGCTCAGTTCACGGATTCTGCGGCACAGCCCGATTCCGTCGAGTTCGGGCAGCATCACATCGAGCAGCAGCAGGTCCGGGCGCCGCTCGCGGAAGATCTCCAGGCCGGTGAGGCCGTCGCCCGCGGTGGAGACGGTGAAGCCGTAGCGCTCCAGCAGCATCCGCACGGTGTTACGGATCACCTCGTCGTCCTCGACGAGCAGCAGATGCGCCTCGGCCGCGGAGCCGGGCGGAGCGAAGGCGGGCGTCGTCGGCGGTATCGGGGTCATCGGGGTGTCCTTCTCTGCGGACTCATGGACGAACCCGTGCCCGTGCCCGTGCCCGTGCTTGGGCCCGTGCCTGAGCCTGAGCCTGAGCCCGTTCCTGCCGGGTCGCCGGCCTGGTCCTGCGGGACGCCCGCGGTCATCACCGCGCCGTTCCACCGATAGCGGGTGGTGAACCGGCCGTCGTCGCCGGTCGAGGTGAGCACCAGGTCGTGGCCAAACGTTTCGCCGGTCAGCCCGAGCGGCCCCCAACTGATCAGCACCGGCCGCACCGTGCCGCCCAGGGCCCAGTAGACCTGAATCAGAGTCAGCCCGGCCGACTCCTCGTCCAGCGCCACCACCAGCTCGTCCCGGCCGTCCCCGGTCAGGTCCCGGTAGGCGGGGTTGCGCAGACCGCAGCCGGAGCCGGGGCAGTTCTTCATCGCGGCCCGTACCAACTGCGGCACATTGGGGTCCTTCTCCAGCAGCTCCTTCACCGCCACCTTCCTGAGCCCGCCCGCGGGCACGGTGATGCCGTCGACGGTCAGGTACCGCTTGTACGAGGGGCTGGTCTCGCCTGCCGCGGGCGGCGACGGTGGGGCGTACTGCGGCCACAGCGGTTGCGCGCTGATGGGCGGCGAGAGGCTGGGCGCCACGCCACCGTCCCGTGCGCCGGTCTCGGACGCACAGCCGGCGACCACGGACAGGGCCGCACCGACGACGAGGGCGGCCAGGAGGGGCCGCCTGTGGTGAAGGGGGCCGGTGTGGGGGAAGCGACGCATAGACACAACAGCGTACCGGCGGCCGTACGAGGGGTAGGCGCGGGCTCGTACCGCCGAGCGGAACCGGCTGCGGGCCCTGGCGTTGACGCGGGCCCGCGCCTACCGCCGACGGCCGGTACCCACCGCCGGCGCGGGCCCGAGTGCGCCGCCGGTTGGGTCAGTGGAGCAGCCGCAGTGCGGTGCCTGCGATGCCGAGACGGACCGTCTGGCCCCAGGTGAGGTCCAGCGCGTCGGTCTCGATCCCGTCGCCGAACGCGACCAGCCGGTCCGACTCGACGGTCAGCCGCAGCCGTTCCGCGTGTGCCAGTACGCCTTCCACGAGTGTGGTGCCGGTGGCGGGCGACGGCCAGGCCTCCCTTACGAACCAGATCAGTTGAGGGTCGGCGGGACCGGGCAGCGGCAGGCTGCTGCCGCGTTGCTGCCACAGGGAGCGCAGCCAGCCGGTGGCGCCGGTGCCGGTACCCACCAGGACTCCGGAGGAGGCCTGGGGTTCGGTGCGGGCGGCGTCCGCACCGGTACTCAGCCGGTAGCGGGCGGTCTGGTGGCCGGGCGGGCCGAGGTAGATCTCGTTGAGGGCGAGCAGCCGCTGGGTGTCGTCGGCGACCGCCTCCACCATGGTGAGTTCGTCGACGGCGCCTCCGCCGGACGCGGCCGCCGGGAGCAGCTTGGCGGCATCGGCCGCACGGTGGCGCACCAGCACGCCCGGGTTGCGGCCGGGGTCGGTATCGATCCCCACCACCGGCTGACCCGACAGATACTTGGCGGCGTTGGCCACCAGACCGTCCTGGCCCACCACGACCACCACGTCTTCGGGACCGAAGAGGAAACGGTCGAGGTCCGCGCGTTCCACCCGGGTCTGCCGCCATGCCAGCGGCACCGCCGCCGCCACATCGGCGAGCGCCCGCCGCGCACGATGATGCCGCTCGGTCACCTCCTGGATGCTCCGGCCGCGCGAGGAGAGGAAGAAGTCGGCCTGGCCATGGGTGCCGTGCCGGGCGAGCAACTCCTCGTACTCGGTGGCCCGGTGCACCAGCACCGCGCGCGGCGCGAGACTCACGACTGCTCGCCGTCGGCCCGGCCGAGCTTGGCCAGCAGGCCGGTGAGGACATCGGGGGAGAGGGTGAGGCTGTCGATGCGCGGCAGGTTCTCGGCGACCCGGGTCGCGGCCAGCGCGTGCAGAGTGGCGGCGTCCACCTCGGCGTGCACCCGCAGCCAGGCGGCCTGTGCCTGGGCCCGCGCCTGCCCGACTTCGCGTGCCGCTTCGGCCTCGGCCTTGGCCAGCTGTACCGTGCGCGCGGCCTCAGCCTCGGCCCGTACGGCGTCCGCCGCCGCGTTCTCCTCGGCCTCGCGGCGGGCGTTGGTGCCGTGCTGCTCGACCAACTGCTCCTCGCGGCGGGCCAGTTCGATCCGGCTGGCCAGTTCGTTCTCGGCGATCGCGCGTTCGCGCTCCACGGCGACGGCCCGGCGTTCGTACGTCGCCCGGTCCGACTCCTGCTGGATCTGCTCGCGCGCGGGGGTGCGCAGCGCCCGTTCCACCTCCGGTTCCGGGCGGAGGGCGACCACGCGGACGGCCACCACGGTGATGCCGGTGGCGGGCAGCCGGGGCTCCGCGGCCAGACCGTCGGTGATCCGCTCCAGGACCGCCGCGACGCCGTCGACAAGGGCTGCAGCCAGCGGCGTACGGGCCAGGACGTCCAGCGCGTGCTGCTGTGCGGTCTCGGTGAGCAGGGTGGACAGCTGTTCCAGCGGGGCGCCGCGCCAGACGCCGGTGTCCGGATCGATCGAGAAGTCCAGACGAGCTGCGGCGGTGGCCGGTTCGCTGATCCGGTACGTCACCGTCGCCTGCACACTGACGTCCTGGAAGTCAGAGGTGCGGGCATGGAAGGCCATGGCCAGTTCCCGGTCGTCGACCGGGACTTCGGAGAGCGCGGCGGTCAGCGCACGGAACCAGAAGCTCAGTCCCGGCCCGTCGTGCACGAGCCGCCCGCGCCGGAAGTGGCGCACATGCGCGGTGGGCGCGGTACGGAGATGGCGCCATCCCAGGCGCTTGATGATGTCGGCCATGAAGACTTCCCCCTTTTTCGTCAGTCAGACGATATAGGCCGGGACCGTTATCGTCAAGGCGACGAAATGGGCGGGTGCCCGGGACGGCTCGGAGGCGGCCCGCATTCGCGAACCGCCCCCGAGACTCCCCTTCGTACGAGACGGTCAGCTCACCGTGACGGGTTCCGCGGCCTCGCTCAGGACCTGCCGGCCGTCCTGAGCGGTCAGCACCAGGCGTGGCAGGAAGGGGCCTTCCCCATCGAATACATGGGTGACGGTTGCCTCGCTGGTCTCCTGCTGGGTGCCGTCACCGAAGTACCAGCGGTAGCTGTATCCGGCCGGAGGCGCCTTCCCGTCCACGGTCGCGCTCAGGCGAACCGGGCTCCCGGTGTGCCCGTCCTCCGGGGCGTCCAGCAGCGCGTGCGGGCCGTCGGCCGGGAGGTGGAACCACTGGCGCAGGCGCGGGTTGAGGAGGAAAGCGTCGGCGTACTGGCGGGCGCCGACGATGTCCGGATGGGCGACGGCAGCGGACAGACACTGCGCCGGAGTCCCGCTGAGCTCCGGGCAGGCCCGCGTGCGCAGCGGGAACGCGGGGTCGGAGACCGGAGTGGCCCAGACCTTGGAGTGCGGGGCGAGCACGGCATTGTCCCGGGAGAACAGGCCGTCGGCGGCAACCGCGTACGGGCCGTCGGAGGAGGCGGCGTTGGCCGCCGCGGCCGCCTGCCGGTAGGCGTCGTTGGCCAGTTGGGTGTACTGCTCGTAGCGCTCGGCCACACCGCCGAGCGCGCCCTTGCAGGCGGCCAGCCGGGCACCGGCAACCCCCGGCGCCGTGCAGGTCTTCACCGGGACGGGCGAACTGCTGCGGCTCAGCGCGTAGTAGAAGTCGGCCACGAGCACCTTGGGCCGCCCCGGCAGCGAATGCGCCTTCTTGATCGCCGCCTGCATACCGCGGCCGCCGTAGCCGACCTTGGCGCCGCTGAAGTACGGCACATCCTTGGCTGGGTTCTCGGCCGCCGCGCCGATGCCCGAGCACTCGCGCCGCACGGCCTCGGGCACCTTCTTCGAGCCGGGCGTGATGCCGACGCCGATGCCGAAGAAGGGGTCGATGTCGTTGATGCACCCGTTGACGACGACCAGATCGAGCCCGTATCCGCCCGCCCGCGCCTGCGCGCCCGCCTGTTCCAACTGGCAGAACACGTCGGGCATTTGCTGAGTGACCTCGCCGAACTCCATTTCCCCGTCGCCGTCCGGGTCCTGTTTCTCCTGCATCCGCAGGCAGCCGGCGTCGTCATTGCCCGCGGGCAGCTCGGGTGCGTCGAGGACCGCGCCGGAGATCGAGTAGTCCATGTGCTGATGTCCCCGGCCGGTCTCGCGGCCGAGGAGCTCGCCCGTCAGGTAGGGGAACTTCTGGTCGTGGTCCAGGCCCTGCCCCCATACGACGGAGTCGCCGACGGATGCCACGCGCACCGGGTCGCAGCCCCGCCGGACGGTGTCCCGCCAGATCTTTCCGTACGGGCCGGGCTCCCGTCCCTCCGACGAGGGGAGCACGCGCGCGTCGAACTGCAGCGCCGTGCTCGCCGCCGGTACGCGGTCGAACGGGATGCTGAACTCGGCCGCGGACACGTTCGCGTCCATGACGGTCTGCCCGCCGGCCAGCTGCTCCTGCCCGGCCCGTACCCGCCACTCCACCGTGGCGCCGGCCTTCGCCGCGGCGGGGTCGTACATCTGCACCCGGCCCCGGACCGGTCCGCTGCACACCGGATTCGGCGTCAGATCCACGTCGAGGACGAGGGGGTACGCGGATCCCGGCAATGCGGCTGTCTGCGCTGCGGCGGGGTGCCCGCCGAGCAGCTGGCCGAGCAGCACCGCCGCCGCGGCCACCGCGGCAGCGGAGCGGGCCGTCCCCGGTCCGCGTGGAGCGGAGCCCCCGCCGCTGCCCCCACGCCTTCGCGCCACCTGCCGTAACCACGTATCTCTCACGCCAACGCCCCTGTTTCTGCTGCCTGTTTCGGTCCGCGGGGAGCTAACTGACCCCGCATCAGTAGGGATCATGGCAGTCGGAAACGGGCGTGAAACGCGCGCAGGGGGCCAAGCGCGGTGAGACTGGTCACTTACCCACCGTTACTTCATTTCCGGCTCGGGGCAGTCGAATTCAGCCGCATTCAGTCGGAGAAGCGCCGCACATAGCGTCGCTGCCAGGGGGTTTCGACCGCGCGGGCGTCGTAATGCCGGCGCACGAAGTCCACCGCCCGGTCCGCCGGCACTCCATCGAGGACGGCAAGGCAGGCCAGGGCTGTTCCGGTCCGGCCACGGCCTCCGCCGCAGGCGATCTCGACCCGTTCGACACCGGCGCGGGCCCATGCCTCACCGAGGGCAGCTTGAGCATCCGCATGGCTGCTGGGCAGCCGGAAATCCGGCCAGCGCAGCCACCGGGCTTCCCACGGAACCTCGGGAGGCCGCTTGCCGAGCAGGTACACGCCGTACGCGGGCTTCGGCCCGTCCGGAAGAGGGCGCCGAAGGCCCCGGCCCCGGACCGCACGGCCGGAAGGAAGCCGGAGGACACCGGCGTCGGAGGGATTCCAGAGCTCGGTCACGCACCCACCCTATTCGCTGTCACGACGGACGGGTACGGAAACAGAATGGCCCAGCCAACCGGCAGCGAAATGGCCTGCTTACGGGGCCATTTGGGCTCCTAGGGTAAGGGGCAGCGCGGCCGGCAGGGGGGTCGCCCCTTACCCAAGGAGCCCCATGTCTCTCCGGATCGTGCCGCCGAGCGGGTCGCCACGAGTACTCGCCGTCGCCCAATTGGTCAACTCCTTGGGCGACGGCGCGTACTACGTCTGCTCCGCCCTCTATTTCTCCCGTATCGTCGGTCTCTCGCCCGCCCGGATCGGCCTGGGCCTCACCGTCGCCTGGGCCATCGGCTCCGTCGCGGGCGTCCCCCTCGGCCACCTGGCCGACCGCCGCGGTCCCCGCTCCACCGCTGTGCTCCTGGCACTGGCGACCGCCACCTCGGTGGCCTCCTTCCTCTTCGTACGCTCCTTCGTGCCGTTCCTGCTGGCCGCCTGCTTCTACGCAACAGCCCAGTGCGGCCTGGCCGCCGCCCGGCAGGCGCTGCTCGCAGGCCTGGTGGCCAAGGCGGAACGAACCGAGACCCTGGCCTACCTGCAGTCGACGCTCAACGCCGGCCTGGCCGTCGGTGCCGCAGCCGGCGGCGTCGCCCTGCACTTCGGCACCCGCGAGGCGTATCTCTCGGTCTTCGCGATGGACGCCGCGGCCTTCACCCTGTGCGCGCTCGTCCTGCTGCGGCTGCCCACCGTGCAGCCCGCAGCCCCGTCCACCGGCGGCGGTCCCGAACTCGCCGTGCTCCGCGACCGCCCGTACGCGCTGGTCTCGTTTCTCAACATGGTCATGCTGCTCCGGATGCCCCTCATCAGCCTGGCCATCCCGCTGTGGATCGTGGAACGGACCTCGGCGCCCGGCTGGAGCGTCTCCGCCCTGCTCGTGCTCAACACCGGAGCCGTCATGCTCTTCCAGGTCCGCACGGCCGCCGCGGTGACCGACCTGCCCAGCGCCACCCGCACGGTCTGGCGCGGCGGCGCGGTGATGCTCGCCTCCTGCGCCGTCTTCGCCCTCTCGGCAGCGGCGGGACCAGCCGCCTGGGTCGCTGTGGCCGTATTGCTGGCCGGCGCGGTACTTCAGGTCGTCGGCGAAATGATGCAGTCCGCCGGTGCCTGGCAGATCAGCTTCGACCTGGCCCCGGCCGGCCAACAAGGGCAGTACCAGGGCTTCTTCGGTACCGGCGTCTCCGTGGCCCGGATGCTCGGCCCGCTGCTGCTGACCACCCTGATCGTCGGCTGGGGCGTCCCCGGCTGGCTGCTGCTCGGCGCGCTGTTCCTGGCAGCCGGAGTTGCCATGGGACCCGCGGTGCGCTGGGCCGAGAAGTCCGGCGCCAGGCTTGCATACGCCGGTTGACGAGGTCAGGACGGCGCGTCGGTGCGGCCCTGGAGGCGGGCGGCGCGTTCGCGGATCTGCGGAAGGCGTGTGTAGAGCCCGGAACCCGGGCACCGTGTCCAATAGCCGTCGCAGTGCCCGGAGATCGTGTGGAAGACGGCCTGTTTTCCCTTCGGGTACTTGCTGCCGTCATTGGTGGAGACCAGGGTCGTTGTGCCGCGTGGGTCGACCCCGTACAGACCGAGCTTCCAGGCGGCGAGCCGGGCTAGCGCCTCCAGCATCGGCGCGGGCACGGCCGAGCCGGAGCCATAGCTGCCTATCGCCGCAATGCCGACGGTGCCGACGTTGAAGCCCAGGGTGTGCGCGCCGACGACAGGATGGGTGATGCCTCCGGAGCGTCCCTCGTAAATGGTGCCGGTCCGGTCGACGAAGAAGTTGTAGCCGACGTCGTCCCAGCCCCGGCGCTCCATGTGGTCGTCGGAGAGGAAGCGGATGAGATTGGGGACCTCTCGCCGGGAGTAGTTGTTTCCGCTGTTGGTGTGATGGATGAAGACCGCTTTGACCGTGGTCGCGGAGAGCTCGGGCCTATGGGGAGGCATCGGGTGGGTCTGCCAGACAGCGCGCGGTACGACGGCCGGCTGAGCGGTGGCCCACGGGGTGGCGGGCCGGGGCCGCGGGCGGGTGGGGCGTTCCGCGCGAGCCGCCGTGGGTGGCCTGCCACTGTTGCCGGCGGCCAGTGCGGCACCGATCACGCCTGCCGCGGTTGCCCTGCCCATGCCGCGGAGCAGCATGCGCCGGTCGATGGTCATGACGATGAGCGTACGACGGCACTCCCGGGTGCGCCTCCGCTGCGCGCAGCGTCGCGAGGACAACGGTCCCGCGACGCCTTCCCGCACATTACGGCCGGTCACGAAGGCGGCGGGGCCGGCTGTACTGTCCGGTAGCGCAGCAGCACGATGCCCGAGCCGAACGGCCGGGTCTCCATCAGTCGCAGCTTCGCGATCTCGCTCGCGTCCACGAACAACCGCCGGCCGTGTCCGAGGACGACCGGGTACACGAACAACCGGTACTCGTCGACCAGCCCGGCCGAGATCAGTTCCTGTACCAGGCTGATACTGCCCGTCGCGACGATGTCTCTGCCCGGCCTGGACTTCAGCGACTCAACCTCGGCCCGGAGCGCACCCCGCAGCACGGTGGTGTGCTCCCAATGAGGGTCGCGCAGCGTGCGGGAGACGACGTACTTGGACACGGTATTGAGATATTCGGTGATGCCCGTGCTGTCGTCGGTCTGTTTCGGCCAGTAATCGCGCATTTGCTCGAAAGTCACCCGCCCGACGAGGAACGCGTCGGCAGCCTCCATATGTGCACGAAGTGCTGCCTCGAGGTCGGACTGGTCGGCCTGCGGCCCGTCACCGGCCGGCGCGAACCAGCCCTCCGTCGCTTCGACGACGCCATCGACCGTGATGTTCTCGGTGACGATCAGGTCTCTCATTTCCGGGCCTCCAGAGGTCGGCACTCGTTCACCACTGACGACTGCCGCAGCCGGCGAGACTCATCGGCCTCATGGCCTCGGTCCAGCGGACAACTACAGTGGGCCGCATGGCGGATTCGCGGCCGACCTCGGCGTTTCACTCGGACAATATCGGCGGCGCGGACACGGAGCGGCTGGTCGGCGCGCTGGACGGGCAGGCAGCGAGCGAGGGCGTGCGGCGACTGCGCGAGTGGGCGCACCTCGGTGTCGCCGCGCGGCGCGGCGAGCGAGCGGTGGACATCGGAGCCGGTACGGGGTCGGAGACCTTGGTGCTGGCGGCGGCGGTGACACCGGGCGGTGACGCGATCGGGGTTGAACCGAACCCCGGACTACGGTCGGTTGCCCAGCAGCGGGCGGCCGAGGCCGGCAGCCCGGCCCGATTCGTGGACGGCGACGCGCTCGCGCTGCCGATGGGCGATGCCGATGTGGACGTGGTCTGGTGCGAGCGGGTGTTCCAGCACCTCACCGAGCCGGAGAAGGCGGCCGCGGAGATCGCGCGGGTGCTGCGGCCGGGTGGGCGGGTCGCGCTGTTGGACACCGACTGGGCGACCACGATCCTGCACCCCGGCGAGGCCGACGTGGTCGCGGAGCTGACCGGCGGCGCGCTCTCGGCGGCAGCCAACCCGTACGCCGGGCGGAAGCTGGCCGGTCAGCTGGCCGCAGCGGGGCTGGAGATCGACGACCTCGGCTCACAGGCGCTCATCCAGAGCACAAGGAAGGTCAACTGGCCACTCATCCGGATGCTCGGCGTGGCCGCCGTGCGGCGCGAGCAGATCACTGAGCAGCAGCGGGACCGGTTGTACGCAGACCTCACCGCGGCCGCCGAGCAGGACGCTCTGCATATGTCCGTGACCATGTTCGGCGTCATCGCGCACCGTCCGGCCTGACCCCGGGCCTGTGCCGGATGCAGGCCCCCCCGCGCCGGCCTGTCGAGGCTCAGACGCACCGGTACCTGAACTGTACGGCGACCGTGTGCCGGGAAGGCGAGATGATCCGCAGCTCCGCACCGGCCCGGTACTCGCCCCGGCCGCGGAACGTCCACAGCAGATGCAGACGTGCCTGCTTCTGACCGCGTGTCATCTTCTCCCGCAGCAGGCCCGACTCGGTGCCGTCGCTGCGCACCCAGCGATACGTTACGGTGCCGGGCCGTCCGTTGGTCTCCACCAAGCCCACGACGTCGGCCGTGCCCTCGCAGCCGGGCCCCTCCGCAGCGGTCTGCACCGCCACGTCCCGTACGGCCAGGCCAGGCCCGTACCGCTGCCAGGCGAGGAAAGCCAGCACGGCCAGCAGCACCGTGGCTGCCAGGGCGTACCGCCGGAGCCCACCGCGGCGGCGTTCACGGGGCTCCGGCCCGGCGGGCCGGCCGGGCAGTGTCCCGTGCCAGAGTGCGGCGGTCGTGTTGTCGCGGTTCCGGTTCCGGACGACCGCGGTCACACCCGGGCCGAAGCGGAGTACCTCGCCCTCCACGCGGTCGGGTGCCACGCTCGTGGGCTGCGCGTCCTGGACCAGGGTGGCGTTCGTGGGCTGCGCGTCCTGGACCAGGGTGGCGTTCGTCGGCTGCGCGTCCTGGACCAGGGTGGCGTTCTCCGGCGCGGCCGACGCGGTCTCCTCCGGGTCCGGATGTTCGAACCAGTGGCTGCCCAGCGCGGTCGCGCTGTAGCCGTCGCTTTCGCCGACTCCGTCGTGCCCGGCGCGCGCCGGTGCGACGTCGCCGGGGGAACCAGGCGCGCGGTCGTGGGGGATACGTGGATCGTTCATTGAATGCTGCACCGCCGGGTCAGGATCTGCTGCGTGGAACTGCCGTTCGCGGCGGTCGGGTTCGTCGTCGCCCGGACTCCCCAGTAACAGCCCCGACCTCGGAAGGTGTGGTCCAGCGCGATCGTGTACTGCGTCGCGCCGCTGCGCTCGAAGGTCTGCGAGCCGTCCTGCGAGCCCAGTTCACCCTTCGCGTCGCCGGTGAACCACGCGATGACGATGGTCACGGGACCGGTCCCGTCCGTGACGACGTCGATGGACGCGGCGGCACCCGTCGTACTCGTCTGACGCAGGCTCGAGACGGAGACGGACCTCACCTTCACCGGAGCGGTGGCGGGAGGGGAAGTACTGGGGTCGGTGGACGGCGCGGACGACGACGGCGGGGAGGCCGGAGTCGACGACATCACGGGTGAGGGCGTGATGGGTCCGGCTGGTCCGGTGGCCGTGCTGCCGGACGGAGAAGGGGAGCTGTCGGCGGAGGCGGAGGCGCTGCCCGTGGGCGATGGGCTCGCGGAGCCGGACGGGCCGACGGGCGAAGCGGTCGACGCGCCCGGTACCGCGCTGGTGGTGGCGACGGCCTGAGCCGTCGACTGCCGCGGGTCGTCGCCGGTCGCCTTCGCGGCAACGGCGACCAGCACGGCCACAACCAGCGCGGCGATGCCCGTCAACACCCCGCGCAGGCCCGGCTTCCAGCTGCCCCAGCCGCCGCCCAGGGCGGTCGTGGCCAGCTCGGTGGTCCCCGCGGCCTGGCCGGCAGCAGAGGGGAGGAGCAGCGGCAGAAGCGCGGCGAGCGCGGCTAGTTTCCGCTGGCCCCGCTCCTCCCAGTCCGGGCCGTAGGCCGCTCCGGCGATCTCCTCCAGCTCCGCCACGAACGCCGCCGCGTTCGCGGGCCGCTCCTCCGGCTCCTTCGCCATTCCGCGCCTGATCAGCGGGCGCACCGGCTCCGGAGCCTCCTCCTCGGGGACCGGTGCGCTGATGTGCTGCAGCGCCAGCTCGGCGAAGTTCTCGCCGGAGAACGGCTTGCGGCCGGTCAGACACTCGTAGAACGTCGCGGTCGCGGCATAGACGTCGGCTGCCGGTGAGGCGGGCTCCCCGTTCCACTGTTCCGGAGCCATGTAGGCGGGAGTGCCGGCGACTCCCGGCGTGGTGCCGCGTCCCGCGGCGATGCCGAAGTCGACCAGTTTGGACGAGCCGTCCGCCGCGACCAGAACGTTCTCCGGTTTGTAGTCGCGGTGCACCACACCTGCCCGGTGTGCGGCGGCCAGTCCCAGCAGCGAGCCCTTGAGCACCACCAGCGCCGCCTCGGGGCCGGTGGCACCCTCGCGCTGCAGCAGCGCGCGCAGCGCGATGCCGTCGACGAGCTCCATCACGATGGCGGCGCCCTGCGGCGCTTCGACGTATTCGTACAGCCCCACCACATGCGGCGAGTCGAGGCCGCCGAGCAGACGTGCCTCCGCCCGGAACACCTGAACGAAGCCGGAATCCGTCCGCAGCCTCTCGCTGAGGTACTTGACGGCCACCGGCAAGCCGGTCGCGTCATGGACGGCCAGGACGACGCGCCCGCTGCCGCCGGAGCCCAACTCCCGGGACTCGGTGTACCCGGGTACCGACCACGCGTTCATCCTGCCCCCCTCGACGCCACGATTCCCGGCGGTCGGATGCGCCGCCACGGAGTTGTGCACGACCGCCGCACGCTAGCCCACCTGCTGTCCTCATGGGGGACACATTTCCGTCACGGCTGGTTCCCGCCACCTCCGGGGCGCATCCGGTGGGCCACCGCAGGTTGGAGGAGACCGTGCGGGCAGCAGCCGGGCGTCGGCCCCGCTCTCCCCATCGCCGGTGGCCGGCGGCCAACTTGCGCAGCGCTTCGTCCGGGGTGACCTGCCGGGTGCTTGTGGCCGGTGTCAGCGGTGCGGCCGTGGCGGGCGTGACGGGCGTGACGGGAAAATACGGGCCGCCCGAGCGCGCGGACCCCTGCCCGGAATCCGGCCAACATGGCCCAGCGGCGGTTCGTTGGCATGGACCTGATGATTTTTCTCGGCTACGCTCCGGCCGGGCGCACTGTGAGAGCGCTCTCGTGTGCTCGCTGTTCCATCCCCCACGAAGCTGGAACAACCGAAGGGTCAAAGCCTTGAGACGCACGACAGGTATACGCGCCGGTATGTCCGCGCTTCTCCTTCTGGGCGCCTGGGCAGCCGTCGGGCTCGCCCCGGCCGCTGCCGCAACTCCCGCCCCCGCCCCCGTTTCCGAACCGCAGGCCTCCGCCGGTCTGCTCGCCGCCATGCAACAGGACCTGGGCCTGACGAAGAGTCAGGCGGAGGCGCGCCTGAGGGCGGAGCAGACGGCGGCCGCCGTCGAAGGAAAGGCGCGGCGCGCCGCAGGAGCGTCGTTCGGCGGCTCCTGGTTCGACGCGGACAGCGGAAAGCTGACCGTGGCCGTCACCAGCGGGCTGCACGCCGACGCCGTACGCGCGACGGGTGCCTCGGTCCGGTTGGTGACGCACAGCGCGCAACAGCTGGACTCGGCCAAGAAGAAGATCGACAAGCTGGCTGCTCCGGCCGGTGTCAGCAGTTGGCACGTCGACCCGAAGGCCAACCGGGTCGTCGTGAACGTTGTCGCTTCCGAGCGACGTGACAACGATGTCCAAGACTTCCTCGCCCGAGCCCGCCAAGCCGGTCCGGTCCAGGTCAAGGAGGTGACGGCGGCGCCGACTACCTTCGCGGCCGGGACCGTGGGCGGCGACCCGTACTACACCGGCAACGTCCGGTGCTCGATCGGCTTCTCCGTGTACGGCGGCTTCGTCACGGCCGGGCACTGCGGTCAGCCGGGAGCGGCGGTCCGCGGCTGGGACGGCTCCGCCATCGGCGCGTTCCAGGGCTCGTCCTTCCCCGACAACGACTACGCCTGGGTCAGCGTCGGCAACGGCTGGTGGACCGTCCCCGTGGTCCTCGGCTGGGGCACAGTCTCCGACCAGCTGGTCCGCGGCTCCGCCGAGGCCCCCGTCGGCGCCTCGATCTGTCGCTCCGGCTCCACGTCGCACTGGCACTGCGGCAATGTCCTGGCCAAGAACGAGACCGTCAACTACAGCCAGGGCGCGGTCCATCAGATGACGAAGACGAGCGTCTGCGCCGAGCCCGGGGACTCGGGCGGATCCTTCATCAGCGGCGATCAGGCCCAGGGGGTGACCTCCGGTGGCTGGGGCAACTGCAGCGGCGGAGGCGAGACCTGGTACCAGCCGATCAACGAAATCCTCGGCCGGTACGGCCTGACGCTGCACACCGCCTGACAAGCCGCCCCCCACGGGCCGAGCCCGTCGCGACACGGATTCTGAGCCTGAGCCGGCCCTCCGCCGCGGCGGGCTCTGCCGTGTGCGGGGAGGTTCGACAGGCCATGGCCGGTGCTTCAGCGGTAGTCGGGATTGGAGAAGTCGTAGCGGCAGCCGGCGTCCCACTCGGAGCGCTGGTTGCCATGGGCCGGGATGCCGCCCGCCTCCTTCAGTAACGCGCCGAGGTGCATCAGGTTCCAGGTCATGAAGGCCGTGTTGCGGTTGGTGAAGTCGTTCTCCGGGCCGCCCGAGCCCGGGTCCAGGTAGGAGGGGCCGGGTCCGGCTGCGCCGATCCAGCCGGCGTCGGCCTGCGGCGGGATCGTGTAGCCGAGGTGCTGGAGGCTGTAGAGGATGTTCATGGCGCAGTGTTTGACGCCGTCCTCGTTACCGGTGACGAGGCAGCCGCCGACGCGGCCGTAGTACGCGTACTGACCACGGTCGTTGAGGATGCTGGAGCAGGCGTAGAGGCGCTCGATGACCTGTTTCATCACGGAGCTGTTGTCGCCGAGCCAGATCGGTCCGCAGAGGATGAGGATGTCGGCGGCCGTGACCATCTCGTACAGCTGGGGCCAGGCGTCGGTCTCCCAGCCGTGTTCGGTCATATCGGGCCAGACGCCGGTAGCGATGTCGTGGTCGACGGCGCGGATCACGTCGGTCGTGACGCCGGCGTTCTCCATGACCGTGCGGCTCTTGTCGATCAGGCCCTCGGTGTTGCTGGTCTCGGGGGAGCGCTTGAGCGTGCAGTTGATGAACAGGGCGCGCAGCTGGTCGTAGCGGTACGTCCTCGAGGGCATCGGCCGTCTCCTCCTGGCGGTGGGAGTACGCCCCCAGCCTGCTACCGCCGTACAAGGCGGTCCACATCGGTGGCCCGAACGTATGAGACCCCCACCCTTTGTCGCCGCCCAAGGTGCGAGTGGTGGCGTGGATAGGAAGACTGGGGTCATGGCTAGCAAGGCAATCCTTGAGGGTGGCCCGGATGATCTGCAGGAGCGGATCGTCCCGATCACCCCTCCCGGACAAGAGCTGAAGATTCCGCACCGCGGCGGGTACGAGCACTTCAAGGTCACGTCGCGGCATCAGGAGAGCCCGGAGGGACGGTTGCCTGTCTACGAATGGTGGGAACGGACGGAGATCGCCGAATAGGACCTGAGTGACCAAAGCTCGGTGCGGGCCGGGCCCGCACCGAGTCTCAGGGTAGGGCTGCGCCCGTCCGGCCTGCCCGGGAACTCCTCGTTCTCGCAGGTCGAGGCTGTGCCCCGTACGTCTCGATGATGATCGGCTCCGGTCCCGTAGCACTTTGGTCGTACCGGATGACACATACGCCGGGGGATTCGCCGCATACCTGCCGGCTCATAGCTTCTTGATCAGTCACCGCCATGATCAGGAGGCCACGGAGATATGTACGACAAGGCATTCGCCCCCGAATACCAGGGCGAACTGGGCTCGATGCTGGGCGTCAATTCCTCGTACGACGAGGTGCTCGCCACTGCGAGCCACGCGCGGCGCAACGCCGTCTCGGCACTCGACCGCGCCCGGGCCTCGCTCGCCGTCGCCGAGGCCAACCGACGGTTGGGCCGGGTGGCCGAAGCCGGTGACTCCTGGCGCGACAGCTACCGCTCCGCCCGGCAGGCCGGCGACCGGGGCGCGATGGCGTGGGCACTGTGGAGCGGTGGCACGCTGGCCCGGCAGTGCGGAGCCCTGCCGCTGGCCCGCCGTCTGCTGGCCGCTGCCGTCGCCCTCGCAGCCGATAGCGGTGATCGACTCGCCCATGGCTACTCGCTCGCAGGCCTCGCCGAGACGGGGCGGATCCAGGGGGACTACGAGGCCGTCGCGGAGATGCACGAGCAACTGCTCGCACAGGCAAGGGCTCACGGCGAATCCCGGCACATGGTCTGGGCGATGTCCGGCATCGCGCAGATGCACCGCAACACCGGCGCATACGAAGAGGCCTTAGAACTGTTCGAGGAATGCGCCCGGATCGCGGACGACGCGGACGACGCACGCGGGAGGGCCTGGTCACTGCGCGGCATAGCCGACGTGGTGTCCGTGCAGGGCGATACGGAGCGGGCACTGACACTGCTGACCGAAGCCGAAACCATCTGCCGTGACATGGATCTGGCCGGCGCGCTCGCCTACAACCACAAGATGCGCGGCAACGTTCTTTTCCGCGCGGCCCGTTACGAGGAGGCCTGCGTCGCCTACACACTCTCCCTGCGCGAATTCCGCGATATGAACGAGCCCCGCGGCACGGCGCTGTCCCGCCTCGGCCTCATCAAGTCCCGCTCCCGCCACGGCCGTGCACCGGACACGACGCTCGCGGAACTCGCGGAGCTGGAGGGCGAGTTCAAGCGGATCGGGCTGCGTCACGCCCGGCAGACGGTCATCGCCTTCCGGGACGAGCTGGCGGGGGTTCACCGGGGGGCTCAGGGACCCCGGTCCTCGTAGTCGCGGGGCGAGTGCTGTCTCCGCTTTGAGCCATCAACTGATGTCGAAGAGTGGGCCCGTGAGGGTGAGTCCCAGATCGTGGCCCACATAGGAGAAGAACGCGAGAAGCATCAGCGCCGCACCGGCCAGTGACAGATCCTTGAAAAAGTTGACCATCTCCATTGTTTTGGCCTCTTCGGCGGTCTCCTTCCAGAAGGAGTGCATCAGGAGCGCGGTCGGGACCAGGAAGACGACCAGGAGCAGTGCGCCCAGGTCCGCCCAGACCCCGAATGCCACCATCAGTCCGCCGGCGAGGAGGAGCAACCCGCTGGCCGGGACCGCCACCGCGGGGGCGGGGACACCTCGGGCGCCGGCGTAGCCCGCCATGGTCTTCGCTTTGGTGAGGTGGCCGACCGCCGAGTTGAGGAACATGACGCAGAAGAGAATGCGACCGATGAGCACGAGGACGTCCACGGTTACCTCCGGCGTCGCAGGTAATTGAACGTAAAATTTCCTGTCGGTAATTCTACGCCTCGGAGATGAAATCCATGCGGGCGGACGCACACCGCACGGGGCGGGCCCTGACCCGGGTCAGGGCTGCGATCCGGCGGATCCGGAAGCTTCCAGGAGTTCGAGGAACCGGCGGCCGAAAAGGTATGCGTCCCCCGGCCAACGGGCTGAGA
Organism: Streptomyces sp. NPDC002730; assembly: GCF_042888805.1. Lineage (NCBI taxonomy): Bacteria > Bacillati > Actinomycetota > Actinomycetes > Kitasatosporales > Streptomycetaceae > Streptomyces > Streptomyces sp. NPDC002730. Next base: position 302,913 of record NZ_JBIAQG010000009.1, read on the forward strand.
GGTAGTTGCGGTCCTGCACGACGTACGCATGTGAGTCGTCGGTCGCGGTTCCGCGTGCGGTGAGCACCCTGGGCCCGCGCTCGAACAGGGTGCCCGGATCGTCCAGCGCGGCCTTGACCTCGTCCTCGACATAAGCCGGATAGGTGCGGTAGTAGCGGCCGAGGCGCCATGCGGTGGTGAGATAGGCCGAGCGTTCCATGTACTTCGGCAAGCAGGTCGTACGACGGTCCGCCAGCACGCTGCGGCCGCCGACGCCCGCACGCGACCGCGCCAGGACCAGCACGCCGTGGCAGATCGCGCCGACCGGCCGGTCCAGCGCCCAGAACCTGCCAACCTGCTGGTGCAGCACCTCCGAGCCCAGATACTGCCGCATCCCCTGCGCGTGGCCGCCCGGCAGGATCAGCCCGTCGAACTCGTCCACCTTCATATCCGCCCAGCCCACGGTCGCGGCGAATTCCCGGGACCGGGTGAGCTCGTCGTAGAAGTCCCTGGGTTCCTTCTCGGCGCCGAGTTGGCCGAAGAGCACGCCGGTCAGCAGCAGCGGATCCGCGGCGGGGCTTGTTCCCGCGCGCTCGGTGGCGAAGACGACCTGGTGCCCGGCGGCGGTGAGAATCCGCCAGGGCACGGCCACCTCGGTGACGTCGAAATCGCGGTCGGGAACCGGCATCAGTACACGCATCCGAGCATCATGGCAGGGGCTTCGCTCAGCGTCCCGGTATAGCCCGGCCGCAGTGGCCGATCCCGGCCGGCCGGTCCGAGGCACCGGCGCCGCAAGCGGCTCTCAGATCACCTTCGAGCGGACCAGGACACCGAGTACGAGGGCACCGGGAAGCAGCGGCAGCCACACCGTGATGATCCGGTAACCGAGAACCACAGAGGTGGCCACGGCGACCGAAACCCCGGCCATGACCAGCGCTATGACGAGTGCCGCGTCCACCGAGCCGATGCCACCGGGTGTCGGGATCACAGCGGCCAGCGTGCTCCCGGCGAGATAGGCGAGCCCGACATGGGCGGCCGGAATGGACACGTCCAGCGCCATCGCCACGGCGACCAGTCCCGCAGCCTGCAGGGTCGGATAGGCGACGGCGCCACCCCACAGAGCCAGTACGCGCGCAGGCCTGGTGTGCACGGAGCGCGCGTCCCGCAGCGCGGTGTCGACAAACGCGCGGATGGCTCTGCGCAGTGGCCGTACCGCCACCAGCACGACCGCTACCGCGCACACCAGAGATCCCGCCACCACCAGCACCGGGCCTGCCGCGTGCGGCAGGAGATCCTCCAGTTGCAGCGCGTGCGGAGAGGCGGCGAGGAGAGCGAGCAGCAGTACCGCTCGCCCTGTGCCCGCCGCCAGCATGTGCAGGGCCAGAGCGGCGGAGGAGCGGGGCAGCGAGAGTCCGCAGCGCTGGAGGAAGCGCAGATTGACCGTGCCCGCACCGAGCCCTGCCGGGAGGAGATGGTTGGCGGCACCCGCGGCGAATTGCGTCACGAACAGTCGTAGCGGGGGGAGGCGTTCGAGGGTCGCTCCCTGGCGCGTGAAGGATACGGCGACCCATCCCAGCACGGTGAGCGTGACAGCGAGCAGCAGCCAGTACTGGTTGGCGGACAGGAGTTGGCTGCCGCCGGCCGTGATGAGCGGCCAGTGCTGGGCCGCCCAGATGCCGACCGCAGCGATCGGCACCAGGCAGGCGATCTGTCGCAGTGGCAGCCCCCGAAGGAGGTTTCCATGGGATGTGGCCATCGCCTCGGTCGGTCTCCGCTTCTCACGCTGCCGGGAAGTAGTCGCGCCATCAGGCTCCCCGCGGCGGGCGACGTCCCGGCGTCGTACGGCCGACGGACGGCGGGCGCGATGATTGCTGGAAAGCGACGTCGCCTGTGCCGCCCGCCCGCCCGCCCTCGCCCGTTCGATCGGCGGCTCGGGCTCTTAGCAGGCGGACGCCGCACGTGCAACAGTGCGCGCACCGCCGTCGGCCGCCGCCGCTATGGGTGGCGTCACCATTCCGCGGGCGACCGGCTCGTTCCTACTGTGACCGGCACCTTGCTACGTCTGCGGGAGGTCTCGGATGCTGTTGCGCACAAGCCCGCCCAAGCCTGCCGGTATGCGCCGGGCCGCCGGTCGCGTGGGCGCCGTACTCGCTCTGCTCGCCGCCACCCTGTGGCTCGCCCCGGATCCCGCCGCGCAGGCGGCCGTACCCCTGGAGAGAGTCAGCAGCTTCGGCGCCAATCCCGGCGGTCTGAACATGTACGTGTACCGGCCCGTCGGCCTCTCCGCACATCCGGCGGTCGTGGTCGCCCTGCACGGCTGCACGCAGAGCGCCCAGGTCTACGCCGACAACTCCGGGCTCACGACGTTCGCAGACCGGCACGGGTTCCTGCTGGTCCTCGCCGAGACGACGTCCGCGAACAACTCCAGCAGCTGCTTCAACTGGTTCCAGGCCGCCGACAACCGGCGCGGGCAGGGCGAGGCCGCGTCCATCCGGCAGATGGTGGCGCATGCCGAGAGCACCTACGGCGCCGATGCGGGGCGTACGTATGTCACCGGTCTCTCGGCCGGAGGAGGCATGACCTCGGTCGTGCTCGCCGCCTACCCCGATGTCTTCGAGGCGGGCGCGGTGATCGCTGGACTGCCGTACGACTGCACCAAGGACACGGGGGCCTTCACCTGTATGAACCCCGGCGTGGACCGTACGCCCGCGGTGTGGGCGCAGCGGGTCCGCGACGCCTATCCCGCGTACTCCGGGCCGTGGCCGAGGGTGGCGGTCTGGCACGGCGACAACGACCCGACGGTCGTGCCGAAGAACGCCGATGAACTGCGGGACCAGTGGACCGACGTGCACGGAGTGGACCAGAGCCCGGACCGTACCTCCACCATCGGGCCGAATCAGACGCGCCGCGAGCAGTATCTCGGGGCGGACGGCAGGGTCGTCGTCGAGGTCGACCGGGTGCCCGCGATCGGCCACGGCACGCCGGTGGACCCGGGCGGCGGGCCCCAGCAGTGCGGGCAGACCGGCACCGCGAACTTCATCGACTCGATCTGCTCCGGCTACTGGATCACCGAGTTCTTCGGCCTCGACGGCTCCGCGCCTGATCCCGGCGGCCTGCCGGCCCCGGCCGGGCTCACCGTCACGGGCGCCACCCAGACCTCGATCACCTTGAGCTGGACGGCAGTTGAGGGCGCGGCGGGTTACGCGGTGTACCGGGACGGGACACGTATCGCCACTCCGTCGGGCGCCCCGTTCACCGACACGGGTCTGAGCGCGGGTACAAGGCACGACTACAGCGTGGCCGCCCGCGACGCGGCCGGGGCCGAAGGCGCACGCTCCGGCCAGGTCACGGCCACGACCACCGGCGGCGCGGCGGCCTGCCGGACAGCCGACAACTACCACCAGGTGCAGGCAGGCCGGGCCACCACCGACGGCAGCTATGCCTACGCCAAGGGCTCCCAGCAGAACATGGGCCTCTACAACACCTTCGTCACCCACACGCTCAAGGAATCACCCGTCGGCTACTTCGTCGTCGCCGACGGCAACTGCCCCTGACCGACGGTCGGTACGCCCCAGGAGGTTTCCCCGTGCCCTTCGCTCTTTCGTACACGGCCGCGCTGCTGCTCGCGCTCACCGCCGTCCCGGCCGTCGCACAGCAACCGCCCGAGACGCCGGCGACCGGCCACTGCAACCGGATCACCCGGCTGCAGGTGCCGGGCGCCGAGCGCCAAGCGACTGCCTGTCTCGGGGAGTTGACGACGGCGGGGACGGTCGCATCCGGTCACACCGACCCGGCCGACTGGGCCGGGCTGACACCCGCAGGTCTTGCCACGCCCAGTGGTGTGCCCGGTATCCAGATCGACGGCTACTTCCCCGACACCTCCGCCACCAATACCAACCACGGCTGGAGCCATGACTCGCAGTTCGTCATCCGGCTGCCCGACCGCTGGAACGGGGGACTGGTGGTCGCGGGCTCCCCGGGCGTGCGCGAGCAGTACGCGAACGACCGGGCCATCGGCGACTGGGTCCTGTCCCGCGGATACGCCTTCGCCGCCACCGACAAGGGCAACACCGGCGCGGCCTTCTACCGCGACGGCGCCGCGCCTGGCGAGGCGATCGTCGAGTGGAACGACCGCGTCACGCAGTTGACCAGGGCCGCCCGCGCGGTCGTCGCCCGGCGCTACCACCGCCCGCCCTCCCGCACGCTTGCCACCGGCATGTCCAACGGCGGCTATCTGGTGCGCTGGCAGCTGGAGAACCACCCCGAGCTGTACGACGGCGGCGTCGACTGGGAGGGGACCCTCTGGCGGTCGAGCGGACCGAATCTGCTGGCCTTCCTGCCACCCGCCCTGCGCCACTACCCGGTGTACGCAGCCGGTGGCCCCGGCGCCGACGCGGCACACCGGGCGATGCTCGCCGCCGGATATCCGGAAGGCTCGGAGTTTCTGTGGCCCTTCCACCATCAGTACTACTGGGATCTGACCCAGCGGATCTACCGGGAGGAGCTGGACCCCGGGTACGACGGGCCGACCGATGCGGGCACTCCGTACTGCGCGCCCGGCACGCCCGCGTGCGACGCGGACTACGCGTACACGTCCCGTCCCCCGGAGGTGCGCCGTGCCGTCGCGACGATAGGGCTGACCGGCCGGATCGGGAAGCCACTGATCAGTCTGCACGGCACGCTCGATGTGTTGCTGCCCATCGGCCGGGACTCGGATGTGTACGCCCGCATGGTGCGCGAAGCCGGCCGCGGCAAACTGTTCCGTTACTACCGCGTCGAAGGCGGCACGCACGTCGACTCGCTCTACGACGTCTTTCCGGACCGGCTGCGGCCGTTGACGCCCTGCCACCGCTCAGCGTTCACCGCCTTGGAGGCCTGGACCGGACAGGGCAGGCAGCCAGCGCCCAGCCACACTGTGGCCCGCCCGGCGGCGGCCGGTCCGGGCACGCTGCTCACCGACTGTCCCCTCGACGGCACACAACCCCGTCAAGAGTGAGAGCGCAAGCGGGGCGCATGGGGCGACCGGCAGCAGGCGGTCCAGGGGGTGTTGATCAGCGTGCGGACACCGTCGTCGTCGGGGTGTTCCAGCCGGAGATCCGCAGGCGGGGCGCGGAACCGTGCAGGTCGGCGGTGCGGTAGGCGGCGGTGAGAGTCGTCGATTCGCCGGGCCAGAGACTGACCTGGTTGTCGGACCACTGGACGGGCAGCACGGGCACGCCGTCGCCGTTCACAAGATGGACGTCCGTGAGCAGTGCCGGGGTCTTGCCCGTGCCCGAGTTGCGCACTGTGACCGTGGTCGTGGACGTCCCGTCGGCGCCCGTCGTGGTGTTCGCCGTCGTGGACAGGGCGGCCTTCGCCATGGAGCCCAGCCCCTTGAGGTCGGCGTACGCGGTGGTGGGTGTGTAGTACCAGTCGGTGTTGTCCCAGTCGAGGACGTCGGCCTTGGTGGACAGCCAGTACACGTTGCGGCTCAACTCCTTGCCCGTACTGTCGGTGAGTACGAGCTTGGCCAGATACGTGGTGGACAGTCCGGCGACCGACGAGGGCAGGGTCAGCGCGGTGGTTTTCGCACCGTCGCCGGCCACCGTCAGCCCGGATGCGGTCCTGTCGTACTTCTCGGTGCCGTCGGTGTTGAACAGCGTCACGCGCGCGGTGAGGCCCGAGGCGGAAGCGCGCCCGTTGTTCACGAGGACCACCGACCGGCTGTCGTAGGAGTACTGGACATGCAGCGGCTCATTGGCCTTCTTGGCGCCGAAGTAGGCGCCGCCCTGGTCCAGGTAGCGGTCCAGCAACTGCCAGTGCAGTGAGGTCCAGCCGCTGTTGAACATCCAGTACACGACGCCGGTGGAGGGCTTGGAGGAGTCGGTGGCATTCCGTCCGTACGACTCGAACTGCGCGCGCACGTTCTCGTACTGGGCGAGCTGCGCTTTGCGTACGTAGTCATCGAGGCTTGTGGGGGCGCCGTAGCGGCCGCTCAGGGCGTTGTTGTAGAGCTTGAGAGTGCTGAAGGTGCTCGAGGGGGAGCGGTGGTACTGCTTGGCGGAGGGGTTGCGCCACAGCGTTTCCAGTTCGGCGGGGGACATCATGCGGCGCAAGGTGTCGAGTGTGGGGATGTCGGGGCCGGCGCTGGTCTCGGAGTTGAAGCCGGTGGCTCCGCCCTCGCGCTTGGCATACCAGTAGTTGGGCGGGACCCAGTCGTAGGGGCCGGTCATCTTCATGCCCGAACTACCTGAGATCGGCGAGGATTTGGCCGAGGCCGCGGTGACCACCGGAGTGGACCAGTCGGTCTCCTTGAGGGCGTCGACGTAGTTCTTCTCGGTCTTCGCGTCGGGGGCGAAGTCACTTCCGATCAGGAAGGAGATGACGCTGGGGTGGTCGCGCAGCCGTGCAGCCTCGGCGGCCATCGACGCCTTCGCGACCGGATAGTCGGCGTCGGTCCACCTGTCACCGGGCTCACTGCCGTTGTTGTTGCCCTCCCACTTGTCGCAGCATTCCCAGCCCGGCAGGGCCAGCACGCCGTAGCGGTCGGCCAGGTCGAAGAACTCGTCCGGCTCGATGTGTCCCTCCAGCCGGATGGTGTTGAGTCCCAGATCGAGTGCGTACCTGAGCCGGTCCGCCACGTATGTACGGTCCCAGCGCAGGAATTCGTCGGGGGACCAGCCGCCGCCCTTGATGAGCAACGGGCGGCCGTTGATGCTGTACTGGCGGGCGCCGTCACTGTTCAGCGGTGCCTTCACATCCCGGATGCCGAAGGTCTCGTGAGCGGTGTCGGACACGGTTCCGGTGACCGTGGCGGTCATGTCGAGGTCGTACAGCGGCTGCTCGCCCATCGAGGCGGGCCACCATACGCGCGGTGCCTGCAGGTGCAGTTGCGGGTAGGCGGCGGGGGCGAAGACGACCGTCTTCGTCTGGTGCGGGGCCAGGGTGACGTCCTGGCTGAAGGTACTGGTGCCGAGCGTGCCGGACACGGTGGCGGTGACCGGATTCGCCGAGTCGTTGCGGGCCTGCGCCTTGACGGTCACCTCGGCGGAGGAGAGCGAGGGCACCGCGAGCTGGGTGACAGCGTGCGTGTCGCGCAGCGCCACCGGGCCGCCGCGGCGCACCAGAACATCGCGCACGATGCCCATGTTCTCGTCCGGCGGAGGCTGGAGCCAGTCGATCCAGCCCATGGTGAGGTTCTTGTTGGGGTCGTTGGGCTGGACGCGGAACGCGACCGTGTTTGGTGCCGGACTTCATCAGGGCGGTGATATCGAGTTCATGGTGGGTGTACGCACCGGCCACCGCGCTCCTGGTCGCGATCTGGCTGCCGTTGACGTAGACATCGGCGGCGGAGATCACTCCGCTGAAGTCGAGGTAGGTGCGCCCTTCTTGCCCGCCGTCGGGCGGGAGGGGCCCAGCGGTGTCGGTGACCGTGAAGTCCGAGCGGTACCACCACGGGACGGCGAAGTCGGCCGCCGGGATCTTCTTGAGGTTGGTGGAGTAGAACGGATCGGCGTACGTGCCGTTCGCGAGCAGGGCACCGAGAACGGTGGACCGTGGTCCGGCCGGATGCCAGCCGGTGGCCGGATACCCGGGGCTGGAGACAACGGCCGGGGAATGGGAGACCTTGGCTGTCGACTGGATCCGGTAGCCGGACAGCGCGGTCCTGCTGCCGGGCGCGGTGGCGACGTGGGTCACCGCCGGTCCGCGGGCGGAGTGTCCGGCGGGGGTGGTGGACGTCGCGCTCCGGTGGAGTGTGAGGAGCAGGCCGAGGACGACGGCCGTAGCGGCCAGGCGCCGGTACAGGGCGGGGCGGTGGGCCACGGTGGTCTCCCAGGGATCTGTGCGGAGCATCTGGGCTTCGGCAGCTTCGGAACATTCAAGTTAGGAATCTTTACTAACTGATTTTCGACGCTAGAGATCTGAGTGGGTCATGTCAATGAGGCGCCCCACTTGTTGCCCCGGATGGCGCAATCCGGGTGGGCGGCTGGGCGGCATCATCGCGAAGGTCATCGCTGTGTGTTCCTGCTCTCCGCCGCGGTGGCCCCGCTGACAGTGCCGTGAAACGCGACGTCCGAATTCCGCCAGCCATAGCCCGCGACACGCCGCAGAGTTGATGGCGGAACACCGCTGGACCACCCAGAAAGGATCAGAACGATGACCCTCTGCACGACGATCGACAGCCCGCTCGGCGAACTGCTGCTGGTGGGCGAGAGGTCCGCCACTGCCAGCGGCGGCACCGCGCTTGCCTCACTCTCCCTCCCCGGCCAGAAAGGCGGCGCAACGGTCCAGGACGGCTGGAGCGAGGACGCGGAGGCGTTCACCGAGATCGCCGCCCAGCTGAAGTCGTACTTCGGCGGCAAGCGCACCCGCTTCGACATCGAACTCCTCGTCACCGGCTCGGACTTCCAGCGACAGGTCTGGAACGCGCTGGAGATCATCCCGTACGGCAAGACCCTCAGCTACGGCGATATCGCCAGGCAGATCGGCGCGCACCGTGCTGCGGTCCGCGCCGTCGGCACCGCTATCGGCGCCAACCCGCTGCTCGTCGTACGCCCCTGCCACCGCGTGATCGGCGCCGACGGCTCACTCACCGGCTACGCCGGCGGCCTCGAGCGCAAGCAGCAGCTCCTCACTCACGAAGGCGTCCTGCAGGCCGCCTGAGCGCGGGCCTCGAACCACGGATCGAGGCGGCACCGTCCGCTCCGGCCGCCGTCACGCGCTCGGGCTGGTCTTCCACGACGCGGCGTGATGCGCACGTACACCCTGCTCGGTGCTGATGGCCATGCCTGTCGCAGCGCCACACCCGGCACGCTGGGCGGGCACCGGCGGAGTCGGCTGTACGGGCGGCTGGACTGCCCCTCCGCGCTGCGGGCCATCGCCCGCGGCGGCTACACCCGGCACCGTGTCTTCTTCGCCGACGAGACCACCGCCGTCGGGGCCGGATACCGTCCGTGCGCCGTGTGCCTGCCCCATCAGTACACGCGCTGGAAAGCGAATCGAGAGAGCACGACGTCATGAGCGTTCGCACGGAGCGGGAGCAGACCCGCTCACCCTTGATCAGTGCCGAGAACCTGGCGGCATACGGCGACCTGCCGCAGCCCGCCCCGCACACCGGGGCCGAACTCGCGTCCCTCATCGGCCTGCTGACGCAGCAGAAGTCGCGGATCGAGACAGTCGCCGTCGGCCACAGCCGCGATGCCGCCTCTCGCGCCGCTGCCGAAGCCTTCACCACCGCATGGCAGGCACGCGGCGGAAAGGTCCTCGCGGTGGTGGACTGGCCCGAGACGGCCGCGTCCTGGCTGCGCCCGAGCAGACGGCTGACCGCCGGGCCGCCGGACGCGTGGGTCGTGGCGGCGGCTCCGCCCGGCTTCGTCCAGCTGAGCCGCCGCCTGCGCCACAGCACCGACTGGGACCCGGCCCGCACCCTCGCCTTCGCGTCCCTTGCGGACTCCCGCCTTCCGGCCCTCGCCGGACCGGACACCCTGCATGGGCTGCGTGGCGCGACCGCCGAGGGCGGCACCTGGGAAGTACGCCACCGCTGGGTCACCTGCTACCCGCGGATGGGTCCGGCGGCTTGAGCGCGCCGTTTCCCGAGCGTTTCCACAGCGGCGATCACCCGGTCCCAGAACAGTTCCTGTTCCAAGGTCACCGCGACTCGCGCGTTCACTGGCCGGTCCAGGTACTGGTGCAGGTCCACCACGGTCGCCCCGCGCGTGTACTGGCCGCGCAGTTCGACCGCCACGCTCGCGTCGACGCAGCGTACGATCGCCGGGTCGATGACCCGGGCCACCGCGACGGGGTCGTGCAGCGGCGGGGCCTCGAAGCCCCACAGCCGCCGGTATGTGGATGCGAAGAAGGTCATCAACTGGGCGCAGGTACGGCCGAGTTCGGTGCCGAGCCCTTCGAAGCGGGCCAGCACCTCGGGCGTGGCGAGCGCCTGGTGGGTGACGTTGAGCCCGCACATCGTGAGCGGCACGCCGCTGCGGAAGACGATGTCCGCGGCTTCGGGGTCGACGTAGATGTTGAATTCGGCCGCCGGGGTCCTGTTGCCGCGTTCGGTGGAGCCGCCCATGAGCACGATCTCGCGGATGTGCGCGGCACTGTCCGGGTACCGGGTCAGCAGCAGGGCGATGTTGGTCAGCGGCGCCGTCGGGACGAGGGTGACGGGTTCCGGATGTTCGGTCAGGATCCGGTGGATGAGGTCCACCGCGTGCTCCGGGACCACGTCCACGGTGGGTTCCGTGAACTGCGGCCCGTCGAGGCCTGAGGCCCCATGGACGTCGTCCGCCACCAGCAGCGGCTGGACGAGCGGCTGCGCGCATCCGGCCGCGATGGGAACATCGGTGATCCCGGCGACGGTGCAGACCCGGCGCGCGTTCAAGGTGGTCTTCTCGACCGTCTGATTGCCGGCGACCGTGGTGATCGCGAGCAGGTCGATCGCGGCGTCTCCGGCCGCGAGCATGATGGCGACGGCGTCGTCGTGCCCGGGATCGCAGTCGATGATGATCGGCACAGGCACGGTGCTTGCTCCTCGGCGTTCCGGGACGGCAACGTCTTCAGTGTGCCCCTGAGACGGGCCGGCGGGCGGCCCTCATCCCCTCCGGGCGGCCCTCCTCCCCTCCGGGCGTGGCCGGGCCCGTACGTCAGCCGCACGAGACGGCTGATCGCCGCGCCGGTCAGAGTGTGCGGTCGTCTCTGTGGGCACCGTAGAAGTCGGCCTGGCGGGCCATGAGCGCGCGCATCGAAGTGCCGCGTGCGACGCCATAGACGGTTCCGGGGAAGTCAAGGCCGCGCTGCACCTCCCACAGCTCGTCGTGCTGGTCGGGGGAGAACAAGCGCGCCGGGTCCCCGGCGGCGATCCAGCCGATCGGCAGAACGGTGTCGGGCGCCAGCCGCGAGTTGACGTGAAGCACGCTGTTGAGCCGAAGTTCGGAGCGTGTGCCTGCCACGGCACCCGGGAAGGCCGAGGCACCCGTCGCCACGAAGACCTCGTCCTCGACCGTCGCTCCGTTGATATGGGCGTGCGGGCCGATCAGCACCGCATCGCCGAGGATGGCGGGATGTTCCGCCCGGCCACGGACCAGCGCGTTCTCCAGCACCACCACATTCGTACCCGTGCGCACTTCGCCGTCCTCGGCAGTGAGTACGGCACCGTGCATGATGCGTGCCCCTTCGCCCAGGACGACCGCACCGCACAGGACTGCTGAGGGGGCGACGTACGCGGAATCGGGAACGACAGGACACTTTCCTCGATGTTCGATCAACATCTGGCCGAGGGTAGGACACTCCTCTGGGCAGCGGCGGCAGCCGGTCCGTACCGCCCGGTTCTCAGATGTCCGGGAACGTGGACGGAATGCCGAGAGTTCCGGCAATGGCCTGCCAGATCGCTGCCTGCGCGGTGTCGAGCGTGACCCGCGGGTCGTCCAGCATCAGCCGGATACCGAAGCCGTCGCACAGAGCGAGAACCAGCGTGCTGGTCGTGTCGATGTCGTAGTCGGCGAATTCGCCGGTGCGGATTCCCCGCCGCAGTGCCTCGGCGACCCAGGTGTGGAGCTGGTCGTACAGATCCACGGCGAGATGGTGTGCGGATTTGTCGCGCAGCGCCCGTACCCAGAGTTCCTGCCAGAGCTTCCAGTCCTGCCGGAGTTCCGGGTCCGTGGGCAGCATGCTGTGAATGATGCGTGCCAGCGTGACCGAGGCCGGGACCGAGTCGGCGTCGCGTTCGAGTTCGGTGCCGGTCTGGGCGAAGGAGTGTGTCATCGCTTCCGCGAAGAGCTTCTCGCGGGTCTCGAAGTGGTAGTGCAGCAGAGCCGTCGACACGCCGGCGTGCTCGGCGACCATGCGCATACGGATCTTCTCGAAGCCGACCTCGGCAATCACTTCGCACGCGGCGGAGAGAATCCGCTCACGCGTTTCGAGCGTGCGTTCGGCCTTGGCCACGTTGCTGCTCCTGTTCCGTATCGCCGCCCATATGCGGTCGGCGGGGCCGCCTGCCCGCCCCGCGCCTCTCCATCTTCCCGTATCTCCCCCGGCTCCGGCCCCCGGGCCCCTGGCCACAGGCGCCGCGAAACGTGCGCCACACTGCGCCGATTCATCGGTACGTGTGGAAGCCCCGGCCCGACTTACGGCCGAGCAGGCCCGCGTCGACCATCCGGGCCAGCAGCGGCGGCGGTGCGTAGAGCGGCTCCCGGAATTCCTCGTACATCGACTCCGCGATGGCCTGCGTGGTGTCCAGTCCGATGAGATCGGTCAGGGCGAGCGGACCGAGCGGGTGGGCGCAGCCCAGGGTCATGCCCCGGTCGATGTCCTCGACCGACGCCGTACCGGACTCGACCATCCGCACGGCCGCCAGCAGGTACGGAACCAGCAGGGCGTTGACGATGAACCCGGCACGGTCCCGGGCGCGGACGACCTGCTTGCCCAGCACATCGGAGGCGAACGCCTCCGCGCGCTGTGCGGTGCTCTCGCCGGTCAGCAGCGACGGCACCAGCTCGACCAGGGGGAGGACCGGCACGGGATTGAAGAAGTGCAGACCCACCACGTGTTCCGGGCGCGCCGTGGCCGCGGCCAGTCGGATGACCGGGATGGAGGAGGTGTTGGACGCCAGAATCGCGTCCTGGCGTTTCACGGTCGCGTCCAGCCGGGCGAAGACCTCCACCTTCGCCGCTTCGTCCTCGGCGACGGCCTCCACGACCAGATCCCGGTCGGCCATCAGGTCCATGTCCGTGGTCGTCGCGATCCGGGCCAGCGCGGCATCCCGGTCCTCGGCGGACAGCTTTCCGGCGGCGGTGGCCCGGTCGAATGAGGCGGTGATGCGTCTGTGCCCGGCGTCCGCCGCCGCCCGGCTCGCCTCGACCACGATGACGTCTCGTCCCGCCCGCGCGCACACTTCGGCGATACCGGATCCCATGAGGCCGCAGCCGACGATCCCGATCCGCTCGATACCGGCCATTGCTTCTCCTCGGTTCTCCCTGACGGTCTTACGGGCCATGAGCTGCGGGTCACCGGGCCGCCGCCCGGACCCGGTCGCGTGGACCGGGCCCGGGCGGCCCGCCCGCGTTCAGCCGGCGGACGGCATCTGCAGAACGCCCGTGCCCCGCTTGACCAGTTCACCCGCGATGATCAGGCGCTGGATCTCGGAGGTGCCTTCCCAGATGCGGTCGACGCGCAGTTCGCGGTAGAGGCGTTCGACGGGGTAGGAGCGGTCGTAGCCGCGTCCGCCGAAGATCTGGACGCACCGGTCGATGACCCGTCCGGCCGCCTCGCTCGCCGACAGCTTGGCGATCGCCGCCTTGGCGTGCAGGGTCTTGCGGTCGGCCCGCCCTTCATCCACCTCCCAGGCGACCTGGTGGGTGTAGGCGCGGTTGACTGCGATGTCGACGGCGCAGTCGGCGAGCATGCCCTGGATGAGCTGGAAGTCGGAGATGGGGGAGCCGAACTGGCGGCGTTCGACGGCCCAGTCGCGGGCGAGTTCCAGTGCCCGCTCGGCCGCGCCCGTCGTCCGCGCGGCGATCATCAGCCGCTCCTCGGTGAACCAGGACCGCGTGATGTCGTACCCGTTCCCGATGCCGCCGAGGACCGCGTCCTCGGGGACATGGACATTCGTGAACGTGAACTCGGGGTGCTCGTAGACGAAGGTGTGCATGAAGCGCGGCACGCGGGTCATCTCGATGCCGGGCGTTTCCTTGTCGACGAGGAACAGGGTCGGGGCCCGCTCCTCACCGGCAGCGGCCAGCACAATCATGAAATCCGCGTGGTCGCCGACGGTGACGAACCACTTCTCGCCGTTCAGCACCCAGCCGCTGCCGGTCCGCGTCGCGGTGGTCTTCAGATTCTGCGGATCCGACCCGGCCTCGGGCTCGGTCACCGCGTAGCAGTCACGGCGCCTTCCCTGGATGACAGGGACGAGGTACCGCTCGCGCTGCTCGGGCGTGCAGAAGCGAAGGGCGTTCGCCGGCCGCCACACCATGTCCCACAGGGCACCGGTGAGCCGGCCGAGCTCCTCCTGGACGGTGGCCTGCTCCAGGATCGAGAGACCGGCACCTCCCCACTCCGTCGGCATGTTGACGGCCTGCAGCCCGCTGCCGAGCACGGTGTCGCGGATCTCGGCATGGGCCTGCGGGGGCAGGCCGTTGTTCTCCTCACAGTCCAGCTCGTACTTGATGATGAAGTCGGTGAGCCCGCGCGCGGAGCTCTTGAGCTCCTCCTGACGGGCGGTGAGGCGGAAGTCCATGTCATTCCTCGAAGTTGTCGGGTACGAACGTGTGCCGGCGGGGGCGGGGCGGGGCGTCAGGAGGCGGGCAGTGCGAGTGCCCTGGTGCCGCGTTTGATGAGCTCGTTGGCCACGATCAGGCGCTGGATCTCGGAGGTGCCTTCCCAGATGCGGTCGACGCGCAGTTCGCGGTACATGCGCTCGACGGGGTAGGAGCGGTCGTAGCCGCGTCCGCCGAAGATCTGGACGCACCGGTCGATGACCCGTCCGGCCGCCTCGCTCGCCGCGAGCTTCGCCGTCGATGCCTTGGCGTGCAGGGTCTTGCGGTCGGTGTGCGGCTGATCGGCTTCCCAGGCGACCTGGTGGGTGTAGGCGCGGTTGACTGCGATGTCGACGGCGCAGTCGGCGAGCATGCCCTGGATGAGCTGGAAGTCGGCGATGGGGGAGCCGAACTGGCGGCGTTCGACGGCCCAGTCGCGGGCGAGTTCCAGTGCCCGCTCGGCCGCGCCCGTCGTCCGCGCCGCGATCATCAGCCGCTCGTCCGTGAACCACTCCTTGGTCAGCTCGTAGCCGTTGCCGACGCCGCCGAGCACGTCCTCGTCGGGGACGAAGACATCGGTGAAGGTGAACTCGGGATGCCCGTTCACCGCGGAGTGCATGAACCGCGGCACGCGCGTCATCTCGACGCCGGGCGCGTGCTTGTCCACGAAGAACAGCGTCGCCGCGCGCTCCGGGCCCGCATCGGCCTGCACCAGCAGGAAGTCCGCGATGTCACCACAGGTCACGAACCACTTCTCGCCGTTCAGCCGCCAGCCGCCGATGGTGCGGTCGGCGGTGCTGGTGCCCGAGCCGGGGTCCGAGCCCGCTCCCGGTTCGGTCACCGCGAAAGCGTCGAACCGCTCGCCCCGGATGACGGGGAGCAGGTATTTCTCCCGCTGCTCCTCCGTGCCGTACGCCAGCACGTTGGCAGGCCGCCACGGGATGTCCCAGAGGCAGTTGGTGACCTTCCCGAACTCCTCCTCGACGATGACCTGGTCGAGCAGGGACAGCCCGGCCCCGCCCCACTCGGCGGGCATATTGATCGCGTACACGCCGGCGTCGATCGCGGCGCGGGTCAGCTCGCGGACCGTGTCGGCGGGCAGCGGACCGCCCGCCTCCTCGGACTGGTTCTCGTACTGCATCAGAAGCCGCGCGTACGCGGCGGCCCGCGCCTTGAGGTCGGCCTGCTCGGGTGTGTAGCGGAAGTCCATGGTGTCCTCCGAGAACGGTGGTGAGGGGGAGTGGGTCGTCAGACGAGTACGGCTCGGGCGTCCAGGGCCAGTACGCCGTCCGGGCGGACCAGCAGCGGGTTGACCTCGAGCTCGGCGATCTCAGGGTGGGCAGCAGCGACGGCGGTGATGCGCTCGATGACGGCCGCCGCGGCCGCCACATCGACGGTCGGCCGACCCCGGACGCCCGCTAGCAGCGCGGCGGTACGCAGACCGCGTAGCAGATGTCCGGCCCGGTGGGCCGGGACGGGCGCCAGAGAAAAGGCGACATCGTGCAGCGTCTCGGTGAGGACGCCGCCGAGACCGACCATGGCGACCGGACCGAACTGCGGATCGCGGTTCACGCCCACGATCAGTTCGATGCCGTCCGTGAGGTCGGCCATCGCCTCGACCGAGTAGGAAGGCGCGCCGAGCCTGGCGCGCATGTCCCGGTAGGCGGCGGTGAGCGCGTGCCGGTCCGCGAGCCGCAGCGCCACGCCGCCCGCGTCGGACTTGTGCAGTACGTGCAGGGCTTTGAGCACGTACGGACCGGTGAACTCATCGGCCGCTGCGAGCAGTTGGGCCTCATCGGTGATCTCGCGCGCCGGCGGGAACGGCACCCCCGCCGCGCTGAGGAGGCCCCGGACCCCGTGGTACCCGGCGTCCCGCAGAGGGGCCGCCGCCGGTGGCAGCGAGGCGACACCGGGCGGACCGCCCGCCTCGCGGACCGTCATCGCCGCAAGCGCTCGGGCGGCGTCCTCGGTACAGGAGAACACCGGTATCCCTGCGTCGACCAGCACCTGGCAGCTCGTCGACCGCGGATACATCGACTGCACGACAAGCGGCTTGGGCGTCGCCCTCCGGTGCGTGACGATCGCCCGGGCGGCCCGCAACTCGCCCTCGGCGAGCGCGGATCCACCGCCGCCGAGGCCGCCGTCGGAAGCCGCGTAACCGCCGAAGTAGCCCGTCATCAGAACGGCGTCGACCTCGTCGGCGGCGAGCAGCCCGCCGACCGTGTCGGCGTACGACCCGGGGTTCTGCTCGCCCATCCCGGCCAGGTCCACCGGATTGCCGACCGCGGACTGCTCCCACAGCACGGTTCTCAACCTTTCCTGGGCCGTTGCGCCGAGTTCGGGCACCTCAAGACCGGCGGCCTCGGCGGCGTCGGCGGCGATCGCGCCATGCCCTCCGCCGTCCGTGAAGACCGTGGTACGCCGACCGCTCGTACGCAGGCCGGCGTTGAGCGCGGCGAGGACAACGGTCATCTCGCGCGGCGTGGCGACCAGTTCCACCCCCGCGTCGCGGCAGGCGGCGGCCACGACGTCGGACGAAGTGGTGAGGGCGCCTGTGTGCGACTGGGCGCTGCGGGCCGAGGCGGTGCCGCGTCCGGCAGTGAGCAGTACGACCGGCTTGCCTGCCGCGGCGGCGGCCCGGGCGAAGGCACGGCCGTCCCCGAAGTCCTCGGCGTACACGGCGATGGCCCGGGTGGCCTCGTGCCGCGCACAGTCCTCGACGAGGTCGACGAGAGTGACATCGGCCTGGTTGCCGAGGGAGACGAAGCGGGAGAAGCCGAGGCCGTGCGGGGCGCAGCGGAGCTGGAGCTCGAGCGCGAGGTTGCCGCTCTGGCTCAGCAGGGCGATGTCGCCGGGCGTGAAACTGTCCGAGGCGAGGTACAGCTGGGTCGTGTTGTCCGCGATCCCGAGGCAGTTGGGGCCGACCAGGACGGCTCCGGCGGCGCGTACGCGATCGGCGATCGCCCGCTGCCGGGCCAGCCCGGCCGGGCCCGTTTCGGCGAAACCGGCGGTGATACCGACGATCGCCCGCGCGCCGCAGGCCAGAGCGTCGTCGACGGCGGCCTCAAAACCGGGGCCCGGTACGGAGATGACCACCAAGTCGACAGGTTCGCCGATCTCCGTGAGGCTGGTGGCGGCGGTGCGGCCGAGGACCGTACCGCCGCGGCGGTTCACCAGGTGCACTGGCCGCCGCTCGGGGTCGCGCAGCGCCTGTGCCGCCACCGCGTGGCCGTACTTCGCCGGGTCGTTGCTGGCGCCGACCACGGCGACGGACTTGGGGTCGAAGAGAGCGGTCAGATCACGTCCCATGTCACTTCTCCAGCCGGAGCGCGGAGTTGGGGCAGGATTCGGCGCAGGCGCGGGCCGCGTCCTCGCCGCCGTCCGGCACCGGTACGGCGACGACCGTGGCGTAGCCCCACTCGTCGAGCTCGACGAGGCCGGGGGCGTGCTCCTGGCAGAGGCCGTAGCCCTGGCAGCGTGTGGAGTCCAGAAGGAGTTTCACGGTGTTCCTTTCAGCGCGGGCACGGGGGAGGAGCCGGGCAGTGGGGCATCGGACGGAGTCGCGTCCATGACGTCCGGTACGGGCACGGAGAGCCGGTGGCCGCCGCTGGGAGGGCTTGCGTCGCAGGCCGGACACGGGGTGCCGAGGTGGGCTCGGACGGGTTCGGGGAAGGCGAGCAGGAGGCTTCCGGCGGTGCCCGCGGCGGCGTCGAGGAGGCCGCACGCGCCGCGCCCGGGCAGGCCGGACGACCACCGGAGCAGCCGTTCGACGGAGTCGGGCCCGGCCGTGCCGGCGGTCAGCCGGTGCAGGGTGTCGCTGATCGCGGCCGTGCCCGACACACAGACGCCGCACTGCCGGGAGCTCTCGGCCGCGAGATGGTCCACGGCGTCGGCGGCGACCGCCACCGGGCACTCGCCCGGGGCGAGGAAGCGGATGGCTCCGCAGCCCAGCGCCGTGCCGGCGGCGGTGAGCGCGCCGGGATCGAGCGGGAGGCCGAGTGAGCCGGCGCCGATCAGCCCGCCGAAGAGCCCGCCCATGAGCGCCCCGGTGGCGTCGGGCGTGCCCTGGGCCGCGGCCAGCGCCGCCAGCGTGGAGCCGTACGGAACTTCGGTGAGCAGCGGAGTTCCGTGACTGCCGGACAGGGTCAGCAGCGTGGCGCGGGCGATCCGGCGGCGCAGCTCCGGCCGGCCGGCGATGAGGGCGATACGGGCCAGCGTCTCGACGTTGGAGACGAGCGTCGGCTCGTCCCCGACTCCTCGCTCGAACGGCCGGGGCGGCTTGGCGGTGGGCATGGCCGGACCGCCGTTGATCCTGCGTACGACCGCGGTCTCCTCGCCGGCGACGTAGGTGTGTCCGGTCTCGATCACCTCGACCGGCAGCCGCGGCGGGCGCTCGGCGAGGGCATGGCGGACGCGTGCGCCGGCGTAGGGGTCGGAGAGGTAGATGAAGCCCCGTACGGCTCCGGTGATCGCGGCGGCGCGGGCCAGTCCGTCCAGGACGAGATGGGGCCGGGCCCGCAGCAGCCAGCGGTCCTTGACCGAGCCGGGCTCGCCCTCTTCCCCGTTCGCCACCACTACCGGAGCGCCGCCGGCGTCACGGACGGTCCGCAGCTTCACGGCGACGGGGAATCCGGCGCCGCCGCGGCCGCGCAGCCCAGCCGCCGCGATATGGGCCAGCAGCACGTCCGGGCCTACGGCGTCCCGGTAGCCGCCCGTCGCGGCGTACGCCTCGGCGCTCTCCGCCACGGCCGGGGCCGCTCCGAGGAGGGAGCCCGTCCGGGCCGGTATGTGGGACAGGATCCCGGTCATCCCCGGCCTCCTTCCGCTACATGGGTACGCAGGGTGCGCACCGCGTTTTCGAGGGCTGTGCGGTCCGCCGCGGTCCGGCCGTATCCAGGTCCCGGAAGGCCGATGAGCATGCGGTGGTGGTCGAGCACCACCTCTCCCGCGAGCAGGGCGGCCCGGGGGTCGCCCGGGCGGGAGCCGTCGGCGACGGCGGTCACCAGACCGGTGACCTCCGCGAGATAGCGCAGCCAGCCGCGCCGGCTGCCGTGCAGGATCAAGGTCTCCACGCGGCGGCGCTCGGCGGCCGCCAGTTGCGGTGGCGTCGCGGCCGGACCCCGCGCGCCGGTGCGCAGGGCGGCGACGGTGGGGGGCAGCTCCCGCTCCGGTTCGGGGGTGAGCCCGAGCCAGACGAGACTCCGACGACCGCTCATGCCTGCCTCCGGGAGGGATGGGAGAGCCGTCACGGCCCGACCGGGCCGGCAGTGGCCAGGGGTGCGATGTGCGCTGTCTGTGGCTTACTGCCGGTGACCGGGGTGCCGTGCGACGGGGAATCGGCTGTACGGACCGGGCGTGGGGTGCCCGGGAGGCTGCCGGCGTCCGGTTCGACGGGAAACGACGAAACGCGGGGAGCAGCGATGAGGACTACGCTAACTAATCAATTAGTCAGTCCACAAGTCTTGACACTGCGGAAACGCGGCAGCAATCTGACTGACCAATTAGTCAGCGCGGCTTCCCGGTGTCTCACCACGGCCCGCAGACAGCCCCTGGGCCGCCTCAACACCGATCGCCGCATGTGCGGCATGGAGGAGTCAGCCGATGCAGCCCGAAGCCCCCGAAGCCTTTGCAGTCCCCACAGCGCCGGAAGCGTCAGAAGCTCCTACAGCCTCCGCCGCACCCCAGGACCAGCAGAGCCCCGGGCAAGCCCTGTCCGCCCGCTACTACACCGACGCCGGCACGGCCGCCGCCGAGACCCGGCACATCTTCGCCAAGTCCTGGCAGCTCGTGTGCCACGAATCCGACCTGCCCGGACCCGGCGCCCGGCTCGCCGCCACGGTCGCAGACCGCGAGGTACTGGTGGTCCGGACCGAGAACGGCGGCCTGGCGGCCCACCTCAATGTCTGCCGCCACCGCGGAACACGCCTGGTCACCACCCCCGAACCGGCCGGCAGGGCGATCCGCTGCCCGTACCACGGCTGGACGTACAAACTCGACGGACGACTGGTCGGCGCCCCCGAGGCGCGGCAGATCCCCTGCCTGGACAAGCCCAGGCTCGGGCTGTTCCCGGTCCGCGTCGAGTCGTTCCTCGGCTTCGTCTTCGCCAACCTCGACCCGGACGCCGTACCGCTGGCGAAGCAGTGCGCCGGCCTCGCCGAGGCGGTCGGCCACTACGCGGGAACCGATCTGGTGCCGGTCGGCCGCAGCCGGATCCACGACCTCGCCGGCGCCGAGGTCCAGGAAGCCAACTGGAAGGTGGCGGTCGACAACTACCTCGAGGGCTACCACGTGCCGGTGGCTCACCCCGGGCTGATGCGGCTGCTCGACTACCAGGGCTACACCTGCGAGATCGAGGAGTCGTACGCGCTCTTCGCCTCGCCGCTCCGGGACAAGCCGTCCTCGAACTGGGCGGAACGCCTCTACCAGCAGGTCGCCGCCCCGATGCCCGGCCTCACGGAAGCCGACCGGCGAGTCTGGCGGTACGCGGTGATCTATCCCAACACACTCATCGACTTCTACCCCGACCATGTGCTTGCCTGGACCGCAATCCCGACGGCGGTGGACCGCGTGGCCGTACCCGGCGCGTTCTACACCCGCCGCGGGACCGGTCTGCGCACCCGGCTCGCCCGGCGGCTCAACATCCACATCGGCTGGATCACCAACGACGAAGACGCCGAGCTGGTGGCCCGTGTGCAGAAAGGACTGACCACGCCCGGCTTCGAGCCGGGGCCGCTGTCCCGGCGCGAGTCGGCGGTCGGCTGGTTCGCCGGCCGCGTCCGGGCCGACCTCGACGGCGCGGAGCTGTAAGCCGCTCCCGGCGAGGCGAGCTGTTCCAGCCGTGCCGGCGGTGTGCCCCGCACCGCCTCGCGGCTCCCTGGTCGAGCACGGAGTCAGGGCATCCGTGTACCTGTGACCGCGCCCTGAAGCAGTGCTCGTCCCCCATGGACCCTACGGAGAGGACCACCGATGTCCCCCGAGGCACCCCTGCTGTCCCGCCGCTCCTTTCTCCGTACCGGCTCCGCCGCCGTTCTCGGCCTCACGGTGGCCGGCTGCGGATTCCTCCCCGAAGATCCGTCCGCCCACGGCGATCCGGAAGCACCCATAGATGTCCGGGTCGACGGCGATCTGATCTATTTCAACTGGGCCGATTTCGTCGACCCGGCCGTCTTCAAAGGGTTCGAGAAGGAGTACGGCGTCAAGGTCATCCAGTCGAACTTCGACTCGATGGAGGGCATGGCCGCCAAGCTCAATGCCGGAAACCGTTACGACATCATCTTTCCCACCGCGAAGTGGGCGGAGCGGCTGGTCTCCGGCCACCGGCTGCGCCGGATCGACCACTCCCGGCTGAAGAACGCGGACGCGGTGTTCAGCCGTTACGACTACTTCGCCGATCCCTGGTACGACAAGGCCTCCACGCACACCGTGCCGTTCACCATGTACAAGACCGGCATCGGCTGGCGGAAGGATCGGATCGGCGACCACCTGACCGGCTCCTGGGGCGACCTGTGGAACGCCGGAGCCAAGGGCAAGGTCTTCGTACTCGACGACCGCGACGAGGTGCTCGGCATGGGCGCGCTCAAGCTCGGTCTCGACCTCACCACTGCCGATGCGAGCGACCTCGGCCGGATCACCGACACTCTGCAGTCCCTCCGCCCGCATCTGCGCGGCTTCTCCAGCGACAGCTACAACAACCTGCTCAACGGCAACGCGTCCATGACCCAGGCCTGGAGCGGGGACATGGCCGCCATGCTCGGCCAGGCCAAGGACCCATCGGTCCTCGGCTTCGAGGTCGCCAGGGAAGGCGCCCCGGTCAACTCCGACTGCTACGCCATCCCCTCCAACGCCCGACATCCCGGCACGGCGATGCTCTTCATCGACTACATGCTCCGCCCGGAGAACGTGAAGAAGAACATCGAGTACATCGGCTATCCCATGCCGGTCGGCGGCAGCGAGGACACCTACGCCGCGATCGTGGAGCCCTTCCCCGAATGTCTCGTCAGCGCCGGAGACCTCAAGGACGACCTCTTCTTCCGAAATGGCACCTCGAAGGGCGAACAGGCCCGAGACACCGCCTGGACCCATGTGAAGGCCGGCTGACATGGCACTACGTACTCGCCCCAAGGGGTCCCGTCCCCGCAGCGGACCATCCGCCGCCGGCACGCGGCTGTGGACCTGGCTGATGATCCCCGGCACCCTCTGGATGACCGGCTTCCTCATCGCCTCGCTCCTGCTGGTGGCCACTCTCGCCTTCGGCACCACCGACCCGCTCGGCAACCCGCGGTTCGGACTCAACTTCGAGAACATCACGGCGATGACCGATCCGGCCTACCGCGCGGTGCTGCTCCGCTCTCTCGGCTACGCGCTCCTCACCTGCGTCATCTGCCTGGTGATTGCCTACCCGGTCGCGTACGCCATCGCCCTGCACGGCGGACGCTTCAAGAACCTCCTGATCGCCGCGATCGTCGTGCCGTTCTTCGCCAACTACCTGGTGCGGATGTACGGCTGGTCCGTCGTCCTCTCCGACGACGGGCCGCTGCTCAAGGCCCTGCGCGCCGTCGGGCTCGCCGATTCGGACACCAAGATCCTGCAGACCGGCACGGGAGTCGTCGCCGGACTCGTCTACGGCTTCATCGTGTTCATGATCATCCCGCTGTACGCGGCCCTGGAGCGCATGGACGTCTCGCTGATCGAGGCGGGGCGTGATCTCTACGGGGGCCCGTTGAGGACGTTCTTCTTCGTCACCCTGCCCGCCACCCGGCAGGGAGCGATGGCCGGCTGCGTCCTCGTCCTGCTGCCCGCCATGGGTGACTTCGTCAGCGCCCAGCTCATGGGAGGCCCCGACCAGATCATGATCGGCAACCTGATCCAGGACAAGTTCTTCCAGGGCCAGAACTGGCCGCTCGGCTCGGCACTCACCATGCTGATGATGGCGGTGCTGTTCATCGGAATGCTCGGCTACCTGCGGCGCACCCGCAAGGACGAAGCGGAGGCGACCCGATGACACTCCGCCCCGCCCTCAAGCCGCAACGTCAGTCGGCAGCCGTCAAGGCGAACCGCCGCCCGGCCGTTCGCCCAGGTCCGCGGCTGAACCGTCGCCCGGCCCGCCGCCAGACCGTCAAGCGGCACCGCCGCGGCACCGACCGCAGGCCTCGCTTCGCCATCACTGTCACCGCCGCCTTCTTCGCGCTTCTCTACCTCCCCATCGGCGTCGTCGTCCTCTTCTCCTTCAACTCCCAGAAGTCCCTGACCGTCTTCAAGGACTTCAGCCTCCGCTGGTACTCGGCCTTCCTCAAGGACGACGTACTGCTCAGCTCGCTCGGCATGAGCCTGCGGGTGTCCCTGGTGGCCATGGCAGGCTCCCTGATCCTCGGGGTCGCCCTGGCGCTGGGACTGGTCCGCTGTCGCAGCCGACTCGGCTCCCTCGCCGGCCTGGTCATGCTCGTCCCGCTGATCACCCCGGAGATCGTCACCGGTGTCGCCGCGATGCTGCTCTTCAAGGGCTTCGGGATCACGCTGTCCACCGGCACCGTGATGCTCGCGGAGATCACCTTCTCCATCTCCTATGTGACGGTGATCCTGCGCTCCCGGATCGCCGCCCTCAACCCGGAGGTGGAGGAGGCGGCGATGGACCTCGGGGCCACCCGCTGGCAGGCGCTGCGTCTGGTCACCCTGCCCGCCCTGCTCCCCAGCATCCTCGCGTCCGCGGTGCTCGTCTTCGCCCTTGTCTTCGACGACTTCGTGCTCGCCTACTTCACCACCGGCGTCGACCCGCAGCCGCTCTCCGTACGCATCTACTCGGCGATCCGCTTCGGCGTACAGCCCACCATCAACGCGGTCGGCACCCTGATGCTCGCCGGCTCCATCGGCCTCATCGCCCTCGCCCTCGCCATCCCGCGGCTGTTCGGCCGCCGCGGCGGCCTCGATCTGCTCTCCGGGAAGTGACACCCGTGATACCCACGACATCCGCGGACACCTCACCCGCCGACCTGCTCGACACCTCGCCCGCCGTCCGGCTCGACGGCATCAGCAAGAGCTACGGCGACTCGTACGCCGTCCACGACCTCTCGCTGGACATCGCCCGCGGTGAGTTCTTCTCGCTCCTCGGCCCCTCGGGCTGCGGCAAGACCACCTCGCTGCGCATGATCGGCGGCTTCACCGACCCGACCGACGGCACCATCCTGCTCGGCGGCGAGGACGTGACCGCCCTGCCGCCCGACAAGCGCAACGTCAACACGGTCTTCCAGAGCTATGCGCTCTTCGACCATCTCTCGGTCGCCGACAACGTGGCCTTCGGCCTCAAGCGGAAGGGCGTCGGCCGGGCCGAGATACGCGAACGGGTCTCCGGCATGCTCGACCGGGTGCAGCTCGGCGGCCTGGCCGACCGCAAGCCCGGTACTCTCTCCGGCGGCCAGCGTCAGCGCGTCGCCCTGGCCCGCGCACTCGTCAACCGCCCCGAGGTCCTGCTCCTGGACGAACCACTGGCCGCCCTGGACCTCAAACTCCGCCGCCGGATGCAGGTCGAACTCAAGCAGATCCAGCGGGAGATCGGCATCACCTTCGTCTTCGTCACCCATGACCAGGACGAGGCGCTGACCATGTCCGACCGGGTGGCGGTGATGAACGAGGGCCGCGTCGAGCAGTGCGGAACACCCGAGGACGTGTACGAACGCCCGGCGAGCGGCTTCGTCGCCTCCTTCATGGGCACCTCCAACCTCGTCCCCGGTATCTACCGCTCCGGCGAAGTCGTCGTCGATCAGGGCCCCACGCTGCCCGTCGGCACCCGCACCGGGGTCACCGAGGGCAGCAGGGTCAGCCTCTCCATCCGTCCCGAGAAGATCTGGCTCTCCGACTTCGAACCGGGCATGGCCCTGGTGAACGGCGTCATCCGGGAGACCGTCTACTCCGGCCCGACCACCACCTACCTCATCGAACTCGCCCCCGGCATCACCCTTTCCGTACTGGAGCAGAACACCGACCGCTCCCGCATGGAGGACCGCTGGAGCGGCGGCGAGAGCGTCGAGATCGGCTGGAAGCCCGAACACTGTCTGGTCCTCGACTGACTGCCCGCCCCGCAGCCGATCCAGCGAAGGAACGCCCCATGAACCACGATGTCATCGTGCTCGGCGCCGGACTCGCCGGTCTCGTCGCGGCACGGGACCTGGCCGCGGCCGGAGCCCACGTCCTCGTCCTCGAGGCCCGTGAACGGGTCGGCGGCCGGGTCGAGCAGACCACGTTGCCCGACGGCCGGATTGTCCAGCTCGGCGGCGAAGTCGTGGGCCGCGCCCACACCTCGTATCTCACCCTCGCCGCCGAACTCGGCCTCACCTTGATCCCCAGCTATGTCGCCGAGCCCGGGGTCATCGCCCGCGCCACGCCGGAGGGAATGTCCGCCGGAGACCCGCCGCACTGGTTCGGCCCCGGCGACGACGCCTGCCACCAGCGGGTCACCGCCGCATTCACCGCGCTGGCCCGCACCGTCGACCCGGACGACCCGTGGTCCCACCCCGACGCCGCCGCCCTCGACGGGATCCCGGTCGGCGACTGGCTGCGCTCCGAAGGCGCGACCCCCGCCGTCGTACGCCTCTGGGAGATCGGCCAACTCGCCCTGGCCAGTGGCTCGTACGAACGGACCTCGATGCTGGCCGCCCTGCGCAAGCACGCCGCCGTTCCCGGCACCGGTCACGGCGACCATTACGACTACGAGGACTGGGAGGGACTGCGTGTCGCGGAGGGTTCGGCGACCGTGGCACTGCGCATGGCGGAGGGGCTCGGTCAGCGGATACGGCTCGGGGCGCCGGTCGACGCGATCGCCGTACGGCCCGGCGGCTGCACCGTACGCCTGACCGGAGGCGAAACCCTCACCGCAGGTGCCGTCGTCAGCGCGCTGCCCGTCGGCCCGCTCCGCTCGGTCACCGTCACCGGAGTCTGCGACGAACGGCTCGCCTCGCTGCACCAGCAGCGCCAGGCGGTCGCGGCCAAGTTCGTCGCCGCCTACGACAAGCCCTTCTGGCGCGACCACGGTCTCAACGGCCTCTCCGAATGCGAAGGGGTCCTCGGCAGCACCTGGCCGCAGAACGAGGGCATCCTCTCCGCTCTCGTCCCGCCCGAGCGCTACGGCGTACTGCTCGGCATGCCCGGCCGGCTGCGCGTGCCCGAACTGCTCGGCGACGTCGCCCGCCTCTACGGCGACGAGGCCCACCAGCCACTCAGCGCGCATCTGCGGATGTGGGGCACCGATCCATGGACCCAGGGCTACGTCACGCAGTGGACCCCCGGCGATGTCATGGCCGTGGGCCCCTGGCACGGTACCCATGAACCACCGTTCTATGTGTGCGGCTCCGACCAGTGGGTGGCCGGCTATATGGAGGGCGCCGTTCGTACCGGCCGCGCCGCGGCGAAGGAGGCGCTGCGCCGTGGCTGAGCCCTCTGCGTATCCCGTGGTCCTCAACCACATCGCGGGAGCGGACCTCCCCGCCGCCTCCGGCGAGCTGATGGAGCTCACCGACCCCGCCACCGGAACAGTGCACCGCACCGCACCGCGCTCGGGACAGGCCGACACCGACGCTGCCTGTGCGGCGGCCGCAGCCGCGTACGACCGCTGGTCCACGACCACTCCGGCTGAACGGCAGCGCGCGCTGCTGCGCATCGCCGACGCCATGGAGGCCCACGCGGACGACCTTGTGGCCGCCGAGGTCGGGGACACCGGCAAGCCCGCGGACCTCTTCCGGTCCGAGGAACTGCCCGCGATCACCGATACCTTGCGCTACTTCGCGGGAGCCGCCCGGAACCTGCCCGGCGCCGCCGCTGCCGAGTACACCGAGGGACGCACCTCGCTGCTCCGCCGCGAACCGGTCGGTGTCTGCGCCCAGATCACCCCTTGGAACTACCCCTTGATGATGGCGGCGTGGAAGATCGCCCCGGCGATCGCGGCAGGCAACACGACCGTGCTCAAACCCGCCGACACCACCCCCACCTCATCAGCCCTGCTGGCCCGGATCGCCGCAGAACACCTGCCGCCGGGCGTGCTCAACGTCGTCTGTGGCGACCGGGACACCGGCCGGGCACTCACCGCCCATCCGGCCGTCCGGCTGATCGCGGTCACCGGCAGCGTCCGGGCCGGCCGGGAGATC
Source organism: Streptomyces sp. NPDC002730 (assembly GCF_042888805.1). Classification (NCBI taxonomy): domain Bacteria; kingdom Bacillati; phylum Actinomycetota; class Actinomycetes; order Kitasatosporales; family Streptomycetaceae; genus Streptomyces; species Streptomyces sp. NPDC002730. Next base: position 330,256 of record NZ_JBIAQG010000009.1, read on the forward strand.
GCTGCCGCCGCGGCGGCGGACCTCAAGCGCGTCCATCTCGAGCTCGGCGGAAACGCTCCGGTCATCGTCCACGACGATGTGGACGTCGAGTCCGCTGCGGCGGACCTCGCCGCGGTCGCGTACTACAACGCCGGCCAGGACTGCACGGCCCCCACAAGGCTGCTGGTGCACCACCGCATTCACGATGCGTTTCTCGCGGCGTTCTCCGCCCGGGCGCAGAAACTGCACACCGCGGCGCCCGGCGAGCCGGGCGCCGACTACGGCCCGCTCAACAACGCTGCTCAACTCTCCTCTGTGGAGGCCCTGTTGAGCAGACTGCCGGATCATGCCGAGGTCGTCACCGGGGGTTCCCGGATCCGAAGGACCGGATACTTCCACGAGGCGACCGTCGTCGCCGGTGTCCGCCAGAGCGACGAGATCGTGCAGGAGGAGATCTTCGGCCCGGTCGTCACTGTGCAGCCGTTCTCGGACGAGGAGGAGGCACTGCGGTTTGCCAATGACGTGCGGTTCGGCCTCGCGGCCGGCGTATGGACCAAGGACCACGACCGTGCGATGCGCGCGACTCGGGCCCTGCAGACCGGGATCGTGTGGGTGAACACCCACGGCACCACGGTGTCGGAGATGCCGCACGGTGGGATCAAGCACTCCGGCTACGGCAGTGATCTGTCCCTGGCCGGCCTGCTGGACTACACCCAGGTCAAGCACGTCATGCTGTGACGAGGCGTTCTCTCCGACAGTCTGGAAGCTGAAGGTGTTGCCGTCGTACGCCGGCCGGCCGTGACCGAGCCGAGCCCGGGAACGGCCGTTGGCCGGCGGGCCCCGGATGCCGGGTGCGGGACCCACGAGTCATCGAGGCGCAGAGGAGTTCAGCCCGCGTACGGGTCGGGGTTCTTGCCGCGCCGGGCGAGAAAGGCGAAGTCGCAGCCGGTGTCGGCCTGGGTGATCTGTTCGGTGTAGAGGGCGCCGTAGCCGCGTTCGTACCGCTCGGGCGGCGGAGTCCACTCAGCCCTGCGCCGCTCGAGCTCCTCGTCCGGGATCTCGAGCCTGAGGGTGCGCGTCGCGACGTCCAGGGTGATGAGGTCCCCGCTGCGGACCAGTGCCAGCGGCCCGCCGACGTACGACTCGGGGGCGATATGCAGTACGCAGGTGCCGTAGCTGGTGCCGCTCATCCGGGCGTCGGAGATCCGCACCATGTCCCGTACACCCTGCTTGAGCAGGTGGTCGGGGAGCGGCAGCATCCCGTACTCGGGCATGCCGGGGCCGCCCTTGGGGCCCGCGCCCTGGAGCACCAGCACATGGTCGGCGGTGATGCCGAGCCCGGGGTCGTTGATGGTTCGCTGCATGGTCCTGTAGTCGGGGAAGACCATGGCGGGTCCGGTGTGCTTGAGGAGGCGGGGTTCGGCGGCGATGTGCTTGATGACCGCGCCGTCGGGGCAGAGGTTGCCGCGCAGCACGGCCACGCCGCCCTCCTCGGCGAGAGGGTTCTCGCGCGGGCGGATGACATCGGGGTTGTGGACGAGGACGCCGTCGAGCTGTTCACGCAGAGTGTCGTGCGCGACGGTGGGCCGGTCCAGATGCAGTACGTCCGTCAACTGGGCCAGGAACGCCGGGAGTCCGCCCGCGAAGTGGAAGTCCTCCATCAGATAGCGGCCGCCGGGCCGGAGGTTGGCCAGCACCGGCACCGTACGGGCGATGCGGTCGAAGTCGTCGAGCGTGAGCTGTACGCCCGAGCGTCCGGCCATCGCGATCAGATGGATCACCGCGTTGGTCGAGCCGCCGAGGGCGAGGACGGTGGCGACCGCGTCCTCGTACGCCTCCCCCGTGAGGATCTGCGAAAGCTTCCGGTCCTGGTGCACCAGGCCGACGATCCGCCGCCCGGAGGCGGCAGCCATCCGCTCGTGCCCGGAGTCGACGGCCGGGATGGACGACGCGCCGGGGACGGTGACGCCGAGCGCCTCGGCCGCCGCGGTCAGCGTGGAAGCGGTGCCCATGGTCATACAGGTGCCGGGGGAGCGGGCCAGTCCGTTCTCCAGCTCGGCCATCTCCGCGTCGCCGATCAGCCCGGCTCGCTTGTCGTCCCAGTACTTCCACATGTCCGTCCCGGAGCCGAGTACTTCATTGCGCCAGTGGCCCGGCAGCATCGGCCCGGCCGGTACGAACACGGTGGGCAGGTCGGCGCTGGCCGCGCCCATCAGCAGGGCGGGCGTGGACTTGTCGCAGCCGCCCATCAGTACCGTGCCGTCCACCGGATAGGAGCGCAGCAGCTCCTCGGTCTCCATCGCCAGCATGTTGCGGTAGAGCATCGGGGTCGGCTTCTGGAAGGTCTCGGAGAGTGTGGAGACCGGGAATTCGAGCGGAAAGCCGCCGGCCTGCCACACACCGCGCTTGACGGCCTGAGCCCGGTCACGCAGATGGACATGGCAGGGGTTGATGTCGGACCAGGTGTTGAGGATCGCGATGACGGGCTTGCCCAGGTGCTCCTCGGGCAGATAGCCGAGCTGGCGGGTGCGGGCGCGGTGGCTGAACGAGCGCAGCCCGTCCGTTCCGTACCACTGGTGACTGCGCAGTTCCTCGGGGCGCTTGACGGTCATACGGCCCAACCGGCCACGAGTCCGGCGACCGCCGTACGCTGCGCTTCCGGCAGTGCGCGGCTCGGCGGACGGAGGTCGCGCCGGCACAGACCGAGCGAGGCGAGGGCCTCCTTCACCACCGTCACATTGTTGGCGGACTGATGAGCGGCGCGCAGTTCCTCGAAGGGCCGGATCCGCTCCCAGATCTTCATGGCGGCCGGGTAGTCGCCCGCACGCAGCGCGGTCAGCAGGGTCAGCGAGACGGTCGGGGCGACATTGGCCAGACCGGAGGTGAAGCCGGTGGCGCCGCTCGCGAAGTAGGACGGTGCGTACAGCTCGGCGAGTCCCGCGACCCAGACGAAGCGGTCCAGGCCGGCGTCCCGGGCGAAGGCGGCGAACCTCGTGGCATCCGGAACGGCGTACTTCACGCCGATGACATTGGGGCACAAGTCCGCCAGTTCGGCGAGGTAGTCACCACCGAGCTGCGGATTGCGGATGTACGGGACGACGCCGAGTTCCGGCACCGCCTCGGCGATCACACGGTGGTAGTCGGTCCAGCCGTCCTGCGAGGCGTACGGGTGCACAGGTTGATGCACCATCACCATCCCGGCCCCCGCGGCGCGGGCATGCTCGGCGGCTGCGACAGCGGTCGGGAGGTCCAGGCCGATACCGACCAGAACCGCCGCCCGGTCGCCCACCTCATCGATGGTCAACTCGGTGACGGCGCGTCGCTCTTCGGGGCTCAGCGCGTAGTACTCACCGGTGTTGCCGTTCGGCGTGACGGTGCGTACACCGCCGTCGAGAAGCCGTCTGAGCAGTGTGCGGTGAGTGTCGGTGTCGAGGGTGTCATCTGCGGTGAAGGGGGTGACAGGGATTGCCACGACATCGGCGAGCGCGGCGCGCAGGGAAGTGAAATCCGAGGTGCTCATGCGTCCGCTCCTTCAGGAAACGCCCGCTGTACGAAGTCGGCGATGTGTTCGCGCAGGGCGCGGGCCGCTCCGTCGGCGTCCCCGGCCAGTGCGAGCCGCAGAATCTCCCGGTGCTCGACTGCCTCCAGCTCCCAGGACGGCTGGGCGGCCCAGGCCACGGCCGAGACCAGGGCCGCCTGATCCCGTACCTCGTCGAGCATCCGCGCGAGCAGCGGATTGCCGCACGGCAGATACAAGGCACGGTGGAACTCCCGGTTGGCCAGCGAGCGTTCGGCCCGGTCGGCGGAGTCATCGGCCTTGAGCAGGGCGTCCTTGGCGGCGTCCAGGTCCGCCGAGCGTTCGATGGACCGCCGCAGCGCCTCCGGCTCCAGCAGCAGCCGCACGTCGTACACCTCGCGCGCCATGCCCGTGTCGACCGTGCGGACGGTGGCTCCCTTGTACTGGCTCATGACGACCAGGCCGGTGCCGGCCAGAGTCTTGAGTGCTTCCCGTACCGGTGTCTTCGACACCCCGAACTGCGCGGCGAGTTCAGTCTCGACGAGGGCCTGGCCGGGGCTGAGGCCGCCGGTGAGGATGGCGTGCTTGATCGCCTCCAGTACGTACTGGGTCCGGGAGGGGATCGGGCTCGGGGCGAATGTCATGGACACTCTCAGATCTCGCGTATCGCGTCTCATATATGACGTATGAAGTGCAACGCGATGAAGCTAGATCCGCGCCCTTGTTTCGTCAATGCTTCGTGCACCAGCAGTCGTTGGGGCTGCTTCCAGAGCGCTGCCCGTCGGCTGTCATGGTGTTCGCTGCGTGGGCCCGGGGTCGACCGGGCCCACCGTCCACGGCTACCGCTGCCGCTCCCGTCAGATGACTCCCTGGGCGAGCATCGCGTCCGCGACGCGCTCGAAGCCTGCGATATTCGCGCCCGTCACATAGTCGCCGGGTGCTCCATAGCGCTCAGCAGTCTCGTATGTGACGCGATGGATATCGCGCATGATCTCCGCGAGTTCGTCCTCCACGCGCCCGGGTGTCCAGGAGTCACGGGCGGCGTTCTGACGCATCTCCAGGGCACTGACGGCGACGCCGCCGGCATTCGCGGCCTTGCCCGGGCCGAAGGCCACACCCGCGTCCTGCAGGATGCGCACCGCTTCCGGGGTGGTGGGCATGTTGGCCCCCTCGGAGACGGCCTTGACTCCGTTGCGGACAAGGGTGCGAGCGTCTTGGGCGTCGAGCTCGTTCTGGGTGGCCGAAGGGAAGGCGACGTCGCAGGGTACGTCCCACACGCGGCCGCCGGGGACGTAGCGGGCGGAGGCGCCGCGGCGCTCGGCGTACTCGCTGACGCGTGCGCGTTCAACCTCCTTGATCTGCTTGAGCAGCTCGAGGTCGATGCCCTTCTCGTCCACCACATAGCCCTCGGAGTCGGAGCAGGTCATGGGATGGGCGCCGCTGCGCGTCAGCTTTTCGATGGTGTGGATCGCAACGTTGCCCGAGCCGGAGACCACGGCCCCTTGGCCCGCGAGCTCTTCTCCTCGCCGACTCAGCATTTCGGCGGCGAAGAGCACACTGCCGTATCCGGTCGCCTGCGTGCGCATCGCTGAGCCGCCCCACCCCTGGCCCTTGCCGGTGAGGACGCCCGATTCCCAGCGGTTGGTGATACGCCGGTACTGGCCGAAGAGGTAGCCGATTTCACGGCCGCCGACGCCGATGTCGCCGGCCGGGACGTCGGTGTGTTCGCCGATGTGACGGTGGAGCTCCGTCATGAAGGACTGGCAGAAGCGCATGACTTCGGCGTCCGAACGACCTCGTGGGTCGAAGTCGCTGCCGCCCTTGCCGCCGCCGATGCCCAGCCCGGTGAGGGCGTTCTTGAAGATCTGCTCGAAGCCGAGGAACTTCACGACGCCCAGGTTCACCGAAGGGTGGAAACGCAGACCGCCCTTGTAAGGGCCGAGTGCGCTGTTGAACTCCACCCTGAATCCTCGGTTGACGTGCACTGCACCACGATCGTCCTGCCAGGGCACCCGGAAGATGATCTGCCGTTCGGGCTCGCAGAGGCGCTCGATGAGCCCTGGCTGCGCGTACTCGGGACGGACGGCGAGCACGGGAGCCAGGGTCTCCAGCACTTCCGTTGATGCCTGATGGAATTCAGGCTGTGCGGGGTTGCGGCGCTCGAGGTCGACGCGCAGGGAAGCCAGTCTGGCCTTCGAGGAAGACAGGGTCACAGCATGTCCCTTCCTGCCCGGCCGGCGGATGACAGGCCGGCCGTGGCGGTGACGGTCCAGGTGTCATTGCCAGCCAGCAGTACGGCCTGGTCGCGCGTACCGTTCATCGCGGTATCGGTTTCGAGTTGTGGACCACCGCACGGACATGGCTCCCACTGGCGTGGATGAGGTGCCGTACCTGGACGGACTTCACCTCGCCGGAATCTTCCTCCGGTTCGCACCGTAATCGGAAGGAACACGCCTGACGGGCATGGCCTTGATGCTCATGGGCGTCAAGGTTGACACCCGAGACTCCGGAATGGCCGGAGGAGCGCGTGAGGTGTACTCGGTTAACGGCGTCGCAGCTGGGCGACGTGTGACTCAGTTGCGGAGATCCGTGTCGGCCTGGGCCCGTTCGGGCAGCAGTCGCATCAACAGTGAATGGAGTAGATCCCGTTCCTGCGGCGAGAGCGGTGCGAAGGACTCCGCGAGCACACGGTCCACCACCGCCTGCCCCTTGTTGAGCACGGCTTCGCCTGCAGGCTTGAGTCGGTGCCGGATGGCCCGCCCGGGTCCCACGGTGCGTTCGATCAGACCCTGCGCGAGCAGCCGCTTGGCGAGCGTGCCGAAGGACTGGTCGCTCTGGAAGGTCAGGAGTGCCAACTCGTGGGACGTCGACTCGGGATGGCGGTGGATGGCACGGAGGGCGTCCCACTGGACGAGCGTGGTTCCCTGCTCGATCAGCAAGGCGTCGAGAGTGCGGTGATGACGGTGCTGCAGCCGCTTGACGGCCAGCCCCAGGTCTTGGAGTGCAACGGGCATACGGCCACTATAGAGGACTGAGTAAGCTTGCTTATATAAACATCCTTACTTAGAGTCGGGTGTCATCGCCGCACACCTTCCGAAGGGCTCACCCATGTCCGACCGCACAGCAGCCCACGCCCACGCCGCCCCGCTCATCGGCGGAGCAGCCTGACCTGGGACGACCAGGGCACCGGGCGTCCGTTCCTCCTCCTGCACGGCGGTGCCGGCCCCGGCTCCGTCCTGCCGTTCGCAAGCCTGCTGGCCCGCCACGGGCGGGTGCTGACGCCCACCCACCCGGGCTTCGCGGGCCGCCCACGTCCCGACAACCTCGACAGCATCCCCGGACTCGCGTCCATCTACCTCGATTTGCTCCGGCAGCTCGACCTGCGTGACGTCACCGTGGTCGGAAACTCCCTGGGCGGCTGGATCGCGTCCGAACTCGCCCTGCGCGACACTTCCCGCATCGGCCGCATCGTCCTCGTGAACGCCGTCGGCATCCACGTCGACGGGGACGCCACCGAGATCGCCGATATCTTCGCCCTGCACCCCGACCAGGCCGCCCGTCTGGCTTTCCATGACCCGTCTGTGCGGCCCGACCCTGCCGCACTCACCAACGACGAACTCGCCGCGGCCGCCGCAAACCGGACGGCGGCCGCCGTCTACGCCGGCGATCCGTACATGCACGACCCGGAGCTGCGTCGGCGGCTGCCCAGGGTCGATGTGCCCGTCCTTGTCGCCTGGGGCCGGGAGGACGGGATCGTCACTCCGGCCTACGGCAAGGCATACGCGGAGTCGTTCGCGGCGGCGCGGTTCGAACTCGTCGCGGACGCGGGTCACTTCCCGCAGATCGAACAGCCCACACGTCTTCTCGACCTGATAAGGGAGTTCGCCGGCGCTACAACCCGGCCCGGCCACTCCGTGTGAGCGGACTGGGGCCTGTTCCGGGTTGAGCCACCACGATGCGGCGTCGCCGCAGGTAGGCACGGTTGACGCGTGAGGAATACGCCTTGCCGCCGGCCACCGCGTCGGGCCGAGTGCGCGGACGGCCGACCGGGCCGCGGACCTTGACCTTGCCCAGGACCGGGATAGAGCGGGAGGCTGTCTGCGGCCTGCCCCGGTCAGCTCGAAGGGCAGCGAGCGGCAGCGCCGCTCAGCGGGCGCCGATGTCCCCCCGGGGGCAATGCCGGATGCTGGATGCGGGATGCTTCCGCGCCTATGGCACGCTGGGCGCGTGACGTCAGGGACCGCCGAGGAGTTCACTGCCCACCGCCCCAGGATGTTCGGCCTGGCCTACCGGTTGCTCGGCTCCGCCGAGGAGGCGGAGGACGCGGTGCAGGACGCGTATCTGCGCTGGAGCGGCGCCGACCGTGCGGCGATCGAGCACCCGGGGGCCTGGCTCGCCAGGGTCGTCACCAACCTGTGCCTCAACCGGCTCACCTCGGCCCGTGTGCAGCGCGAGCAGTACGTGGGGCCGTGGCTGCCGGAACCGGTGTTCACGCAGGACGGTTCGCTCGGCCCCATGGAGTCCGCCGAGCAGCGCGACGCCGTGTCGACGGCGCTGCTGGTGCTGCTGGAGCGGCTCACGCCGACGGAGCGTGCGGTCTACGTTCTGCGCGAGGCGTTCGGCTACGGCCATCGGGACATCGCCGGGGTGCTCAACCTGAGCGAGGCCAACTGCCGCCAGCTGTACCGCAGGGCGGTCCAGCGGGTGGCGACGTGTGATGCCCGCTTCACACCGGCAGCCGAGCGGCAGCACGAGCTCGTGGAGTCCTTCGTCATGGCAGCACGCGAGGGCGATCTGGCAGGACTGGAGAAGCTGCTCGCCAAGGACGTCACCTGGTGGAGCGACGGCGGTGGCAAGGTCACCGCGGCCCGGCGGCCCATCGTCGGCCGGGAGACGGTCGTGCGCTTCCTGGTGGGCGGCGCGCAGCGGTTCGCGGGCGGCTGGGACCTCACGGTCGCCGAGGTCAACGGGGCGCCGGCGCTGGTGGCGCACGCGGCGGAGCAGCTCATCGCCGTCGCCTCGTTCGAACTGCGGGACGGCGTCATCGCTCGGGTGAGGGTCGTCGTGAACCCGGACAAACTCGTGTTCGCAGGCTGGCAGTTCGCCGCAATGGCCCCCGGGGGCGTGGCCCGCGGGTGAGTGCGGTCACGAAGAGGCTGTCACATCTTTGGGTGCTCGTCGGTTCTCAGCGGATGACGGGCGCTCCACCGGGGAGCGCACGCCCACCGAAGGGATGAGAACTGCGATGACCACGATCCTGGTGACCGGCGGCACCGGAACGCTCGGCCGGCTCGTCACCGAGCGGCTGCGCGCGGACGGGCACGAGGTGCGCGTGCTGAGCCGACACTCGCGGCCGTACGCCGTGGACCTGCGCGAGGGCACGGGGCTGGCCGCAGCCGTCGCGGGCGTGGACACGGTCGTGCACTGCGCGACCAATCCGCGCGGCGGCGACGAGCAGGCGGCACGCCATCTGATCGAGGCGGCCCGCCAGGCCGGGGTGCGGCATCTGGCGTACATCTCGATCGTCGGCGTCGACCAGGTGCCGCTCGGCTACTACCGGACCAAGCTCGCCGTCGAGAGGCTGGTCGAGGAATCGGAGCTCGGCTGGACCGTGCTGCGCACGACGCAGTTCCACGACCTGGTGCTGCAGCTCCTGCAAGGCTCGGCGAAGCTGCCGGTCATGCTGCTCCCGGCGGGGGTCGCCGACCAGCCGGTCGAGGTGGCGGAGGTCGCTGCCCGGCTGGCCGAGCTCGCAACCGGGGCGCCCGCGGGGCGGGTTCCGGACATGGGCGGTCCCGAGGTGCGTACGTTTCCGGAGCTGGCCCGGGCCTATCTGCGCGCGAGCGGACGACGCCGTCCCCTGCTGAGCGTGCGCCTGGCAGGCAAGGCCTACCGCGGGTTCCGGACGGGCGGGCATCTGACGCCGGAGCGGGCCGTGGGCAAGGTCACGTTCGAGCAGTTCCTGGCGGGGCGTTTTCCTGCGCGAGGCTGACGCCTGGGTGGGGGCGCGTGCCTGACCTTCCCCGAGGCCGCTCAGGGAGCGTTGCTGGTTCGGATCACATTGCGGGGCGGAGGCTGCGGAGCCAGATGACCGCGCCGCGTTGCGATGGGCGGCCTGGTCGGTCTTCTCCCGGTGACAGCCTTGATCTTCCGTCTGGGCAGGCAGGCGCGGTTGGCGCGGGAGGAACGCCTTGTCGCCGGCCACGGCATCGGGCCGGGTGCGCGGGCGACTCGCAGGGCTGCGGACCTTGAGCCTGTCCAGGACGGGGATGAAGCGGGGGCTGTCAGCGGCTTGTCCCTCGGTCAGCTCGAAGGACAGCGGGCGGCAGCGCCGCTCGGCGGCGAGGTGGACCTTGCTGGTAAGCCGCCGCGGGAGCGGTCCAGCCCGGGCGGCCTTCAGGCGGGCTCGGCGCCTGCGCCGCACCCGCCGCCGCTCGTCACGCCCATCCGTTTCAGCCGCTTGCCGGGGACAGCCGGCGACCCGCAGCGGCTGGCGGCGTAGGCGTGCGGGAATTCGCTCACCGGGGAAGCCGGATCACTGTCGTGCGGGACGCCGGCCATGACTCGCACCCTCACCAGGAAAAACGTCACGAGGAAAGGAGAGGCGTTCGCTTCCGCGTACGGCGACACTGGAGACGTGCTGATCATGGATGCCGTCCTGGAAACCTACACGGCCACCGACTTCACCCTCTGGCCCATCGCCGATCCGCAAGCAGACCACCTCCTAGCCCTTTCCGGCCGACTGTCGCCGCGAGAGGTCGGTACTGCGATGGCGATCCTGACCAGCTACAACGAGGGACATCGCGACCGTCCGGCCCTGGCTTCCGAGGACGGCATCGAGCAGATCCGTCGCCTGGCGGCGGCTGAAACCGTCATCGCACCGGGTGGCTTGCGGATCCGGAACACCCATACCGGCGTCACCGCACTACCAGGATGCTGCTTCGGCCTGGAGAATTGGCGGGACTGGCTTGATCTGATGAACGGCGAAGAGCCATGGCTCGGCCACGATCCCGCGCCGCGCGTCGAGCACGTCGGATCGCTCGTCCGTCTGTGGCCGGATGCGGAGCATCCGGCGGGGGTCCCCATCGACATACCTCGAGATGAGCTGCCGGAACTTCTGGGCTCCGTCCGGGACAAGCTGGGCGGTTTCCTGACTCTCGTCGAACAGTGGGCTGTCCAAAACGCCCCCTCCCATGCCTCCGCTGTGAGGGCAAAACTCGATGAGGACCTGGCCATCGGTGCCCCGCTTCGAGAAACCCAGAGCTGAGACCCCTGCCCCGAAGACCCCCGCTGGAGAACGACCAGCTACCGGGCGGACGGCATGGTCAGGGAGAGCGTCAGCGGGTAAGAGCTGGTCGAAGCTGCCCCAGGAGGGCCCTGGCTGCGGGGCTGGAGGGGCCGGCGCGGCATGCGGTCGGCCCCGCCTTCGGGACGGCGCACCCGAAGGGTCCGTTCCTGGCGCTCTCAGATCTCCGTCGTGGCCCCGGTCGCGATCCCGATGAGCTCTATGGCGGCAGCGAAGTCCATGGTCAGCCGGTTTTTGGTCATCGCGAACGCGATGCCGGTGGCCGTGTCCCCGTAGGCGAAGCTCCCGCCGGCGCCGCCCATCGCGAACGCGCTCGTCGCCCCCTCGACGCCGGGGAGGCCAATCGAGTAGCCCAGCCCCCATGAGCTCTCGTTCCCGAAGATCCGGTCGGTGCCCTCGGCCCCCACGGCCGTGACCTCATTCAGCCGCTCCGGCGAGATCAGCCGGACACCGGGAACATCGCCCAGCAGCCCGGCGTACAGACGCGCCATGGCGCGGGCCGAGGTCTTGCCGCCGGCCGGGATGTCGGCGGCGAGGATGTCACTGCGGTTGCCGAGTCCAGCCGTCGGGAACAGGGAGAGCGGCCCCGCCTTGAACATCGGCAGATCCTCCGGGAGGCCGGCCATCGTGTCCGCTGAGCCCGCCTCGTCCTCCAGCTGGGCAAGCCGGCCGTGCTCGGAGACCGGCATGCCGAAGTAGAGCTCGTCGGCCACGCCCAGCGGCCCGGTCACGACCTCCTGAAGTACCTGCGAGATGGGCTTGCCGGTCACCCGGCGCACGATCTCTCCGATGATGTAGCCGAAGGTGTAGGCGTGGTAGCCGACCGCCGTGCCCGGCTCCCACCACAGCTCGGCGTCGGCGATCGCCGCGCACATCGACTCCCAGTCGCACAGATCCTCCACCGAGGTGTCCGCAGGCACGCCCGGTACTCCGGCCGAGTGCGTCAGAACGTGCCGTACGGTCACCCCGCCCTTCCCGTGCGCGGCGAACTCCGGCCACAGCTCTGCCACCGGTGTGTCGTAGCCGAAGGCGCCGCGCTCCGCGAGCACATGCGCCACGGTCGACGTCGCGGCCTTCCCGATGGAGAAGTTGTAGAACACGGTCCCCGGCGTCACGGGCCGCCCGGTCCCCGGATCGGCGACGCCGGCCACGGCGTCGACCAGCAGCTCGCCGTGCCGGTAGACAGCAACTTGCATACCGCGTTCCGCACCGGAGTCGACCATCCGGTCGATCGCTGTCTGGACCTGCTTCTGTGTGTCGGTCATCACCGCTCCTCATGTCACTTCCCGGTCAGAGGTATGGACGGGACGGCAACCGAAAACTCATCGGTCACGGCACCGGATGCAGTGGCTGGCCCCGGACAGCTGTTGCGGCGGGGCGTCCAGAGATGGGGCCAGGCTCCTCGCCGCGTTTGCCGGGCGCCAGGCCCCGGTCTGGGCAAGCAGCGTCTTGACGAGATGCCGCGAGTTCGGTATGCACATGCCAGATGCTTTGGTATAGACCAAGTAGGTGCTCTCGACCTCGCACGCTCGAATCCGCGCTTGTTCCCACTCGGTGGAGGCAGCAAATGCGAAGATCTTTCACGCTGGTCGTCACGCTCATCGGGGCCTTCGTCCTGTTCCTGGCCCCACCCGCTGCCGCGGCCACGCCGACGGCGGCGTTCTCGAAAACATCGACCTGGGACGGCGGTTACCAGGGCGCATACACCATCACCAACGGCGGCAGCTCCGCACTGACCGGTTGGACCGTCGAGTTCGACCTGCCTTCGGGTACCTCGGTCGGCTCGTACTGGGACACGCTGCTCACCCGGAGCGACAGCCACTACACCTTCAAGAACCGTGAGTACAACGGGTCGTTGGCGCCCGGCGCGACCGCGACGTTCGGCTGGGTGTCCAGCGGGAGTGGCACACCGACGAACTGCAGGCTCAACGGCGCATCCTGCGAAGACGGTTCAGGCGGCGGCGACACGACGGCGCCTACCGTGCCGTCCGGGGTGCGGGTCGGCTCGGCGACCAGTTCGTCCCTGACCGTGAGCTGGACGGCGTCGACCGACAACTCGGGCACGGTCGCGGGCTATGAGGTCTCCCGCGACGGCGGCACGCCGGTCACCGTGACCGGCACCTCGTACACCGCCGGTGGACTGCAGGCGAGCACCAGTTACGCGTTCCGCATCCGGGCCAAGGACGCCGCCGGAAACTTCTCGGCCTACAGCACGGCCGTCAGCGGTACGACGAGCACGGGCGGCGGTACACCACCGACCAGCGGGGTGCGCACAGCGCCGTACATCGACATGGGCGCCTGGCCGACCCCGAGCATGCCCACGATGGCATCGGCGAGCGGGCTCAAGAGTTTCACGATGGCCTTTGTCACCGCGTCGGCCTGCAAGGCCATGTGGTTCAACGCTTATGACCCGCGAGCCGGCTGGGCCAGGGACCAGGTCGACGCCATCCGGGCGGGCGGCGGAGACGTCAAGATCTCCTTCGGCGGCGCCAGCGGCATCGAGCTGGCTCAGGCGTGCTCGTCCGTCGACGCGCTGTACGCCGAGTACAACGCGGTCGTCACCGCCTACGACCTGACGTACGCCGACTTCGACATCGAGGGAGCGGCGACCGCCGACCCGGCCTCGGTCAGTCGTCGTTCCCAGGCCCTGGCGCGTCTCCAACAGGCCCACCCGGGTCTGCGGATCTCTCTCACGCTGCCCGTTCTCCCGGAGGGGCTGACCGCCGACGGGCTGGCTGTGGTGAAGTCGGCGCGGGACGCGGGTGTGAACCTCGACGTCGTGAACGTCATGGCGATGGACTACTACCGGAATGTCGACTACGGCGACGCGGCGGTGCAGGCCGCGCAGAGCACGTACACCCAGCTGAAGTCGCTGTACCCGGCCAAGAGCGACGCTCAGGTCTGGGCGATGGTGGGTGTGACGCCGATGCTCGGCCAGAACGACGACGGCCACATCTTCGACCAGGCCGACGCGCGCCGGCTGGTCACCTTCGCGCAGGGCAAGCACCTCGGGGAGCTTGCCTTCTGGGAGGCGACCCGCGACCGCAACGCCTGTACAGGTGCCCTCTACATGTGCACGAACATCCCGCAGTCCGCGTACGAGTTCTCGAAGATCTTCGCGGCCTACACCGGCTGACAGCGGACGGGCGTCCCGGTCCCGGCAAGGACCGGGGCGCCCGCCCTACGATCCCGTCCCTCCGCCGGGGGCCGGGTTCTGCAGCGGATCCGGTTCGCGCGCCCGGCGCAGCGCCTGATGGACCGACCAGAGGACGGACACCATCGGCACGGCCACCACGGCCCCCAGTACTCCGGCCGCGACGGCGCCGCCGATGACCGTGAGCGCGACCACGACCGGATGCAGCCGAACGGCCCAGCTCATCACGATCGGGTGCAGCAGATGGCCCTCGATCTGCCCGATGATCACGATGAGGGCGACGACCATGGCCGCGATGAGCGGGCCTTTGGCCGCCAGGGCCACCACGGCGGCGACCGCGAGGGCGATGGGTGAGCCGATCAGCGGAATGAAGGCGGCGAAGAACTCCAGCAGAGCCAGCGGAACCGCGAGCGGCACGCCGAGAGCGAAGAGGGCTACACCGACCAGGATCGCGTTGGTCCCGGCCACCAGCACGATGCCGTGCGTGTACCCGGTGAAGGTCCGCCAGGCCGCGCAGCCCGCGATCGACACCCGGTCCCGTGCGGTCGGCGGAAGCTGGTCGCAGAACCAGCCCCACTGCCGGTCGCCGGAGTGGATGAAGAAGACCGAGGAGAACAGGGCCAGGGCGAACACGGTCAGGACTTCGACCAGCCGGCCGGCGCCGCTGAGTGCCGTACTGATGAGGGTGGCCCGGTGGCTGGAAAGGAACTGCCCGATCCGGGACTGGATGTCGGTCAGTGCCTTGGGGTCGAGGCGGAACGGCGGCTGCTCGAGCCAGCGCTGGATCCTGCCGAAGCCGGCCTGGAACTCCCGTACCAGCCCGGCCTGCTCGCTCGCCACCGCGTTGCCGACCAGCGCCAGGACCCCCAGGACGAGGACGATGCCGCCGACCAGGGAAACGGCGACGGCGAGCGGTCGTGGCACAACGCGCCCCAGGAGGTCGGCCACCGGCCGGAGCATCGCGGTGATGACCATGCCGAGGAAGACAGCCAGGGCGATTTCGTGGAACCGCCCCAGCGCCGAGAAGACGGCGTACACGAGGGCGCCCACCACGAGGATCCGCCAGGCGTACGCGGCAGCCGTCCGCAGAGTGGGCGACACCCGCGGCTCGTCGCCGGGCCGGGAGCGGGGCAGCGGGCGCCGGCCGCCCGGTTTCCCGGCCGGAGGCGCGGTGATGCCGCGCAGCGCCTGACGCGACGCCGTACGGATCCGGCGCCGGCGCCCGGCGGACGGCGCGCCGGGGTCCGGATTGCTGGACTGCGGATCCGATGGCCTGGACATCCACAAGCTCGTACCACCGAAGGCCCTTCGAGCCACGCCTCTGGCGCGATATTCGCCCGAAGGCACGCGGACCGTGTGGCGTGGCTGGTCTGCCGCTCGGGACTCAGCGGCGGTCCGAATGGCCTGTGCCGGCCCGTCCGACCTCGAGTCGGCGTCGGGCGCTTGCGAGGGACTGCCTATTCGGTCATGGACTGACGCAGTTGCCCGAACCGTTGTTCCAGGTAGTCGCTCTCGTCCTCGGCCGTGGTGTAACCGGCGGACATGGATCTCCCGAGAACAGGGAACGGAACCGGCGCCGTATGCATCTGGACAGCGGGGAACAGTACGCGAACCGGGGGGTCTTGATGACGACTGGCCGAAGTGTGCGCCGCGCGGGGGCCACGACAGTGGTGGTCCTGCTCTGCGGGCTGTTGGTGTCGTGCGGACACGAGCGGCCGGGGCCGGGCGAAGTGGTGGCCGGCGGTTCCGTTCAGGGGCAGTCGGGAGCGACCGAGGGGAGCACGGATGGGACGACCGACGAGTCCGGAGCGGAGCAGCCCGACCTGACGACCGAGGGCGACGGTGAGCCGGTTCTGACCTCCGAGGAGCAGATGGCGGGCTGGTACGACGCGAAGGCCGACTTCCGCGGCTATCTCGCCTCGAACAGCGTCAGGACCGACGACGTCCTGTCTCCCATGGCCGGCAAGGTCATCATCCGCAAGGTGGGGGACAGGAACGAGGCGCAGATCATGATGCAGGCGGGCTTCGGATCGGATGAGGACATGCAGCGATTGGCCGATACGTTCGCCAAGTGGCGTCAGGACGTCTACGACGACACGGGCCGGGTGAGCGTTCTCGCCGGTGCCAAGATGGGTGGCGTCGAAAAGGACTGGTAGCCGTCGCCTGCCGCAGCGCCGCCGACTCGCAGTCGGATGCGGCCCGGCGGCAGCGGCCCTCGAGGCGGCCGGGGCCGGCTGCGAGCTCGCTGAGGACCGCGCACCGGTGTCATGCGGTGCTCGCCCAACGCCGACTTCAGCGGCCCTGGAGAGCCTTGACGTTGTTCCCGAACGTCCAGCCCTTCGACCCGTCCCAGTTGATGGACCAGGTCATGAGTCCCTTCAGGCCGTTGTTGTAGTTGTTCCACGCCTGCGACACCAGGTTCGGCGACATATAGCCGCCCCCGGCGCCCGGTTGCGCCGGCAGCCCCGGCACCTGCTTGTCATGGGGAACCCTGATCGTGGTGCCCTGGACGACCAGCCCCCTGTTGAGGCAGTCCGTCTGCGCGGTGAACCCTTGGACCGTGCCGGCGGAGTACGAGTCGCCGGAGCACCCGTACATGCTGCCGTTGTAGTACTGCATGTTCAGCCACCAGAGCCGGCCGTTGTCCGCGTACTTCTTCACAATCGGCAGGTACGCGCCCCAGATCGAGCCGTATGCCACGCTGCCTCCAGTGACGTAGGCCGTCTCGGGCGCCATCGTCAGGCCGAAGTTCGAAGGCATCCGGGCAAGCACGCCGTCGATGATGCGAACGAGGTTGGCCTGCGAGGCCGACAGTTGGTTGATGTTGCCACTGCCGACGAGGCCCGTCTCGATGTCGATGTCGATGCCGTCGAAGTTGTACGCCTTCAGGATCGGCACCACCGTCGCGACGAAGCGGTCGGCGACGGCGCTGGAGCTGAGGTCGATACCGGCCGTCGCACCGCCGATGGACATCAGGATCGTGAGACCGGCCGCCTTGGCCTGGCACATCTCGGCCGGGGTCGCTACCTTCACCGTCGCGTCCATCCCGTCCTCCCACAGGACAGTGCCGTCCGAACGAATCACCGGGAAGGCCGCATTGACCACGTTGTAGCCGTGATCACGGATGCGGGTGTCAGTGATCGGAGTCCATCCGAACGGCGGGTGAACGCCATTTGCCGCGCCGTCCCAGTTCTCCCAGTACCCCTGGAGGACCTTGCCCGATGGCTTCGATTTGACCGCACATGTGGCAGCCTTCGGTGAACTCGGCGCCGCGGCGACCAGTACCTGCACGAGGCAAGCCATTGCCAGGCCGGCCCCCAGCAGACGTAACCTCCGACCGATCATGCTGTGCTCCCTTCTCGCCGCTTCTCCGGGTGAGTTGGTGAACCACGGTGGTGATGGGGGCGCGCGACCGGGGCAGGCCTGGAGGCTCGCGTGAGGTGATGTCACCACACGGTAAAATGGTCCAGACCTACCGTCAATAGGTCTGGACCAACCCGAAGCGCCAGTGCCGCCACATCGGCTACCGCCGCCGAGGAGGTCGGTCGTACGGCGGCGTCGGTACGCAGCACGTCGGCGGCGTCTAGGACTGTCGCGCGAGCTGCTCCAACCGGGCGTGCAACTGCTGCACATGGTCCTCCGACTCCGGCTTCATCAGCACGCTGCGCAGGATGCGCGCCCCGTCCGCGTCCGTGGTCACCTTGGGGTGGCGTGCGGCGAAGGCATGGGCATCCGCCCGCAGAGTGCTGAGGAAGACCGGGTCCTGCTCGGTCATGCCCTGCTGGAGCACGCGTTCCGAGGCCGTGTCGATGGCGGAGAGGGCGGCGGGGTCGGTCGCGGGGAAGTAGGAC
Organism: Streptomyces sp. NPDC002730; assembly: GCF_042888805.1. NCBI lineage: Bacteria > Bacillati > Actinomycetota > Actinomycetes > Kitasatosporales > Streptomycetaceae > Streptomyces > Streptomyces sp. NPDC002730. Next base: position 348,063 of record NZ_JBIAQG010000009.1, read on the forward strand.
ACGATGTCGAGCTCGGGGGACTGGTACAGCTCCAGGGCGTCCGAAGCCTCTATCAGTTCCGACCAGCGCAGGGCGGCGCGGCGGCCGGCGGCGAGGACGTTGCCCAGGCCCTCGGTCGTGGGCGGCAGCAGCTGGAAGGTGAGCCAGAGGGCCGCGGCCGAGGCGCCGGCGCGGGAGCACTCCAGGCTGATCTCGCCGAGATGGAGTTCCGTGGAGGTGAAGTACGTGTACGGCGAGTCGTGCAGATAGAAGCGGCCCACCTCGGGGTCGGCGAAGATGACCGCGCCGCAGCCGTACGGCTGGAGCCCGTGCTTGTGCGGGTCGACCACCACCGAGTCGCAGCGGGCGATGGCGCGCCACGGGGCGTCGGGCAGTCCGGCCGCTCCCTCGGCGCCGGCGAGCAGCGTGAAGAAGCCTCCGTAGGCGGCATCGACATGGATGCGTACCCCGTACTTCTCCCGCAGGGCGAGCGCCTGATGGACGGGGTCGATCGCGCCGAGGCCGGTGGTGCCCGTGGTGAGTACGACCGTGCCGACGCGGCCCGTGCGCAGCAGCTCTTCGAGGGCGTCCAGATCCATTCGGCCACGGTCGTCCGTGGGCACGGCGTACCCCTCGACACCCAGGACGCCGCACATCCGGCCGTGGGTGTAGTGGGCCTCCGCGCTGTAGGCGACGCCCTGGTCGGGATGTAGTTCGCGGGCGACGAAGAGCGCCTCCAGGTTGGCGACGGTCCCGCTGGTGGTGAGATGGCCGAGATGCGTGCCGAAGCCGAACATCGCAGCCAGCTGCTGGACCACCTCGCGTTCCATCTTCGCTGTGGCCGGACCGCCGTCCAGCGCGTGGTTGTTGGGGTTGATCAGCATGGCCGTGACATAGCCGACCACGGCGGCCGGGTGCGGGGGCTTGAGCATCTGCCCGGCGTAGCGCGGGTGGAAGAAGGGATAGTTGTCCTTCAGCCGCTCGGTGAACTCCCCGAATACTTCGGCGAATCGATCGTCCTCGACGTCGAGTGACGGGTGCGTCGTGTACGAGCCGAAGCCTGCCGACCACTCCTGGTTGGCTCGTGCCGCTTCGCGGAGCCAGTGCTGCAGGTCCATGTGTTTCCCTTCATGCAGTGGTCAGAGCATGCGTGCGTACTCGCGGAACTCCCAGTCGGTGACCGCGCGTTCGAAACGGGCGCGTTCCTGGCGCTTCAGGGCGATGAAGACCTCGACAAAGCGGGGTCCGAGCGCTTCGCCGAGGACCTTGTCCTCCTCCAGGGCGGTGAGAGCACTGCCGAACGAGGACGGCAGCGGCGGTACACCCTCGGTGCGCGGGTTCTCCGTGAGGGACGGGGGCGGGACCAGTTCGCGATCGATTCCGTCCAGTCCCGCTGCGAGCAGGGCCGCGATGACGAGGTAGGAGTTTGCGGCGCCGTCAGCGACGCGAACCTCGAGCCGGGTGCCGGGGCCGCGCTCGGGCGGGATCCGTACGTAAGCGGTTCTGTTGTCGTAGCCCCAGTTGGCGGTGGCGGGCGCGAGAGAGTCGGGCGAGGCGAGCCGCTTGTAGGCATTGACGGTGGGGTTGAGCAGGGCGGTGAGCGCCGGTGCGTGCTCAAGAACGCCCGCGAGGAAGGACTGTCCGAGGATGCTGAGACCGCCCTCGCCCGACGGATCGGCGAAGAGATTCCCGCCGTCGTTGTCCACGAGCGACACATGGACGTGGTGTCCGCTGCCCGCCTTGTCGGCGAAGGGCTTGCCCATGAAGGTGGCCCGCAGACCGCGGGCCGCCGCGATCTCTTTCACGGCGTACTTGAAGAGGAAAGCCCGGTCCGCGGCCTCGAGCGCCGGTCCGTGCGTGTGGTTGATCTCGAACTGGCCGCCGCTGAACTCCTGGTTGCCGGTCTGGACGCGCAGCCCGAGCGCATGGCATTCGCGGATCAGCAGCGGGAGCAGGGAGTCGGGGTCGTACGCAGCTCCGACCACGTATCCGGCGCTGTCGTGCTCGGAGTACTGCCGCCAGCCGTGCGGCGCTTTCGGGTCCGGGGCCAGCAGATAGAACTCCAGCTCGGGCGCGGCGACGGCATTCAGGCCGCGGCGGGCGAGCCGGTCGACCTGGCTGCGCAGCAGCCCGCGCGGGTCCAGATGCAACGGGGTGTGGTTCTCCGAGGAGTCCGTGACGTCGGCGAGCAGGAACGCGGTTGCGGGCGCATAGCCGGGGATCGCGAGCGTTGCCGGGTCGATCCGGGCATGGGCGTCGGGCCAGCCGCTTCCCGAGCTTTCGGACAGGTCCAGCGGGTTTCCGCCGAGGTCGGTGACCATGACGGCCTGGCAGAAGGACAGGCCGGGCCCGGCAAACCGCGACAACTCGCTGACGTGCACTTCTTTGCCCCGGGCGACTCCGTGCAGATCGCTCCACAGTACCCGGACGAGGTCGATGCCCTGGGCGGAGAGCTCGTCCGCGAGAGCGGCGAGTTCCTCCGGTGTGGCGCCCGGATGTGTGGGGGAGGGGTGGGTGGACACTGTGTGCCCCTTCCGGTCGTCCCGCATGCCGTTTGGGGTCAAACGTATTCTGTGAGGCCCTCCCTTGCAAGCCTCCCGCGCGGACCGTTCCGGCGGAAGCGAATCGGGTGGTGGGCGGGGTTGACGGAGGGTGCGGGGAGGCTGTTATTTGGATCCAAACGAATTTAGCGGCTGCCCCCACCCCACCGAGGAGACATCGTGTCGCTGACGCGCGGTTACTTCCACCCCAAGACGGCGACGGGCAGCTCATCGCTCATCCCCTCGCCCCCATGGCACTACTCCGGGGACCTCCTCACCGTCGAGTACCGCACCGATCCCGCCCGGGTGCGCGAACTTCTCCCCGAACCGCTGGAGCTCGCCGACGAGGACCCGGGTGCGGTCGCCCTCATCTGGGCCGACTGGCAGTCCTGTTCCGGCTCCCGCGAGGAACTGCTCGACCCGGTGCGCTCCCAGTACAAGGAGGCCTTCGCGGTGGTCCGCTGCTCCTATCGGGGGAGAACGTACTCCCGCTGCGTCTACATCTGGGTCGACAAGGACTTCGCGATCGCCCGCGGGCTGCACCAGGGCTACCCGAAGAAGCTCGGCTCGATCCATCAGACCCGTCCGCATCCGTACGGGCCCGCCCCGCGGATCGAGGCCGGTGCCCGCTTCGGGGCGACGCTCGCGGCCGCCGACCGGCGCCTCGCGCAGGCCGTGGTGACGCTGCGGGAGGAGTCGGAGACGAACGGGTTCGTCAACGGACACCCCATGGCCCACCACCGCTGGCTCCCCTCCGTGGAGAAGGGCAAGGGGCTCGCCCTGGACGAGCTCATCGAGACCGGCGCCGCGTCCTTCGAGGCAGGGCAGGCCTGGCGGGGCGAGGCCGAGCTCGAGCTGTTCGAGGCGCCGACGGAGGAACTGGTGCGGCTGGAGGTACGGGAGCCGATCGCGGCGTACTACCGGCAGGTGGGGGCGGTCTGGGACGGCGGGCATGTGCTGGAGTCCGGCACGTCCCGGGCCGAGTAGGCGCCTGCGGCGAGCTCTCCCCGCCCCCTCTTTGCCGCGGCAGGACGGGCTCCGCGCCGGACCCCGCGCCTCAAACACCGGCGAGGCTCCTCTTTCAGCGGCGCCCGCACTCCTCATCGCAACCTGCAGCACCTGGAGCACCTGGACATGACCGGACACATCACCACCGTCGCCGGCGTCGCCGTCGACACCCGGCACTGGATCGGCGGCGAGCGCGTTGCCTCAGCCGAGACCTTCACCGACGTCTCGCCCATCGACGGCGGCACGCTCGGTGAGATCGCCCGCGGCACGGCGACGGAGGCCGAGGCGGCCGTCGCCGCCGCCAAGGGCGCCTTCCCCGCCTGGGCCGGCACCCCGCAAGCCGAACGCGCCCGCATCCTGCACGCCATCGCCGACGGCGTCGAGAAACGCATCGAGGACCTGGCGATCGTCGAAACGCATGACAACGGCGCCCTGCTGCGCTCCCACCGCCGCGGCGTCATGCCGCGCGTCGCGCACAACTTCCGCTTCTTCGCGGACTGGCTGCTCCAGCTCGGCCACGAGGACTTCGACACACGCGGTCACACCAACCACGTCTCCTGGGACCCGGCCGGCCCCTGCGTCCTGATCACGCCGTGGAACGCACCGCTGATGCTCGCGACCTGGAAGATCGCCCCGGCTCTCGCGGCCGGAAACACGGTGATCCTCAAGCCCGCCGAGTGGTCCCCGCTCACCGCATCCCTGCTCGCGGACATCGCAGCCGAGGCGGGACTCCCGGCCGGCATCCTCAACATCCTCCAGGGGTACGGCTCCGAGGCCGGCAGCGCTCTTGTCTCGCACCCGGACGTGCGGCGCGTCAGCTTCACCGGTTCGGTGCCCACGGCTCGTACGATTGCCGCCGCGACCGCCGTCAACCTGACACCCGCCAGCTTCGAACTGGGCGGCAAATCACCCCTGTTGGTCTTCGCGGACGCAGACCTCGACCTAGCCGTCGACTTGGCCGTGGAGCAGTACGACAACGCCGGACAGGTGTGCCTGGCCGCCACTCGCATCCTCGTCGAGGACTCGATCGCCGATGAGTTCACCCGGCGCTTCGTGGCCAAAGCCGAACAGCTCCGGCAGGGCGACCCACGCGCCGAGGCCACCGGCATCGGCCCCAACATCCACTCGCGCCAGCTGGAGAAGATCGACGGCTTTGTGCAGCGGGCGCTCGCGGCCGGCGCACGCGCCGTCATCGGCGGTGGCCCCAACACCGAGCTGGGCGGCCTCTACTACCGGCCGACGCTGCTGGCCGACGTGGCGCAGGACAGCGAGATCGTCCAGGAGGAGGTCTTCGGCCCCGTCCTGACTCTGCAGACCTTCGGCACGGAGGACAAAGCGGTCGCCTTCGCCAACGACACCCGCTTCGGCCTGGCCGCCACCGTCGTCACCGGCGACCGCGAGCGCGCCGAGCGCGTCACCGCACAGCTCGTCGCGGGCACGGTCTGGGTCAACTGCTTCTTCGTACGAGACCTGCAGGCGCCGTTCGGCGGCTCCCGCCACTCCGGTATCGGCCGTGAGGGCGGCACCTGGAGCTTCGACTTCTACTGCGACATCAAGAACAGCGTGACGGCACCGAAGGGATGGCGGGACCATGGGTGAGATCGTCGGTGCGGGACTGCTTTCGCACGTCCCCACCATCGTGCTCTCGCAGGAGGACCGGTTCGAGCTGAACGACGGCAAGGAGATCACCCTTGTCACCGGTCTTCAGCAGCTGCGCCGGGATGTCTTCGAGACCGCCGACTACGACACCGTCGTCGTCCTGGACTCGCACTGGGCAACCACCGTCGAGTTCGTCATCACCGCCCAGGACCGCCGCGCCGGCCTGTTTACCTCCGAAGAGCTGCCGCGCGGGATGCGCCGTATGCCGTACGACTTCCCGGGCGACCCCGAACTCGCCCACAACGTCGCGCAGTTCGCCGAGAAGCACGGCACCTGGATCACCGCCATCGACGACGTCTATCTGCCGATCTACTACGCCACCATCAACCTGTGGAAGTACCTGGGTGAAGGCCTGCCCGACAAGCGCTGGGTCACCATAGGCGTCTGCCAGACCGGCGATATGCAGGACCACCTGCGGCTCGGCCGCGCCCTCGCCGACGGCATCGCCGCGACCCCGGGCCGCAAGGTGCTGCTGATCGCCTCCGGTGCGCTGTCGCACACCTTCTGGCCGCTGCGCGAGCTGCGCGACCACGAGCCCAGCGACCCCTCCCACATCTTCAGCGCCGGGGCCCGGGAGGCCGACTACGAGCGCATCGCCTGGTTCAAGGAAGGCCGCCACGCCAAGGTCCTTGAGACCATGCCGGAGTTCTGGAAGCACAAGCCCGAGGCGAAGTTCTTCCACTATCTGATGATGGCGGGCGCCCTCGGTGAGAGTGAGTGCATCGCCACGGCCCGGCAGTACGGGGAGTACGAGAACGCCATCGGCACCGGCCAGGCGCATCTGTGGTTCGACCGACCGGCCGACGGCTGGACCGGGACCGGCACCCCCAACGCCGCACCCGGCCTGCGCCACGACCCGCACCACCACCGTGACCCGCACGCCGACCAGGAGAGCTGACATGGCTGAGACGTCCGAGTACCGCCGCGTCCTCCTCGACGGCGCCGTCGTCGAGACCGTCCGTGACGGCGACGAGTTGGTCGCCGGCGACGGCCGCCGGGTCAAGGCCGACGAGGCTCAGCATCTGCCACCGGTCGTCCCGTCCAAGATCGTCGCGGTCCATCTCAACCACCGCAGCCGGGTCGACGAGTTCCGGATCGGCCTCCCGGACACACCGACGTACTTCCATAAACCGACGTCGTCGCTCAACGCCCACCAGGGCGCCGTCGTTCGCCCCGAGGGCTGCAAGTGGCTCAACTATGAGGGCGAGGTCGCCATCGTCATCGGCCGGACCTGCCGCAACATCGCGCCGGACCGGGCGGGGGAGTACATCGCGGGCTACACCGTCGCCAACGACTACGGCCTGCACGACTTCCGCGACACCGACGCCGGCTCCATGCTGCGCGTCAAGGGCTCCGACACGCTCTGCCCGCTCGGACCCGGCCTGGTCACCGACTGGGACTTCCACGGCAAGCGGCTGCGTACATACGTCAACGGCGAAGTCGTCCAGGACGGTTCGACCGACGAGATGAAGTGGGACATGCACTATCTCGTCGCCGACATCGCCCGCACGATCACCCTGTTCCCCGGCGACGTTCTGCTGTCCGGCACGCCGGCAAACTCGCGGCCCGTCAAGCCCGGAGATGTCGTCGAGGTGGAGGTCGAGGGCCTCGGCCGACTCACCAACCACATCGTCAGCGGCCCGACCGCGATCCGCGCGGACGTCGGCGCGCAGCCCACCGAGTCGGAGGAGGTGCTCTCCACCGCGCTCGGCGGCGACTGGGAGTTCCGCGGCATCAGGCCACCCAGGCGGGACTGAGCCCCCGAGCAAGAGGTGTGGGGCCGGATCATCAGGGATCCGGCCCCACACCTTTTACTTTTTCACAGAAAGTCGCCGGCAGCCCGCACCAGCGCGTCGAAGAGCCGCTGCTGGACGGGATCCTCGTGTGCGGTGTCCTCGGGATGCCACTGCACGGCCGCGAACCAGCCCTGCGCTCCGGTGAGTTCCACAGCCTCGGGCGTGCCGTCGGCGGCCGTGGCAGTGATGTGCAGCCCCTCACCGAGTCGGTCGACCCGCTGGTGGTGATAGCAGGAGGCCTCGGTCTTCTCGACACCGGTGATCTGCGCGATCCGCGAACCGGGCCGCAGCGCTACGGGGTGCACCACATGGCGGTGCTCGCGCTCGCGACCGCCCATGTCCTGGTGCAGAGTGCCGCCGAGCACGGTGTTGACGACCTGGAGCCCCCGGCAGACGGCGAGCAGCGGCAGGGCAGTTCGCAGCGACTGACGGGCGACCTCGAGGTCGAAGCCGTCCTGCTCGTCGTCCACGTCGTACACGCTGTCGTGCCGGCCCGGGTCTCCGTAACGGTGCGGGGCGAGGTCGCCTCCGCCGGGCAGCAGGACGCCGTCGAACCGGGCCAGTCGGGCCGCGACCCCGGCCGGATCGGCGATGCCTCCGGGGGCGTACGGATGGATGGTCACGGGCTCCCCGCCCGCCCGCCACACCGCCTCGACGAGGGCACGGGCGTTGACCTCGGCGGCGTACCGCAGCGCGGACGTGGAGGCGGCGAAGCGGGCGGGGACCGCGATCAGGGGCCTTGGGGCTGTCACAGCCGGATCCAGGTCGTCTTGAGCTCGGTGTACTTCTCGAGGGCGTGGGCGGATTTGTCGCGGCCGTTGCCGGACTGCTTCATCCCGCCGAAGGGAACGGTCAGATCACCTTCCTCGTAGCAGTTGACCCAGACGGTGCCGGCCCTGAGGGCGCGCGAAACCCGGTGGGCGGTGGTGAGGTCGCTGGTCCAGAGGCCTGCTGCGAGGCCGTAGTCGGTGGCGTTGGCGAGCGCGACGGCCTCGTCGATGTCGTCGAACGTGAGCACGGACAGGACGGGACCGAAGATCTCGTCGCGGGCGAGCCGCATTGTGGGTTGCACCAGGTCGAAGACCGTTGGTTCCAGATAGCTGCCACCGGTCGCCGCGAGGGTGCGGGCCCCTCCGGTGCGCAGCCGTGCCCCCTCGACGACGCCGGCGCCGATGTGGTCCATGACGCGGCCCAGGTGGCCCTCGCCGACCAGGGCGCCCATCTCGGTGCCGGGGTCCAGCGGGTCGCCCACGCGCAGGGCCTCCGCGCGTTCGACGACGGCGTCGGTGATCTGCTCCGCGATGGAGGAGTGCACCAGCAGCCGGGACGGTGCGGTGCACATCTCGCCCTGGTTGAAAAAGATGCCCCAGGCGGCGGTGGCGGCGGCCCGGTCCAGGTCGGGGGCGTCGGGGAGGATGATGTTCGGCGACTTGCCGCCCAGCTCCAGCCAGACGCGCTTGAGGTTGGAGTCGGCGGCGTACCGCAGGAACTGTCGTCCCACGGCGGTCGATCCGGTGAAGGCGAGCACATCGACGTCGGGGTGGCGTCCGATGGCCCGGCCTGCGGTGGGGCCGTCACCGGTGACGACATTGAGGACGCCCGGCGGCAGCCCGGCCTCGGTGGCGATGCGGCCCAGCATCAGGGCGGAGAGCGGCGAGCACTCGGAGGGCTTCAGTACGACCGTGCAGCCGGCGGCGAGCGCGGGCCCCACCTTCCAGGAGGCGAGGGTGAGCGGGAAGTTCCACGGGACGACCGCGCCGACGACCCCGGCGGGTTCGCGGGTGATGAGGGCCAGTGCGTCGGAGGCGGTGTGGGGGGATTCGTCGGTGAGTTTGTCGGCCAGCTGCCCGTACCAGCGGAAGGTGTTGATGGCGGCGCGCAGTTCGATCTCGTACGCGTCCTTGATGGTCTTGCCCATCTCCAGGCACACGGTGAGGGCGAGCTGCTCGCGCCGCTCCTCCAGCAGACCGGCGATCCGCAGCAGGGCGCGGCCGCGGTCGGCGGGGGCCAGTCGGGGCCAGGGGCCGCTGTCGAAGGCGCGTCGCGCCGCGGCCACGGCGAGGTCGACCTCGGCGGCCTGGGCATCGGCGACCTCGGTCAGTATCTGGCCGTCGCGGGGCGACACGGCCGGGAAGGTCGAGCCGCCGCCGGGCTCGTCGACGCCGTCGATGTGGTGCTGTGCGGGCAGCTCTATTTCCTTGGCCCGGCGCAGAAGTTCGTCAGGGGTGAGGCTCAGCATCATCCCTACTCCTCTCATCCGTTTGAGTTCAAACGATATGAAACTGTGCCTGCGCCGACAAGGGGCCGACCGTACTTGGGGCCGGGGGGACGGTGGGGCCGGGGGGACGGTGAGGTCGGGGGGCGCGAGACTGCGGGATCGTGGGCTGGGGGATCGTGTGGACCGGGGGCGTGCGTGCTCAGGCCCAGGGGCGATCGCTCACGCCTTCGGGCGCCGCCCGCTGCGCCGCCGTACCGGGGGAGCCCCGTCGAGCAGCTGCATCCGCCGCTCCTCGCCATGCGCCTCGATCTGTACGACGACGCGGCGCAGCACGTCCGCCGTCTGCAGGCACTCCTCGTCGCTCAGCTGCTCGGCGACGAAGGCCTCCTCGGCGTTGAACTCCGGGAAGAGGCTGTGCATCTGTGCCTCACCCTTGTCGGTGAGGGCCAGCAGCACCCGCCTGCCGTCGGTGGGGTGCTCGGTGCGCCTGACCAGTCCCCGCGACTCGAGGGTGCGCGCGACGCCCGTCAGCGTGCCCTTCGAAATCCCCGCTTCCTCGGCCACCTGGCGGGTCTCCATCTCGCCCCAGATCCATACGACCCACAGCACAACGAAGCCGGTCCAGGTCAGGTCGGAGCCGCGCAGCACGGAGTTCTCCACATGCTGGCGCACCGCCGCGGCCGCGCGGTGGATGTTGCCCACCATGGCCATCTGCTCGTGCCGGATCGGCGTGTCGCCCAGCTTGGCCCGGACCATCCGCTCGGTCTCAGTGATGGATCGCTGACCAGGCACGAACCCTCCTCCGAATGATCGCGGCTGTTCGGATTCGAATTATAGGTGGGCGCCGACCGGGCCCCCCTTTTTTTGCGGTCCCGGCGGCGTGCTGATGGGCGCGGCGCAAGGGCCCTCCCCACTGATTCGGGGGAGGGGTCCTTCGCGCTTCCAGGCCGTCTCCTTCCGTAGCGGGTCGAGGGCCGGTAAAGACTTCGAATGTCTTCGAAAGTCCCCCAGGGGAAGGGGAGTTACTCGCCGGGGACGTTGCAGCTCGGGTGCGGGTGCAGGTCAGTCCCTGCTTCAAGGCCGAGTGGCCCAAGCGCCGAAAGGTGATCCCCGACAGACGGCAAAGTCCATGTGGTCTGGACGACGGGCACACCGCCGGGCAGGCTCGCCCGCACAGCGTCCGCACTCAACCGCTACGTCGGCGGCCGCCCGTACCGCCAGAAATCGTTTGTGGCCAAAAGACGTCCTTGTCATGCACACGGCATGCGCCTACCTTTTCGGTCCATGAGCGAATCCCCCCACCCCCAGAGCGAGCCGTCCAACGGCCGCGAGAGCGCATCCCGTCGCGCAGTTCTCACCGGACTCGGCGCTACCGCACTGTCACTGGCCGCCGCAGGACTCGCGGCCCCCGAAGGGCTCGGGGCGAGCCCGCAAAGCGAACAGGCACCGGCGGCCGCCAAGCTCGAAGCCGCGTGCGTGCTGACTCCAGAACAGACAGAAGGCCCCTACTACCTGGACCTTGAAACGGTCCGCAAGAACATCACCGAAGGCAAACCCGGAGTGCCGCTGACCCTGCGCACCACGGTGATCGACACCAGAACCTGCGCCCCGCTCCCGGATGTCGCCGTCGACATATGGCAGTGCGACGCGCGGGGGATCTACTCCGGCTACGTCGCCGGCGGCTCGACCCCGGACACCACCTTCCTGCGCGGTGTTCAGCTCACCAACTCCAGTGGTGTCGCCGAGTTCACCACCATCTACCCCGGCTGGTACGTCGGCCGCGCCCTGCACATCCACCTCAAGACGCATGTCGGCGGCACCGTCTCCGGCGGCACGTACGAGGGCGGGCACGTCTCCCACACCGGCCAGCTGTACTTCCCCGAGAACTACAACACCCAGGTCGCCGCCCTCACCCCGTACCGGACCAACACCGCCCGCCGAACGCTCAACGCCCAGGACGGCATCTACCGCAACGGTGGGTCGTCGACGCTGCTCACCATCACCCTGGTCGGCAGCACACTCAGCCAAGGTGTCATCGGCACCGTGGTGCTCGGCATCGATCCCACCGCAACTCCCTGACGAGATCAGTGACCTGATCGGGTTCGTAACGGCGCAGCCGTCGGCCGACGGCTGCGCCGTCCCATTGGCTCACTCGCAGTCCACCCGGTACAGCCGGGCCGGACAGAAACAGCGTGGATCAACGCGTGGCCGGCCGCCCGCTTCCAGCGACGCGATCGACATCCCTTGACTGCGCCATTGGTGTAGTCCACTCTTGGCGCTCGCAAGGGGTCGGATCACTACCACCCGGAGGGTGATGATGGCGGTCTCGTTACGTGCTCGGTTCCCGCAACGGCTGCTTCACCGCCTGCGCGGCTGGATCGTGCTGGGTGCCACCGGCGGGCTGCTCGGCGCCTCGCTCGGTGTCCTCGCTCCCGGGACGGCCACGGCACAGCCCTCGACATCCTCGGACGCCTTCAACAGCCTGACCGCGCAAAGCCATCCGGAGTGGATGGGCGGCGCATCCAGCCAGGTGAGCCTGGGAAGCCTCTCGATACCGGGTACGCATGACACACTCGCCATCCACGGCGGCTGGCTGGCACCCTCGGCGTACGAGGCACAGGAGAACCACGGTGACAGCAGCGCTACCCTGACCGCCCAGCTCAACGCGGGGATCCGGGCGATCGACATCCGCGTACGGGTCGTCAACAGCGGATCGGCGTTCGCGATCCACCACAGCGACGTGTATCAGAACGCGAACTTCGACGATGTGCTGACCAAGGCCCGCGATTTCCTCAGCGCACACCCCACCGAGACCGTCCTGTTGAACCTGCACGGCGAGTGTGACGCGAACACGACCGAGGGCGGCAGCGGAAGCGGCTCGACCGGGCACTGCGCCGACGACCCGTCGAACACCACCACCGAGGGCCGTATCAGGGTCTTCAACAGCTATCTGGCCCGCTATCCGGGCCTGTTCTACGCACCCACGGTCACCGGTACGAGCGCAGCCGCCATGCCCACCCTCGGACAGGTACGGGGCCGCATCGTGCTGACCCGGTTCACCGGTCCCCGGGGCCAGGTCTACTCCGGCTTCGGCCTGACGCAGCTGACGAGCGGGGACTGGGGCCGGTACATCGAGAACGACTGGACCCAGTGCGGCCTCGACCAGAAGTGGAGCCGGGCGCAGGCGAACCTGGCCGAGGCGGGCAACGACTCCTCGGGCGCCATGTATGTCACCTACACATCCGCCAACTGCGCCCCCTTCGGGGCCACTCCGGCCGACGTCGCCGGCGGATACGGCGGCGGCACGGGGCTCAACCAGCGCACCGTGGACTACCTGGGCGGCGGCAACAGTGCCCGCACCGGCATAGTGATGACGGACTTCCCGGGTCACGCACTCATCGCCGCGATCATCCGCCACCAGCCCGGCGGGCTGACCGGCTTCGTCCCCTCCGGTCTCGCCGGCAAGTGCCTGGACGCCTACAACGGCTCGGGCGCGAACGGCACCAAGGTCGAGCTGTGGACGTGCAACGGCAGCGCCGTGCAGTTCTGGACCGCCGCGCCGGACGGAAGTCTCCGCATCAACGGTGCCTGCCTGGACGTGGCGGCCGGGAGCACCGCCGACGGAGCCGTCGTGCAGTTGTGGACGTGCCACGGCGGCACGAACCAGAGGTGGACGCAGGGAGCCGGCGGCCGGCTGATCGGGGCCCAGTCCGGCAAATGCCTCGACGTCCCGGGTGCGTCCACCACCGATGGGGTCCAGCTGGTGATCTGGACCTGCCAAGGTGGCGCCAACCAGCGGTGGTTCCTGCGCTGAGTTGGTGCCCGGCAATCGTCGTGATTGCCGGGTAGTGGGATTCCGGCGACGGCGGCCATCACGAGTCTGCTGCCCCATCGTCCGGGGCGCTGTGACCAGCAGGCCTCGGCAGGAGGTCAGCTCGTGGAAGGGCTGGTCCAGTCGGCTGCCACATGGGCGATGCGTACACGCTGCGGGTGGTCGCCGACCGCTACGGACGCGACCTTCTTGCCGGTGGCGAAGTCGATCGCGGTGACGCGGTCGGCGCCGCTCTCGGAGATGACGCAGGATGCACCGTCGCCGCTCACGGTCGCCCAGTACGGCTTCGAGGCCGGCACCAGCGGCCCCTCCTGGAGCGAGGCCCGGTCGACGATCGTCACGTAGTCGTCCATGGTCCCGGCGATGCACAGCTTGTCGCCCGCGGAGTTCATCGACATACCGTGGTGGCGGGAGTCGTTGACCCATGTGGTGCGGTCTTCGCTGGTCGTGGGGTTCTTCGGCAGCGTCTTCGCCCGGGTGATCCGGTCGGATGCGACGTCGTATTCGAGGAAGCCGTTGAAGAAGGAGACCTGGAAGTAGAGCTTGGACTGGTCCGGTGTGAAGGCGACGGGGCGGACCGCGTCGGACAGGTCCTTGCGGCCGAAGGCGTCGAGTCGCGAGCGCATGTCGATGACCTTCACCTCTTTGAAGGTCGTGGCATCGACGACGGTGATGCGGCGGTCGCCCTTCGTCCAGTCCATCGCGGGGTCGTCGAGGGCGGTGTTGACCTCGCCGATCGACATGTTCCACAGGTACTTGCCGCCGTCGGTGAAGACGTTCTCGTGCGGTTTGTCGCCGGTCTTGAACGACCCGAGCTGCTTGCCGGTCCGGATGTCGAGCACATGGACGGTATTGGAGGTCGAGGCCGAGACGGCGACGCGTGTGCCGTCGGGGGACACCGCCATGTGGTCGGAGCGGTATCCGGAGACGGGGAAGCGCCAGTTGATCCGGCCGGTGGCCAGATCGATCGACACGACGTCGGCGAAGCTCGGGCGGGAGACGACCATCGCTGAGCCGTCCGGTGTGGAGTACATGTCGTCGACGAACTGGTCGTGCCCCTCGCCGGGGCCGTTGCGGATGCCGAGGAAGTAGATGAGCTTGACCGGGTTGAGGTAGATCTCCGCGAGCCGCTGGTCCTTGTCCGGTATGACGTTGATGCGGCCGATCCTGGCCAAGTCGCCGTGGGACGCGATGACGTCGGCGGTGCCGTCCCAGTTGTTGCCCACGAACATCACCTCCTTGAGGTCGGCGGCGCCGACATGTGCGGCGGTGCCGGGCGTTGCTCGAGGGGCGGTCGGCGCGGCGGACGCGGCGGCCGTTGTCGCGGAGCCTGCGACGGCCATGGTGAAGGCCGCGGCGAGAGCGCTGAGCGAGCGCAGGGACGGGCAGCGCTGGGGGACACGTACGGAGACGATCCGCTGTGAACGCCGCCTTGTGGGCAGAGACATCGTCGTTCCTTCCGTGGGGGGCGAGTTGGACCTCGTGGTGCGGAAGTGGTGCTTGCGGTGCCGGACGTCGCAGTGGAGCGAGGTGGGTCGAGCTTCGACCGCGGCTTGTGCGGACAGCTGGGCCTCGCCCAATCTGAATACGCGACCATTCAGATTGGGCTACTGGAAAGTAACGAGGGGCGGGACACTCCACAAGGCTCACGACACGAGAAAATGGTGCGGACCGACGAGGGAGGGTCAGTGGCGGGCAGGCTCAGACAACCGACTGGCCGTTACGCGGGCAGGTCCGCCGAGGAACGGCAGGCCGAGCGGCGTCAGCGGTTCCTCGCTGCCGGACTCCAGCTCTTCGGCGACAGCCCCGGCTACCGTGCCACGACCGTGGCCGCTTTGAGCGAGGCCGCGGGACTGTCCACGCGTCAGTTCTACGAAGAGTTCCGCACCCTCGAAGACGTGCTCGCCGCTCTGCACCTGCAGGTCAACGACTGGGCGGAGGAGGCCGCCCTGGCCGCGCTCGCCGATGTCGACGGTCTTCCGATCGCGGAGCGGGCCGCGGCGGCCTTCCGCGCCTACGCCGCCAACGTCACCGGCGACCCACGCCGTATCCGGATCACTTTCGTCGAGATCATCGGTGTCAGTCCGCGGCTGGAGGAGCAGCGTCTTGCTCGGCGCTCCCGCTGGGTGGATCTCATCTGCGCGGAAGCTGCGGCGGCGGTCGAGCGCGGTGAGGCCGCGCCGCGTGACTACCGGGTCGCCGCGGCGGCCTTCATCGGAAGTGTGAACGGTCTCCTGCACGACTGGAGGGCCGGCTGGGTGGACGCGACGCTCGACCAGGTCGTCGACGAGCTCGTGCTGTTGCTGCTGGGCATCGTCCGTCCGTCCGGCCAGTGGCCCGGCGCGTAGCGTTCCTCGGATCAACCGGCCAAGGTGTTCGGTGAGTTGGCGTACGCGTAACAGCTTGCCGCTCGACCGAGTCCGGCTCGTCCTCCGTCAGCGCCGGAGCCACCGGCGACGGAGCCACCAGGATTCCGGCGGGCTCTCGCCGGTGCCCACCCCGGACGCCGCGGGGTGAGCGGGCTCCGTGAAGTACGCGGCATCCTTGGGGCGGTTCATTTCCGAGGCGCGCGGCCGTGGAGCGGGTTCCAGGTGGGGGATGTGTTTGGAGCAGTGGACATACGCCTCCTCGACCGTCATGTGTATCCACATCTGCGGCTGTCGGCCGGGTGCTGTGTCCCTCGGGAGGCGGGGGTACTCGGCTCGTTGCTCCTGCTCGGTGCGCAGCTCGGCCGACCCGTTGATGTGCAGGCCTATGTGGTGTCGAGTGAAGTCGATGAAGAGCAGACCGAGATGAGGGTTCTCGGTGATGTTTCCGACGCTGGCCAGTACGCCGTTGCCGCGGTATTCGGGGTAGGTCAATGTGCGGTCGTCAAGCGCGATGACGAACCCGGGCGGCCCGGCGCGGAAGGTGGAGTCACAGGCGCCACCAGCGTCGGCTGTGGACAGGAACACCATGGTCTGACTGGCTATGAACTCCCGCATGGGGGGCGTGAGGAAGTCATGCATCTGCCGGTCGTAGAAGTCGGCTGCGCGGTCGGCGGTGCCGAACTGCTTCTGCACCAATCGCTCGCCGGGGGAGCCGATGGTCTCGTCGTGTGGGGTCACGGCTGGTGGGTCTCCTCCTGAGAGCGAGCAAGGTCCAACTGCCAGGACAGGACGAGGACATCCCGGGGTGTCGCAGTGCATCCGCGTCCGTGGCGGTCCGCGCCGCAGTATGACTCATGGGCACCGCGGCCATCCGGGGTGGCCACTGAGGCAGGCTTCATACTGGTCCGCGGTGCCGAGCTCGTCCAGCGCCTGGGGCAACGAGCTCTGCTGACCGACGATGTGCTGATCGCAAACAGCGAAAGGCCGGCCAGGAGATGCGATCAGCGGGGCGGCGTGACCAGCCCCAGCCCCGGCCGCGTCCGACCAGGGTCAGCGCCTCCTGTTTCCGCTCGGTGACGGCCGCGACCGGCCGCCGGGAGGGCTCCGCGGCGGGAAGGGGGCGTTGAACGAAGTCCGCGATCAGGCGGCGTCTGACACCGGGCGCGATCGGCGCGTCACCGACGGTGACCACGCGGAACGCCGCGAGGAGGTCGTTCAGTGTCATGTCCTTGACCGTGAATCCGCTCGCGCCGGCGCGGAGCGCGCCGTAGACGTGCTCGGCCTCGTCGAAGGTGGTCAGGACCCGGTGATCCGGCTTCCGCCGGCGCCGCAACCTGCGCGGAATCATCACGGTTTGGGCTGAGCCCTCGCCCCGAGCTAACCAACTGCTTAGCATGATGGCTTCCTGGAAGGTGCCGCCTGCTTCCGCGCACCGGCGGCTGACCCGGTGGAGGTCGCACGGCGCCCCGTCCAGCTCACGACATGGCGGCTCGCCGTGGTGTTCTCGCACGCCCCGTCCACCTGGAGGGTCCATGCACACCAGTCCTCGCACCCACGACGCAGTCGTCAGCGGCCCGCTGATCGATGGCATCACGGATTCCTCTCCTCTCCAGCTCTTCGACCGTGCCTGCCGGCACCTTCTGGGGCGTGGCACGGAATTCGCCGACAGCGTGGTGGAGAAGATCCGCGCCGAGGTGCCGTACTACGCCGACCTGGTGCTGGCACCGCCCGACCTGAGGCAATCCGTGAGCACCGGCGTGCGCCACGGGCTGGAAGCCAGCCTGGATCCGACCAGGATTGTGGGCATCGAGCGCTACACAAGAGAGCTCGGCATAAGACGCGCCCAACAGGGCCGTCCTCTCGACGAGGTGCTGCACGCCTTCCGTGTCGCCGGTTCGGAGGTGTGGGGCGGGATCATCAGCGTGGTGGAGCGGGACAGGCTCGGCGACTCGCGCCAACTGGTACACGTGGCCGAGCTGGTGTGGAAGAGCAACGACCGCGACGCCGTTCTGGTCGCCGACGCCTACCGGCAGGTCGCCGAGGGCGTCGCCAGTCGGCACGGTGAACGCGTCCGCCTGGTCCTCGCCGCCTTGCTGGAGAACCCCAGCGAACCCGAGTTCACCCGGGATGCAGCGGCGATCCTCGATTTGCCGCTCGGCGGACGCTTCGCGGTAGCGGCGGTACGGGCCACACCGCCGTACGGCCGCGCGCCCAAGACCATTCCGGAGGTGCGCGGCATCCGGATCCTGCGCCACACCCGCCCCCAGGGCGATGTCCTCGTCGCCCACCTGGGCGACCGTCCCCTGGACGTGCTCGCCTCCGGTCTGGCCGCCGGTCCCGGGCTGCGTATCGGGATCAGCCCGGTCGTCCAGGGTCTGGACAGCCTGTCCCGTGCGCGTGACATGGCTGAACTCGCCGTTCGCACCTGCCGGGCCGACGGTGACATAGCCCGGCTCGACTCCTGCCTGCCCGACGGGCTCCTGATCTCACGGCCCGATCTGTCCGCCGAACTGGCCCACCAGGTGCTCCGGCCCCTGTACGACCTTGAACCCGCCGATCGCGACACGCTCTTCGACACCCTCGGTATCTGGATGGAGAACGGCGGCTCCGCCGTCCAGACCGCCCGGCACATGTTCTGCCATCGCAACACCGTGCTCAACCGTCTCCGCCGCATCGAGCAGATCACCGGACTCGCTCTGTC
Organism: Streptomyces sp. NPDC002730; assembly: GCF_042888805.1. NCBI lineage: Bacteria > Bacillati > Actinomycetota > Actinomycetes > Kitasatosporales > Streptomycetaceae > Streptomyces > Streptomyces sp. NPDC002730. The sequence continues at coordinate 366,165 of NZ_JBIAQG010000009.1, forward strand.
CCGCCCTCGTGATCTGGTGCAACTCACCCTCGCGCTCGACGCGCACCGCCTGCTCGGACCAGCCGCCGTACTTGGCGCCCCGTACGAAGGGAACCCGCTGCCGTCCGCCTGACGTCGGATGCCCATCCCTGGCCGATGGGCGTCGGCGCAGGCGGCGCCGGGCTCGCACGGCACGGCTGAATGGGCATCCGCACAATGACCCCAGGCCGGCGTTGGGAGCGGACAACAGGGCGAGCACAGCGCGTGGACCGGCCATGGCCGCGCGTGTTCTGGTGAGCCCCGCATTGAGGTGATCCGCCCTCATCCCTGCCCGCCAGGAGAACGTCATGGCTCAACAACACGCCGCCCCGCTTCATCATCAACCACGGCCGCATCGCCCAGGTGTCGCTTTCGCCGTGGTCAATGGACTGACCTTCGGCGTACATCTGCTGCTCGCCTGCTCCGCTGCCGACTTCATGGCCACCCGCATCTGGGGAGAGATCAACGTCGGCGTGCTGGCAGTTCTTCTCCAGGGGGCCCTCCTGCTGTGGACGGCGGCGCGGTACGACCGGCGTGCCGGTGAACTCGTACCGAACGACCAGGACGTGGAGTACTGATGATTCCCGACGTCTTGCTCGCTGCGCCCCGCACCTTGGACACGGACACGCGCTCCCTGGTTCTCGTGGGCTTCTTGACGTTGATCGTCCCCATACTCTTCATCTGCGTTCTCAGCGGCCCTGAGAGGGACCGTGTCAACGAGTTCTACACAGCAGGCCGGAGGCTGCCGCCGCTGCGGGGAGCCCTCGTACTGTCCGGGGCCTACCTGTCCGCGGCCACGGTGCTCGGCACCACGGGAAGCGTCGCGGTCTTTGGCTACGACGGTCTGTTCATCGCTCTGTGCACCGTACTTTCACTCGGCGTGCTCCTGCTGCTGGCCGCCCCCCTGCGCGAGCGCGGCAGCTACACCTTGGGCGACACTTTCGCTCTGCGGGCTCCGGGGCCCGCGGTACGGATGGCGGTCGCCGTCGTGACCTTGAGCGCATGCGTCCCCTACTTGGTCGTGCAACTCTCAGGTGCGGGAGCGACCACCGCGATGCTGCTGGGGCTGTCCGGGCCGGGCGCCGAACAGACAGCCATCGTCATGATCGGCGCGCTGGTCGTCTGCGCCACAGCGTTCGGCGGTATGCGCGGAACCGTGGCACTTCAGGTGATCAAAACGGTGGTGCTGCTCGGCATGGCCGTGGCTGTAACAGCTGTGCTGCTGCATCGCTTTCACTGGAGCAGCGACTCCCTGATCGACGCCGCCGGAAAGGGCAGTGGCCGCCCGGCCGTCTATATGCGTCCCGGCCTCCGATTCGCCGGCAGCACCGGCCCCCGAGGCACACTCGACTTCATCGGCCTGATGATCACCATCGTGCTGGGTGTGGCCTGCATGCCCCACGTTGCCATGCAACTCAACGCAGCTCCCGACGCTGCCACCGCACGCCGTACGGTGCGCCACACCGTCGGCATCGTCGGTGCTTTCTGCCTCGCCACAGCCGTGACGGGATTCGCGGCCGCCGCGTTGATCGGCGCCCCGGTAATCCTGGCCGCGGATCCGGGAGGCAACAGCAGCCTGCTGATGCTCACCGGCGAACTGGCGGGCGGCTCGTCCATCGACACGGGCGGGGCACTCCTCGTCGTCCTGGTCTCCTCCGCGGTGTTCCTCACCACGCTTTCGGTGGTTGCGAGCGTCACCCTGGCGGCCGCCGGGGCGATCGCCCACGACCTGTACACGCATGTCCTGTTCCGTGGGCGCACGACCGAGGGGCGAGAGGTGGCCGCCGCACGCTATGCGTCCGCCGGCGTCGGAGTCCTGAGCATCGGGCTGGCGGTCTGGGTCCAGGGATGGAACATGGGTTTCCTGTCGGCTCTCTCTCTGGCGGTGGCTGCTTCCTGCCTGCTGCCGGCGCTGGTGTACTCGCTTTTCTGGAGCGGCTACACGCGAACTGGACTGTTCTGGACACTGTATGGAGGCCTGTGCTGCGCCATCGGGCTGCAGATATCCGGCCCGGTCTTCTCGGGCAACCCCTGGGCGTTCTTCCCGAATTGGCACCTCAACTGGTTCCCGCTCCAGACGGTCGTCCTCGTGTCGATGCCGGCCGCTTTCCTGCTCGGCTGGCTGGGCAGCGTCGTGGGAAGGGGGCGGGTGCAGACGGTCGCGGAGCGTGTCAGGGTTTAGGGCGGCGGCCTGCTCGCCCCGCCGACACCCGCAGTGGGGCGGGCGGCCGTTCTGAGAAGGGCCGGGGCTCAGAGACGGATGACGACAAGAGCGGTGTCGTCGGTGTTCCCGCCGGGTGGGATCAGTTTGGACAGCAGGTAATCGGCGAGGGCATCGGCATCGGCTGTGGGATGCCGGGTGAGGCACTCGGTGAGGCGGGCGAGTCCGGTGTCGATGTCTTCACCGCGGCGTTCGGTCAGTCCATCGGTATAGAGCACGAGGGTGGCACCGTCGGTGAAGGCGGCGTCGCCCTGGGGGCGGGGGACGTGCTCAAGGCGGGCCCCGAGCGGGGGGTCGGTGGCCCGGTCGAGAAACTGGACCGTGCCGTCGGGTTGGAGCAGCGCGGGCGGCGGGTGGCCGGCGCTGCTGTAGGTAATGGTGTGGCTGTCGCAGTTGACGATGGCCTGGACCGCTGTGGTGGACTCGGCGCCCTCGATGGAGCGGGCGTACTGGTCGACGACGTCGAGCGCCGTCGCGGGTCCGTCGGCGACGCGTACGGCGGCGCTGAGGGCGCTCCGCAGCTGTCCCATGACGCCGGCTGCGGGCAGGCCGTGGCCGACGACGTCACCGACGGCGACAGCGATGCGGTCGCCGGGCAGTTCGGCCAGGTCGTACCAGTCGCCGCACACGTTCAGAGCGCCGACGGCGGGCCGGTAGCGCACCGCCGCCCGGTGATGGCCGACCGGGCGCGGTGCGGGCAGCATCGCTTCCTGCAGGGCGAGGGCGACCTGCCGTTCGCGGGCGTGTGCCTGGCGCAGTCGTTCATTGACCTCCTGCAGTTCCCGGGCGCGGGTGTATAGCTCGGCCTCCATCAGCTGATGGCGGTGCCCTGCATCTTGGCGGGAGCGGGCGCGGATGAGCTCGGTGACTTCCTCCACCCGGTGCACGATCAGTACGACCTTTCCGTCCGGATCGAGAACGGGGGCGTTGACCGGGCTCCAGTACCGCTCCTCGAACACGCCGGGCCTGTCGGGTGCCTCGACGTCGTAGCGTTGCAGCGCCATGCTGTCGCGCAAACCCGACTCCACCACCCGCAGCAGTGACGCCTTCAGGTTGCGCATGCCGGACGCGTCGGGGTCGCCGGGATTGTCGGGGAAGACGTCGAAGAGATGCATCCCGAGCAGCTGTTCCCGTGCGCGGCCTGACAAGCGCAGGTACGCCTCGTTGGCGTCGGCGTACAGCAGCTGCGGAGTGAGCAGCGCCACCGCGCTGGGCAAGGTATGGAAAACGGCCTCATAGTCGATCCCGGATTCCCGCATCATTGCTTCCCGCCTAGTGCCGCGTCGCTTCGATCTTGCGACTTTTCCACGATAGGCATCAGCGGAGATCTCACGTTGCCGACGTGGCGGGCAGCGGCTGTTCGGCCCAGATGGTCTTGCCGTCACGCGTGTACCGGGTGCCCCACCGCTCGGTGAGCTGGGCCACCAGGAAGAGTCCGCGACCGCCCTCGTCGGTGGTGCGGGCGCGCCGGAGGTGTGGCGAGGTGCTGCCGGTGTCGGACACTTCGCAGATGAGGTGGCGGTCACGGATGATTCGTAGGCCGATCGGCCCCTCCCCGTACCTGTAGGCGTTGGTAATCAGCTCGCTGACGATCAGCTCGGTGGTGAAGACCATCTCCTCCAGCCCCCACTCGGTCAGCTGGGATGCCACCAGCATGCGGGCATGAGCAGCGGCGGTGGGCTCCACGGGCAGCTCCCACGCGTCCACCTTCTCCCTGGCCAGGACGCGCGTACGGGCGAGGAGCAGTGCCACATCGTCGGCGACCTCATCGGTCGGCCGGTCGTGCAGCAACGCGTCCTCCACCGCGCTGCACGTGTCCTCCAAAGAGCGAGCGGGCAGGCTCAGCGCCCCGCACAGAGCCGCCAAACTCTCGTCGACGTCTCGCTTGTGGCCCTGGATGAGGCCGTCGGTGTAGAGGGCCAGGAGGCTGCCTTCGGCCAGTTCCAGCTCGGCGGCCTCGAACGGCAGCCCGCCCAGGCCGAGCGGCGGACCGGCAGGTAGGTCGACGAGGCGCACCTGCCCGTCCGGGTCCACCACCGCCGGCGGCGGGTGACCGGCGCGGGCCAGGGCGCAGTGCCTCGAAACCGGGTCGTAGACCGCGTACAGGCAGGTTGCGCCAATGACTTGAGGGAAATGTTCGTCCTTCGGCTCCTGCTCGGCGGCCAGGCGGTCCACGAGATCATCGAGGCGGGAGAGGACCTCGTCCGGGGCGAGGTCGAGGTTGGCCAGGGTGTGTACGGCGGTGCGCAGTCGGCCCATGGTGGCCGCCGCGTTGATACCGCGGCCGACCACGTCGCCGACGACGAGTGCGACGCGAAGCCCGGAGAGTGGAATGACATCGAACCAGTCACCACCGACGCCGGTCGTGGCGTCGGCCGGCAGGTAGCGGTGGGCGATTTCGACCGCGGGGTGACTGGGCACCTCGTGCGGGAGCAGGCTGTGCTGCAGGGTGAGTGCCGCGTCGTGCTGCTGGGTGTAGCGGCGTGCGTTGTCGATGCAGACCGCGGCGCGGGAGGCGAACTCCGCGGCGAGTGTGAGGTCGTCCTCCTCGAACGGATCGGGCCGTCGCCACCGCCACAGGCTGAGCAGACCCAGCACGAGCCCCCGCGCGACCAGCGGCACCACCATCAGCGAGGGGTTACCCAGGCTGAGGACGCGCTCAGCACGCTCCGGGTCCTTGGAGAGCCACCCGGTAACGCCTTCCTGATGCGCGTCGATGACCGGACGCCGCGCGGCCAGGCACCGCGCTTGCAGACTCGCCGGCGGGATGTGAATCGTGCGGCCCACCGGATACATCACCTCCGGCGTGTCCGGCATGGTGCTGCGGATGGCCATGCGGCGCACGGTTCCGAGTACCTCCTGGCTGGGCTCTTCGCCGCGGGCCACCGGCTCCAGCAGGTCCACGGAGACGCAGTCGGCGAGGTCCGGGACCGCAACCTCGGCCAGCTCACTCGCCGTCCTCGCCACGTCCAGCGTGGTCCCGATGCGGGCGCTGGCCTCGTTGAGAAGCGCGAGCCGATGGCGTGCCCCATACCGGTCGGTCACATCCTCGACCGTCTGCGTCACGCCGAGGATCCGTCCGGAGGGGTCCTCCATCCGGAATGCCGATATCGACACGAACAGCTCATGGTCCGGGTCCTGCCGCAGGACGCAGGGCTGCTCGGTGGAGATCGAGGACCGGCCCGTCTCCAGTACCTCCCGCAATTGGTTCACCACTGTTTCGGAGTCCCGCTGGATGAGGAAGTCGCCGGTGCGGAGCCCCCGGTGCGCCTCGACCGGTATCTGACTGAACCTCGCGATCGCCCGGTTCACCCGCAGGATGCTCAGGTCCGGGGCGAAGACGGCCAGACCGATCGGGGAGCGGCGGAACAACCCGTCGAGGACCGACCGGTCCGTCTCCCACTGGACGACCTCCTCGGCCGGCGCAGCGACGAGAAACCACTCGCAGCGGGAGTCGCCCCTCATGATCGCCCGGGCCCGGCACCCCAGCTCCACACGATGACCGTCGCGGTGCCGTACGGGCACCACCCCGAACCAGCCCCGGTCGCGTGCGCACGCCGCCACGGCGTCCAGGACGACGTCGTTCTCGCGGGGGTCGACCAGGAAACCGAGCGCCGTCCGCCCAAGGGCTTCCTCCGGCGGGTAGCCGAGCAGCGCCTCGGCCCGCTTGCTCCAGCCGACGATCGTCCCGCGGTCGTCCAGCACCGCCGAAGCCGCACGCCGCACCGCGAAGGGGTCTTCCGGTCCCTCGCTGAACGTCGTCACCGGTCTGTCCATCGCTACCAGCCTTGCACCTTCCCAGCGGGACCGCGCGAGTGGATCCGCTCGGGGTGACTCCGCACCGAGCCCCGCGGACGCAGAGTTCTGGCGAGGAGCACCGCTACATCGTCCTGGGCCGTGGAGGGCAGCAGTTGGCCGAGGACGCGGTCACAGATCTCCTCCAACGGGTGGTCGAGTTGCCGCAGCGCCTGGGCGAGTTGCTGCATGCCCTGGTCGAGGTCTCTGTCGCGGGCCTCGATGAGGCCGTCGGTGTACAGCACCAACAGGCTGCCGGGGGGCAGCGGCACCTGCTCGGTCTGGAAGTCCTGCCCACCCGCCCCCAAGGGCGTACCCGATGGGCCGTCGAGGAACGCAATCGTCCCCTGGGCGTCGGCCACGGCCGGAGGTGGATGGCCGGCTCTGGCGATCAGACAACCGCCGGCAGCCCGGTCGTGGACCGCGTACACGCACGTCGCCATTTCATTCTCACCCAGGTCGCTCACGGCGGCGTCCAGGGAACGGAGCATCTCAGCCGGTGGGATATCGTGCCGTGCCAGTGTTCGCACCGCTGTGCGCAGCTGTCCCATGACGGCCGCCGCATGGATTCCGTGCCCCATGACGTCTCCGATGACCAGCCCGGTCCTGCCGTCGGGCAGGGTGATGGCGTCGAACCAGTCGCCGCCGACCTCGTGATCGCTGGCGGGCAGGTAGCGCCCGGTGAGTTCCAGGCCGGTCACTTCCGGTAGCGCGTTGTTCGTCAGGCTGCGTTGCAGCGTGAGCGCCGCTTTTCGCTGGCTGGTGTACATGCGCGCGTTGTCGATGTTCAGCGCCGCTCGGGCGACCAGCTCGTCGATGAGCACGCAGTCCTGTTCGTCGAACGGTTCGCGGCTGCGGGCACGCGTCACCACCACGGCGCCGAGCACTTTGCCACGGGCGACCAGCGGGACCAGTCGCGCGGAGCCCAGGGTGCCGAGGTAGGTACGCAGTCGCTCGGCGCGCGGATCGGTGATCAGCGCCGGGACATCGGCCTTGTAGAGGTTCATGGGGCGCCCGTCGGCGATGACCTGCTCGTACACCGAGCCGATCGGGACCTGGAAGGTGGCGCCCACGGCCAGTCTCGCGGTGGGGGCGGACGGATCGGGGAAGGCGGCCGCCAGCCGACGCACCACGCCGTGGGTGGATGCGGCGGCCTCATCGGGGTCGAGCACTTCTTCCAGCAGTTGTACGTCGGCCGAGTCGGCCAACTGGGGCACCAGTACCTGCACCACTTCCTCGGCGGTCTGCCGCAGATCCAAGGTGGTCCCAATCTGCGTGCCCGCCTCGGCCAGCAGCGCCAGGCGCCGGCGCGCCCGGCCGGCCTCGACCTGCGCCTGCTGCCCCGCGGTGATGTCGATCAGCGAAGCGATCAGGCCCAGCCTCCGGCCGACGCCGTCGAGCAGTGGAGCATAGGAGCAGGACCAGATCCGGTCGTGATCGGGATCGGCCGGCGTGCGACCGGTGCGGCGTACGTCGACCACCGCCTTTCCGCGATCCAGAACCTGCCGCATCACCGTCTCCAGCTCCGCGGTGTTGACCCCCGGCGCGACCTCGGCCGGCCGCTTGCCGAGGTGGTCGGCGGCGGAGACGCCCTGCATCCGCGCCAGCGCGTCATTGACCCGCAGAAAGCGCAGATCGGGGCCGAGCATGGCCAGACCGATGGGGGACTGGGTGAACAGACCTTCCAGGGCCGCCAGTGAATCCCGCATGCGTAGAACCTCGGAGGTCTCCACGGCGATGGCCAGGATGCCCGCCCCTCCCTGCGGGTCCGCAGCCGGGCAGATCCACATCTCCATCGGCACGAGATGCCCGTCGCGGTGCCGCACCGGGAGGGACCCGACGACAGCCTCACCCGCCCGGACTTTCTGCATCAGCTGATCGGCCGGCTCCCAGTCGGGCTCGGGGACCAGTATCGGGATCCCGTGCCGGCCCAGCAGCTCCTCCGGCTCGTAACCGAGCAGATCCTGCGCGGCGAGCGACCACTCCACCAGGCGCCCGTCCGCATCGGCCCTCCACAGCGCGATAGGAAGCAGCTCGCGGAGCACACCCGCGTACCCGATCGCCGACAGTGGCTGATCCGGCACATCACTCGTCGACTCGTGTGTGTCCAACACAACGACCTAACCCCGGGGTGTGGGGCGCTCCGCCTGCAGGCGACTCCCTGGCGATCTACCGGCCGGGCGCTGCCGACGTATCACCGGTGCACCGTCTTCGGGTACGGCTTTTCCGGGTGCAGGTTCTATCAAATCACCCTATCCGAGGCGTGGCGTGGGTGAACGGAGCCGTGATGATCCGGGACGGGTGAGGATGCCGCGAGCTTGTCGGTCATCTCGGGCAGCAGCCGGTGAACTCTTGCTTCGACATGCTTCTATGTTGACGTTTTTCGAATCAGTCCGAAGGTTGTTGCATTGAAGAACATCGATACGGCTGACTTGGGGTCTGTCCTGGCCCCTGCCGTCGAGGAGTGAAGGTCATGAGCGAGCAGTCCGCAGCTCTGCGCGAGACCGTCCGTCGATGCCTGGGCGACTACGTCGGCTGCACGCCAGGCTCGCTCGGACAGTCCGGGCTCATCCGCCGCTGTTCTCCCGGTGGGTGAGGTTCGCGCCGGTGCGTGGGTCGAAGACATGGATCCTCGAGGTGTCCACCCACAACTCGGCCTGGCTCCCCTCGCGGACCTGCGTCCCGGTACTGAGCCGGGTGACAATCTGATGGCCGCTGGCTCCCGTCTCACTGATGCCTGAATCGGCGGCCAGCTCGTCCAGTTCCGAGGTGGCGGTCGGCTGCCAGTCCTCCTCGGTGAAGTAGGCGTAGACGTCCGAGCCCAAGGACTCCACCACATCCACGGTGGTGGTGAAGGTGGTCCCCGTCCCCAACCGGCCCGGATCGACCAGTGCGGCGTCCTCGAAGGCTTCGGGCCGCAGACCCACAATGAGGTCCCGGGACGCGTTCTGGCGCTCCAGGCTCTGGCGTACCTCGTCGGACACGGGGATCTCGCCGACGATGGTGCGCAACACGTTCTCCTCCAGGGTGGCTTGGAGGAAGTTCATGGCAGGTGAGCCGATGAACCCCGCGACGAACAGATTGCGTGGCTCGTCGTAGAGATACTGCGGGGTGCCGACCTGTTGAACGACGCCGCTGCGCATGACGACCACACGGTCCCCGAGCGTCATGGCCTCGGTCTGGTCATGGGTGACGTAGACGGTGGTGGTGCCCAGACGCTGCTGAAGTCGAGAGATCTGGGTGCGCATCTGTACCCGGAGCTTGGCGTCGAGGTTGGACAGCGGCTCGTCCATCAGGAACGCCTTGGGGTCGCGGACGATGGCGCGGCCCATGGCGACGCGCTGGCGTTGACCGCCCGAGAGGTTCGCGGGTTTGCGGTCCAGATGATTCGTCAGGTCGAGGATGCGGGCGGCCTCTTCCACCTTGCTCCTGATGGTGGTCTTGTCGACCTTGGCCAGGCGCAGGGCGAAGCCCATGTTCTCTCGCACGGTCATGTGCGGATAGAGGGCGTAACTCTGGAAGACCATGGCGATGTCGCGGTCCTTGGGCGCCTTGTCGTTGACGACCTGGTCATCGATCCGCAGGGTGCCATCGGTGATGTCCTCAAGCCCGGCGATCATGTTGAGCGTGGTGGACTTGCCGCAACCGGAGGGCCCGACCAGGATGACGAACTCCCCGTCGCCGACTGTGAGGTTGACGTCCCGCACGGCCAGGGCGCCGTCGGGAAACCGCTTGGTGATGCCCTCGAGAACGATCTCGGCCACGGTCGGTGCTCCTTGTCCTGACGGTCGGCTGCTGCCGGTCAGCCCTTGACGGCCCCGGACGTCAGTCCGGCGACGATGCGCCGCTGGAACAGCAGCACGAAGGCGATGATCGGAATGGTGATCACTACCGCCGCGGCGGCGATCGAACCGGTGGGCTGCTGGAACTGGCTGCTCCCGGTGAAGAAGGCGATCGCCGCGGGCACGGTGCGGGCCCTGGTTGTCGAGGTCAGGGAGATCGCGAACAGGAAGTCGTTCCAGCAGAAAATGAAGACGAGGATGGCGGTGGTGAACACGCCCGGCGCGGCCAGCGGCGCGATCACCAGCCGGAACGCCTGGGCGGGCGTGGCCCCGTCGACCTTGGCCGCCTTCTCCAGATCCCATGGGATCTCCCGGAAGAACGCCGACAGGGTGTAGATCGCGAGCGGGAGGGAGAAGGTCATGTACGGGATGATCAGCCCCGGCCAGGTGTCGAAGATCCCCAGAATGCGCTCGATGTTGAACAGCGGGGACACCAGCGAGATCGGCGGGAACATCGCGATCAACAGGGACATGCCGATCAGCAGCCTCTTGCCCGGGAAACGGAGCCTCGCTACGGCGTAGGCGGCCATGGTGCCCAGCACAACGGCGATCACTGTGGCGATCAGGGCGATACCGATGGAGTTGATCAGGGCCCTGGTGAACTCCGAGGTCTGGAAGATGCCGCTGTAGTTCTCCAGCGTCCACTTGTCGGGGACGAAGTTGCCGTCGGTGAGGGTGCTGGGGTCCTTGAACGACAGGGCTGCGATCCACCAGACCGGGAACAGGGCATAGGCGATCACCACGGTGTTGGCGATGGCCCAGCCGGTGAGGTGCCTCTTGCCTGCCCCGGCCATCAGCGATCCGCCTCCTGTGAGCCGGGGGCGGCAGCCCCGAAGAGTTTGATGAAGGCGAAGGCGATCAGGCCGACGCAAAGGAAGATGAGCACGGAGATTGCCGATCCGATGCCGAGGTTGAGCGCGGTGAACAGGTTGTCGTAGCCGAGGATCGACACCGAGCCGGTGCCATGAGCTCCCGAGGTCAGCACATAGATGTTGTCGAAGACCCGGAAGGCGTCCAGGGTGCGGAACAGCAGAGCCACCAGAATGGCCGGCTTCATCAGCGGCACCGTGACCAGAAGGAAGCGCTGCCAGGCGGACGCACCGTCGACCATGGCGGCGCGCAGCGTCTCTTCAGGCACGAGGGCGAGTCCGGCCAGCAGGAGAAGCGCCATGAAGGGGGTGGTCTTCCAGACCTCGGCGAGGATGATCAGCCCGATGGCCGGCCACTGCTCGGTCAGCGGGGCATCGCCGGGCGGCAGGAGTGCGGCGAGGTAGCCGGTGTCCGGGGTCCAGGCGTACTGCCAGGAGTAGGCGGCGACCACGGTGACGATGCCGTAGGGGATCAGGATCGCGGTACGCACGGTCCCGCGGCCGAAGATGGCGCGATGCATGACCAGGGCCAGCGCGAAGCCGAGGACGAGTTCCACGGTTACGGAGATGACGGTGATGAACAGGGTGACCCAGAACGCCTCCCACCAGAACTCGGAGGAGAGCACGGCCGCGTAGTTGCTCAGGCCCACGAAGCGCGCTTGACCTGGGAAGCGCAGGTCGTAGCGTTGCAGAGAAAGATAGATCGCGTAGCCGATGGGGTAGGCCGTGACGGCGAGCATCACGACCACTGCGGGCGCGCACAGCAGCCAGCCCAGCCGTCGCTCCTGCCGTGCGCCCTCGGACAACGCTCCGGTCCTGCCGGGGCCGGGGCCGGGGGCCGGAGCCGTCGAAGGAGCGGGGGTCGGGGTGTTCACGGGATCAGCCCCTTGGACTGGAGGGCGTCCTCGATCTGGTTGCCGATGTTCTCTACGTCGCTCCGGGGACTGATCGCCGATGGCGGGGAGAGCGTGTGCGAGATCGCGATGGACACGTTCTGATAGGCGGGGGTCTGGGGGCGGACGCTGGCGTTCTCCAGGGCCGAGAGCACTTCGGATGCGAACGGGTAGCTCTTGAAGAGTGCCTTGTCCGAGTAGAGCGCGCGCAGCGTGGGCGGCAGCCCGCCCTTGAGCGCCGCGGTCATCTGGTTCTGACGGTTGCGCAGGCACAGCGCGGCCTCGAACGCGAGGTCAGGGTGGCGTGAGTAGGCGCCGACGGCGAGGTCGATGCCTCCGATGGTGGGTTTCGATGGCCGGCCGGGGTCCACGCCGGGGTAGGGCGCCCAGCGGAAACTCTTGAACAGGCCGGGCTGGTTCGCCTTCATCGAGGGATAGACGAACGGGTAGTTCAGCTCGAAGGCGGCGCTGCCCGACTCCATGGCCAGGCGGTTCTGATCCTCCATCTGATTGGACAAGGAGGGGTCTGCGGCGGGTGAGGTGGCCAAGTTGTGCATGATCGTGGCCGCTTGGACCGCGGGCGGGCCGAGCGAGGGTGCAGTGGCTGTGGCGTTGAGGATGGAGCCGCCCGCGCTCTCCACGAGCGTGTTGAACCAGACCGTCAACCCCTCGTACTGGGCGCCCTGGATCTCGACGTAGTGGGGCTTGCCTTCCTTGGCGAGGTTGCGTGCCATGCCCAGCATCTCGGCCCAGGTCTTGGGGGGCTTGGGCACGAGGTCGCTTCGGTACCACAGCAACTGCGTGTTGGTGTTGTACGGGACGGCGTACAGCTCGCCCTTCCACGTCGCCGTTCGCAGCGGCACCTCGAGGGTGCCCGCGGTGGCACTCCGGCGATTGCCGCCCGTCCACGGCAGGATCCAGTTGGCCTCGGCGAACTCCGCAGCCCAGGTGACATCGAGGCCCAGGATGTCCAGAGTGTCGTCGTGGGCGGCGAGCCGGCGGACGAGCTGCTGACGCTGGCCGTCCGCGCCGCGCGGGAGCTTGTTGTACGCGATGCGGTAGCGCCCGCCCGAGGCGCGGGTGCAGTTGCTCGCTGCGCCGGCCAGGGCACCTGAATCGTCGGGAAAGTTGTACCAGTTCAGACTGACCGGGCCGGATTCTTCTGAGCCGCAGGAGGTCAGCAGTCCGGCCAGTAGGGGAAGCACGGTGAGGCACCGCAGCCGCCGTGCGGCGCCACGGCTCGTGGGTCGCGGCGATGCTTCGCCGCGCGCCCGCACCGGGGCCTGCCCGTTCGTGTGCCCCACCGCTCACCTCCCGGACCCGGCGGTCACCGGGTGCCTGGTCACCCCGCGCAGTGCCTTCGTCTCCGGAACGTAACGGGTCCCCCGCCCCGCCCAGCGCAACGCGTCGTGCGGGGGACAGGAGATCCCCCGGATGGCCAGCCGCCTTGCCTGGCGGGTCCCCCTTTCCGGGTGGCGCGCGACCTGGCCCCGGTGGGGGGATCCTGAAAGGAGGACTGCGTCGCGGCGGCGCACAGCGGCCGCGGGCGAGGAGGTGCGCCATGACTCGGACACTTGAGTGGAAGGTCCGTGTATGCCTGACCGAGGAGGACGGCACGACGAAGGCCGAGGCGGTGCTGGACACTGGCACCGCGACGCTCACCGGCCACGGGGTGGCGCACTGCAATCCCCAGGACGTGGACGTCCCCGCAATCGGCGATGAACTGGCGGCGAGCCGGGCCATGAGAGACATCGCCGGGCAGCTGATGAGGGTGGCCGATCGTGACCTGGAGGCTGTGGGCGCCGGATCGGGGAGCGGACCTATCCGGCCGCCGTACGCCTGGTCGGACATGACCTAGTAGTGCCGTTGCAGCTGGGTCGCAGGTGTAAGAGCCAGTGGATATCAGGACCTGAACAATCGTGCTTCCACGTAGAGTTCACGGCGCGGCAGCGTGGGGGCGGGGGAGACGATGAGCGGTGCGCGGGTGTGGTGGTATGCGGGTGCGTATGGAGTCCTTGCGGTGGTGGTCGCGGGCTGCACGGCACCCGCGCCTGATGTCGATCCCACGCTGAGGAAGGCTGTCCAGCCGGTCGTGCATGACGCACTGGTCGCCGGACTGGAGAAGGAGGGCGGCATACTGGCCGACTCCTCGTTGGCCTCCACGGCCCGGTGGTTCTGTGCGGAGAAGGTCGTCGAGATCCGCGAGATGGATGGCGGGGCCTTGAAGGTGGGTCTGGTCACGCGCTGCTCCGAACTGGCAGCGCGGGGCCGGACCCTTGTCGAGGGAACAGGCGTCCGCGCGCCGTGGCTGGTGGAGCTGTCCAAGGACGGGAAGGGCGGCTACCACGTACGACGCCAGGACAGTCCGCCCGACGGTGCGGGCTATGACGAGTGGATCGGCCGTTCGTTCTCGCAAGGGGGCGCGGAGGTGGTGCGGCGCGAAGACTGGGACGGTACGAGCACGCTGGAGTCGGCCGCGCGCACGCATTTCCGGCTGCCGCCGGACGCGCCGGTCACCACGCTGTGATCGCGCAGTCTGCGTCATCCCGACGACGAAGCCTCAGCACGCTGGTAGCGGAGGAGGACGACTCCGTTGCCGAAGGTCCGGGTCTCGGCGAGCCGAAGATTGATCTTGGCGTTCGATGGCTGGAACAGGGGCTTGCCCCGTCCAATGAGGATCGGATGAACGTAGAGCCGGTACTCGTCGATCAGATCGTGCTGCATGAAGGTCGCGGCGAGGTCGGCACCACCAAGCCCGAGATCTCCGCCCGGCTGCGCCTTGAGCGCCATGACCTCCTCGACGACGACGTCGCGCACGATGGTGGTGTTCCAGTCGGCCCGCTCCAGGGTCCGGGAATACGCGATCTTGGGCATGTCCCGCCAGATACCGGCAAACTCCGCCACCGGCCGGGTACTTGAGGGGTCTGAGTCGGCGGTTGGCCAGAACCCGGCCATGAGCTCATGGGTGACACGTCCGTCGAGGAAGGCGCCCATCACCTTGAGCTGCTCGTTGAAGTGGCTGTGCAGCTCGTCGTCGACCATGTGCCATGTGCCCGAGGTGTTGATACGCGTTTTGGGGCGCGATCACCTGTGTCTGCCGCGCTACTTCGTGTCGAACGCCTGGCCGGGGCGGCAGAGGGTTCATGGTGGGTCCGGAGAAAGAACAGCCACGGTGGTTCCGGAGACATACCCACTTGCCGGGACGGCCCAGGATCAAGGATCGATGCATGAACAGCTCGGATTTGCTGGCGGATGCGTTCGAGCGTGTCCGGGAGGCAGTACACGCGGCGGTCGACGGGCTTTCACCGGATGACCTCAACGTCCGGCTGGATGCCGACGCGAATTCGATCGCCTGGCTCGTATGGCATCTGTCGCGCATCCAGGACGATCACGTGGCTGATGCAGCCGCATGGGAGCAGGTGTGGTTCTCCCAGGACTGGGCGGACCGTTTCGAGCTGCCCTTCACCAAGAGGGCGACCGGGTTCGGCCACTCCAGCAAGCAGGTCGCCGCGGTACAGGTCCAGTCCGCCGAGCTGCTGCTCGGCTATTACGACGCCGTTCACGAGCAGACCATGCGATTCGTGCGCGGGCTCGACGACGCAGCGCTCGACAGAGTCGTGGACGAGTCCTGGTCCCCGCCGGTCACTCTGGGCGTCCGTCTGATCAGCGTTATCGCCGACGACCTGCAGCACGTCGGCCAGGCAGCATTTGTCCGAGGCTCCCTCGAGCGCCGTTGACGTGCTCCCCGGCTGGAAGTTGTCCACCGGGAATTCCTGATCGTCGGGGCTCGCTTCTGTTCGGCAGGTTTGGAGTCCTTGCCGATTGGTCACCCGAGAGGCATCGGCAGGGCTGTAAAGACGCCGGCGATGGCCGGCGCGGCTGCCTGCCCGCAGAGACGGCACGATGTACGGAGCCGAGCATGGGTGAAATGGACGCAGTCGAGAACGAGGCTCTGTGGGATGAGTTTCACCAATTGGTGAACATGACCTCCCAGGAACTGAGCGCATGGCTCAAAACCCGCGAGGCGGCCGAGAGCGCGGAAACCTTGCCGACGGGCGCCGACGTCGAGGCGGGCCGGCATGTGCTGTCGATTCTGTTGAAGCGGCGTGCCGACCTCACTGACGACGACGTACGGGTCATGCACCAAGTCGTGGAAGCCGTCGAAACGGAGCAGGAGCGGGTACGTGATGCCGGGGACGTTCAGGCGCGTCACAGCCTCATGACCCTCGGGCACGATCCGCTCAAGCCCTGAAAGAGGCGGAACGGCGGGGTTGACGCCAAAAGCAGTGCTGGACCTGACGCGGTGGGTACCGCCTCAGGTCCAGCCCTTGAGCGATCCCGGCTTACCGTCCGGACTTCTTCGCCCGGTCGGCAGCCTTTTCGGCGACTTCCTGGGTCTTGCCCGTGATCTGCTCGCCGCGGCCCTCCGCCTGCATGCTCAGGTCGTCAGTGGCCTTGCCGACGGTTTCCTTCATCTTTCCCTTGGCCTGCTTTGCCTTCGCCTTTGCCTTGCTCATGACGGTTGCCCTTTCATGTGGGGAGTGGGCTGGCATGCCCATCTTGCGCCCATCACCCAGAGTGCGCATGTGGGTGCCTATTGGTCATTCTGTTGCTTACGGTAACCATCCGGCTCTCTCCAGGGTGCTGCCGCTTCACTTGCCGAACTCCGGGATGAACGTCGAAGAGAAAGCCTTCAGATCGGCGGGTTTACGGCTCGTGATCAGGGTGGCGGGGGCGGCACGACAGACCTCGACCTCCTCGTCGACCCACGTGCCGCCCGCGTTGCGGATGTCGGTCTGCGGGCTGGGCCAAGAGGTCAGCGTCCTCCCGCGCACCACATCGGCCTCCACCAGCGTCCAGGGGGCGTGACAGATCGCCGCCACCGGCTTGGCCAGGTCAAAGAACAGCCTGACGAATGCGACAGCCGATTTGTTCATGCGCAGTGCATCCGGATTGGCGACGCCTCCGGGAAGCACCAACCCGGCATAGTCCTCTGCATTGCTCTCCGCGACCGTCCGGTCAACGGGGAAGGTGTCGGCCTTGTCGAGGTGATGGAAAGCCTGCACGCGTCCGGACTTTGTCGAGAGTAGTTCCGGCTCACCACCGGCGTCTACGACAGCTTGCCAGGGGTCGGTCAGTTCGACCTGTTCCGCACCCTCGGGAGCCATGAGAAACGCCACTCGCACGGGACTCACGTCCTTTCCGTCGATGCGCGGCGATAAGTACCCGTCCATCTCAACCGCGAGTGCCCACATTGCCGCGGCATATCCCAAACTTTCAGAACCCGCCTTCCGGGCGGGCCGCTGGGAGACCGGAACCAGACCAGGATGCGGGTGTCCGAGACCGTGTCCAGCGTGATGAGACGTGCTATTTCCACTTGGTGGGCAATCCAACGAATGCGATTCGTCCCGCGCCCGCACGAGGTGTGCCTCATGAGTGCCAGGCAGCTACTTTCCGTCATAAGCACCGGGGGCGTTTCGCATCCCCGCCATCGGTTATCCGAGCCGCAGTACCGGGGCGCCGCCTCAGAGAGCGGGGCGGGACCTAGTCATGGGCGGCGCGGCGCTGGCCCATGGCGCCACCGCGCTCTACGTCATCCCCCGGTTCCGGGCGCCTCACGAGATTCCAGTGGCCGGGTGGCGGGTCCGTGCAGGACCGAACCGTCCGTCGCGAAGCGGGAGCCGTGGCAGGGGCATTCCCAGACCCGCTCGGCATCGTTGAACCGCACCAGGCAGCCGAGGTGAGTACAGCGGGCGGAGAGCACGCTGACGTGGCCCGACTCGTCGCGGTACACGGCGCAGCGTCTTCCCTCCAGTCGTACGACCGCTCCGCTGCCGGGCGGGATGTCGTTCACCGAGTCGACGTGGCTGGTGTGCAAGCGGTCGCCGACAAAGTGCCGGGCGGCAGAAGCCTGGAACTTCACCAGCTCCGCCGTCTCGCTCACCCGAGGCAGCCTCCTCGGGTCGTAGAGGTCGGTCCAGGCAGGTCGGCCCACGCCTGCGATGTGGGCCGCGAGCAGGCGGCCGGCCATCACCCCGTTGCTCATGCCCCAGCCGCCGAAGCCGGTGGCCACATAGACGTGCTGGGTGCCCGGGTGGGCGTGTCCGACGTACGGCAGGTGATCGCTCGAGTCGTTGTCCTGCGCCGCCCAGCGGTAGGCGTTGTCGGCCTCTGCGAAGCCGGGCATCCGCTCGCGCGCCCAGGAGTCGAGGCGCGCGAACCGTTGCCGTACGTCTCCGGCCCCCGGCTCGAACGATTCACCGGTGACGATGAGCAGCCGGCGTCCTTCGTCGTAGGGCGCGCTGCGCACCGAACGGACCCTGTCCTCGGGACTCATGTACATGCCCGTGGGCGCGGCATCGGACGGTACCGGCGCGGCGATCACCAGTTCCCGACGGGGCTTGAGCCGGGTGAAGAGGAGGGTGCGGTCGAATACCGGGTAATGCGTCGCGATGACGGCATCGCGCGCCTGGACCGTCACTCCGCCCTCCGTCGACAGTCGGCAGCGGCTGCCGTCGTGGAGTGCGGTGACACGGCTGCGTTCGTGAATGCGGCCGCCCGCGGCGACGAACTTCTCGGCCAGGGCGAGCAGAAACTTCCGCGGATGGAACTGCAGCTGGCCCTCGACGCGCACCGCGCCGGAGACCGGGAAGGGCAGTTCCGTCTCGGTCACGAAGGAAGCGTCGAGTCCCGCCCTGCGGGCGGCCTCCGCCTCGTCCCTGATCTCGCCCGCGCGTTTCGAATCCTCTGCGTATGTGTAGGCAGGGGCGCGCTCCAGGTCGGCATCGATGCCCAGCTGGGCACAGAGAGTCGCTGTCCGCTCGACCGCGTCCTGCTGCGAGAGCGCATACAACCCGGCGTTGTCCGCGCCGTGCTTTGCCTCCAGCCGCGCGTAGGCCAGACCGTGCAGGGACGTCAGTTTGGCTGTGGTGTACCCGGTCACTCCGGCGGCGATCCGGTCCGCCTCCAGGACGACGACGTCCAGGCCTGCCCGGACCAGTTCCCATGCGGTGCACAGGCCGGCGATGCCCCCGCCGATGACGGCGACCTCGGCGGTCAAATCTGTGCCGGCGGGTGGGTAGCCGGTACCGGGGGTGGTGACCATCCAGTACGACTCGTCGGTCGTTGGGCGTTCCGCAGCCATGATTGCCGACTTCCCTTTCTGCCCTTTGGCCAACGGCGTCGTGCGTGAACGGACTTCCAGTGGCCGAGTTCGCCGAGGGCGCGACGTACGGCGCCACTCACTCGGTCCTCGCGCGGGCGCCTTCCCGTGTCCTGCCGGGCGCCACGGGGTGGTCGGAATGGCGCTTCAGGTACTCGGCTTCCAGTTCCGTCATGCGGATGCTGTGCGCTACCAGCGCGTTCTGTGAGCCGTGCAGCAACGTGTCGTGCCGCGTGCGGTGAATGGTCTCCAGCTCCCGCAGTAGCTGCTGGTCGTCGAGATCTGCCGGCCCCACACCCCTGTGCCTGCCTCCAGCGTCGCTCATCGGACTTCCTTCCGTCTGTACTTCGTCCAGTACCTGCTACCCGCTGGGGAAGCAACTACGTGATGCCGTCGATTCGGGCAGGGGCGCAGGGGTCGCAGCGCTCCAGATACTGCGTTACGTCGCCCGCCGGAGCCGGCCGCGGGGACCGTTCCCTTGCGCCGCACCAGGAACCGGTCCTCGGCCATCTCTTCCACTCTGGCCCCACGGGCAGGCTTTGGCACGCGAGCCGACACGGGGCCGCGACGGTCGGTGGGCGAGTACGGCGCATTTGGTGAGGATCTACTCGTAGGCCTCAGCCCGGTGGCCGGGGTAACCCGGCTGACCAGCGGCCGGCCGGAGGCAGCGCTGTGGAGGGCGGACGCGTGCGGCAACAGAGCGCAGAGGTGCGGGGCAGTGCCTGGCCGCTCCCGCCGGATCGCACTCAGGCGATCCTGGAAGCCACCAAGCATGTGGCCGCCACACTCAAGAGCGGCGGGCACTCGTTCGCTCTGGCCGGCAGCGTGGCCGCCTACGCTCACGGCGTGCCGGTCAGCCTCCAGCACGACACCGACTTCTGCATTCTGCGCGAAGACGCGGCCGTGGTGACCGAGGCGCTGGAGAACGCTGAGGTGGAGGTGCGGACCCCGCCGGAGGACTGGCTGATCAAGGCCCGCAGCCATGGTGAGGAAATCGACCTGATCTTCGAGCTGGCACAACAGCCGGTGACTCCAGAGCTGCTCGGCCGGGCCGAGACCCTGCCGGTGGACTCGGTGCGCATGCCTGTTCTGTCGCCCACCGACCTCGTCAGTAGTCTGCTCGCCGCCTTCTCCGAGCACCACTGTGACTTCGGAGCCGTACTCCCCATCGCCCGGGGCCTGCGCGAGAAGATCGACTGGGACCGAGTGCGCGGCGAGCACCGGGATTCGCCGATGCCCGAGGCGTTTCTCTACCTCCTCGAGCGTCTGGAGATCATCCAACAGCGGGGAGCAAAGCCATGACTCATGGCGACACCGCCGAGTACCGCATCGCACACCTGAAAGACCGGCTGGCGAGCGGGCCGACCGCGGAGATGGGTCTACGGATCGAGTTGCGCGGCGACACCGTCCTGCTGTCCGGCACAGTCTCGAGCCCCGCGTGCCGGGACGAGATACTGCGTGTCGCGCGAGAGGTGCTCCAGGGGCTCTCATTGCGGGAGGACTTGGTGGTGGTGTCCACGACCGCACCCGACCATCCTGAGGAGCTCTCGTGATCCGAGTAGCGGCAGTCGGCGACATCCATATGGGACCCGACGGTGCGGGGACGCTCCGGCCGGCCTTCGACACTCTGGGCGAGTGCGCCGACGTACTACCGCTCGCCGGTGATCTGACCCGGCACGGGACGGTCGACGAGGCAGAGGTGGTCGCCGGGGAGGTGGCCGGCCTGGACGTGCCGGTGGTGGCGGTTCTCGGCAACCACGACTACAACAACGACCAGCAGGCCGAGGTGACGGTGCTGCTCGGTGGGGCCGGCGTGACCGTTCTGGAGAGCGAGTGCGCCGTGCTGGACGTCGGCGGCGTGCGGGTGGGGGTCGCCGGTACGAAGGGTTTCGGCGGCGGGTTCGCCGGACGCAGCGGCGGCGAGTTCGGTGAGCTCGAGATGAAGGCGTTCATGCGTCGCAGCAGGCTTTGCGCTGATGGCCTTCGACGGTCGCTGGAGGAGCTCAAGGGGCGCGACTGCGCCGTACGGATCGCGCTGACGCATTTCGCACCCGTCCCGGACACCCTTGCTGGGGAGCCGCCGGAGATCTTTCCCTTCCTGGGCAGCTACCTGCTGGCCGAGGCCGTGGACGAAGCCGGAGCCGACCTTGCTGTTCACGGCCATGCGCACCTGGGCAGCGAGCATGGGATGACCAGCGGCGGGGTGCGCGTGCGCAATGTCGCCCAGCCGGTGATCGGACGCGCCTTCGCCGTCTACCACCTGCCCGTGCACGCGGGCCGAGACGGCGCGGCGGGCTCGGCGGGGAGGCCGGACACCGCCATGCTCGGCTGAGGCAGCGCCAAGAGGGCACATCATGCGTGTCGGAATGTGGTTCCCGCCTGCTGGAGGCGCAGTTCCTCGAGCGTCCGCAGCTGACGCCCCGCACGCTCAAGGAGGGTGTCCAGCATCTGCGACTCCAACCGCGGCTCGCTGTCAGCCACCCGCCGCAGCGTCTTCCATGCCGCCGCCTTGCCCTCCACGCCCAGTCGCAGCATCTCCAGTTCCAGCAGGGAGCTGAGCGGCGAACGACGCACAAGGCGGCCGTTGGTCTTGAGGCGGGCGGCCTTTTCGGCCAGCCAGCCCGCAACGACCTTGTGACGGCGGACCGGGAGGTCGAGCCTGCTCATGATCTCCAGCAGAGACGCACGGTCCTGGCCAATCTCTGCCGCAATGGGCCCCAAGGCCGTGGAGACTGTCGGATCCTCGTGAGTCTTCGCCATGCGACGGGCCAGATCGGTGCCGGCGAAAGAGCCCGCAAGATGGTCGTTGAGGTAGATGCCGAGCAGGTGCGATCGTTCGTCCACGACGTTCTTCCCTCCTTGCGTATTCACGTCCGGGATGCCGGTGTCCGCGTCGACGGGACGCTCTGCGGGGGGCGTAGCCGTGTTGATCGCTGCGACGAGAGCTCGGACCGAGCAGGTAGGGGCCGACGCCGGCCGGCGCACCGGGTGGCCCGGAGAATGACACGTCGACCATCGTCACCGGTGTGAGCAAACCGGTGACATCGCCGCTCCGGGGAGCAGCGCGCCGCAATCAGGCTGGTCTCTGGGTAACCCTGGTGGCGAATGTGGCAACCGGGCCGTATTCGCTGTCAGATGCTCTCGGTTACCGGAACTACGCGAGCGCCCCCGTAGGCGCGGTCTTCTACCAGTAGTGTCGCCGCCCGCCGACCGCGTGCCCGACCGACCCCAAGATCCAGAAGATTGCCCCGATCACGACCAGGATGATCCCGATGGTCCAAAGGATGCTGATACCGGTCACGAACCCGATGACGAGCAGAATGACGCCCAGAGCGATCACGGTGACCTCCCGATTCGCCTAAAGATCTCCAAATCACTCTGCTCCTCGGCTGTCGAGGCGGCAACCGCTCCCGGATCCGACAGCCGCGCGCTACGCGACCCGCGCATCACCCTGCAGCCGCGTGGCAGGCCCCCGGTGCTACGCACGGGGGCGCAGCGGCCACGCCGACGGCTCAGCACAAGATGCGCCGTTCCTGTTAGCGATGAGACTTGTTGCTATGGCAGAACAGCGGCGCACGCGGGAGCGGCCCTCGGCAAAGACGTCGGGCCGCCGAGCCTCCTCCACCCGGGGGCCGGAGCAGGCTGGCCGCGATGCCTGCCAGCGGCTGGAGGGGCTGATCAGCCATCCCGTAGAGGGCGTGTCGGCAGTACGACACACGGACGACGGATGGTGCGTCGTCGTTGACGTCCTTGAGGTGGCTCGAATTCCGGACACAACGAGTTTGCTCGCCTCGTACGAGGTGCAACTCGATCAGGGCGGTGAGCTCTTGGAGTACCGCAGGGTCCGCCGCTATCGAAGGGGCTCCGCCGACGAGTGATCTGCGCTGCCCGACCAGCTGAGAGGACGCACCCATGCCCACGACCGTGTACTCCGACGAGGTTGCGTGCCCGCCGCGCGCCGGCACGTTGTACGACGTGCTGGAACTCATCCTGGACCGGGGCATGGTCATCGACGTGTTCATCCGGGTCTCACTGGTGGGCATCGAGATCCTCAAGATAGACGCCCGCATCGTGGTCGCCAGCGTCGACACCTATCTGCGGTTCGCCGAAGCGTGCAACCGACTGGACCTGGAGCGCGACTCGGGCAGCACCACCGTCCCGGAGCTGATCGGCGGCGGTGCGGCCAAGTCCGTCGGCAAGCGCAAGGTGAGGAAGGCCGCGGAAACCGTGGGTGACACGGTGCGCAAGGCGGTCGGACGCGGTGACGACGATGACTCCGAAGAGTCCGATGAGGCCGACGAGGAGCAGCAGGAGCGGCCGCGTCGACGCGCGCCTGCCGGCAGCGGGGCCCGTCGACGCCGACGTGTGGAGGCATGACCGGTGACGAACAATGGTGTGTACGTCTACGCGATCATCCGGACCGGAAAACCGCTGCCGACGGACGCTTCCGGCGTGGGCAGCCCGCCTGCGTCCTTGAGAGTGGTCCGGCAGGGGCCGGTCACCGCCGTCGTCAGCGATGCGCCCCCGCAGCTGCGTGCACGCCGTCGCGATCTGCTCGCACACCAGGATCTTCTGATGCGTCTGGCTGACGGCGGACCAGTGCTGCCCATGCGCTTCGGAATGGTTGCACCGGACGAGGAGGCCGTGCGCAAGCAACTGGCGGCCGCCGAGACGCACCACATCGCGGCGTTGGAGCACCTGGACGGCGGGGTCGAGATGAATATCAAGGCCCTTCCGGCCCAGAACGGCTTGGCCGCCCTCGTCGCCGAGGACAAGAACATCCGGCGGCTCCGCGAGGATGTACGTCGCCATCCCAGCTACGACGCCACTCTCCGGCTGGGTGAAGCCGTGGCCGGGGCGCTGTCCCGCAGGGCGGCCGAAGCCGGTCAGCGGGCGGTGCGCGAGCTCACGCCCGTGGCCCGCGCGGTGGCAGCGGGACCGGAAGTTCAGGGGTGCGCTCTCAACGTGTCCTTCCTCGTCAACCGGAGCGACAGCGACGTCTTCCGAACGACGGCGCAGCGGTTTGCCGATGCCCACCGTGAACGCGTCGAGCTTCGCATTGCGGGGCCTCTGCCGTGCTACAGCTTCGTCGCCGCAGAGGGCACTCCCACGCCGACTGGAGCATGACATGGGACTCTTCACGGGACTGCTCACATTCCCTCTCGCACCGGTCCGCGGAGTGATCTGGGTAGCGGAGAAAGTCAATGAAGCTGCCGACCGCCAGCTGCATGACCCCGCCGTACTGCGCGCCCAACTGGTCGCGCTGAATCAGGAGCTCGAAGACGGAAACATCAGTCAAGAGGAGTTCGAGCGGGAAGAGGAGCGGCTGCTCGACCGACTCCATGAAGCGACCTGCGCGCGGAATGAACGAAGGTGACTAACCCATGGACGAGCAAACCAAGTTGGCCCTCGCCGTGTCTATCGTGGGCGGCTACGTGCTGGGCCGCACCAAGAAAGGCCGACTGGCCCTCACCGTGGCAACGTATGTCGCGGGCAGGCGATTCGGGCTCGAACCGCGTCAGCTCGTCGCTGAAGGGATGCGCAGGCTGGGTGAGATCCCACAATTCGCCGAGCTGCAGGGGCAATTGAAGGGGGAGGTCCTCGAGGCCGGCCGCAAGGCGTTGACAGCTACAGCGAACCGAGGGATGAGTTCGTTGGCCGACGCGATCAGTGATCGTACAGCCCGCCTCGGCGAGGGTGAGGACGAGGAGGAGTACGAGGACGAGGAAGAGGCCGAGCCGGAAGAGGAAGAGGAAGAGGAGGAGTACGAAGAGGAGGCCGAACCGGAAGAGTACGAGGACGAAGAGGAGGAGCCGGAGGAGGAAGAAGAGGAGGAGCCGGAAGAGGAGGAAGAGGAAGAGGAGGAGCCGGAGGAGGAAGAAGAGGAGGAGCCGGAAGAGGAAGAGGAGGAGCCGGAGGAGGAAGAAGAGGAGGAGCCAGAAGAGGAGGAAGAAGAAGAGGAAGAGCCGGAGGAGGTAAGTCCGCGGCGGCGCCGCAGCTCTCGAGAAGCGGCAGCAAAGCGGTCTCAATCCGCACGGACACGGACGCCCCGAGGCCGCTCCACGAGGGCCGCAGGTAGGAAGGCGGCTCCGGCCAAGAAGGCCGCAGGTAGGAAGGCGGCTCCGGCCAAGAAGGCCGCGGCGAAGAAGGCGGCTCCGGCCAAGAAGGCCGCGGCGAAGAAGGCGGCTCCGGCCAAGAAGGCCGCGGCGAAGAAGACGGCTACGGCCAAGAAGGCCGCGGCGAAGAAGGCGGCTCCGGCCAAGAAGGCCGCGGCGAAGAAGACGGCTACGGCCAAGAAGAGCGCGGCGAAGAAGGCGGCTCCGGCCAAGAAGGCCGCGGCGAAGAAGACGGCTACGGCCAAGAAGAGCGCGGCGAAGAAGACGGCTCCGGCCAAGAAGGCCGCGGCGAAGAAGACGGCTACGGCCAAGAAGAGCGCGGCGAAGAAGACGACGTCGTCGCGGCGCGCCGCCAAGAAGACAACCAACCGCGCCGATCGCCGGAGGTAGCCAACCATGGCCAAGACGAAAAGAGACGAGCCCGAGGCAGAAGAGTCGGGTATTGACCGTCTCCGCGAAGAGCTGTCGAACTTCCTCAGCGCACAGATGGGGCAACTTGCTGAGAAGGCAGGCGACAAGCTCACCGATGTTACAGATCGGCTCACCGATGTCGCCGAGAACGGCGGATCCCTCATGCCTGCGGTCGGCTCCATCCTGCAGGGAGAGTCACCGCTGAAAGCCTTTGTCACCCAGAAGGCAAAAGGCGTCAAGGACAACGTCGTGGACAAAGCCAAAGAAGTTCTTGGTGGAGGCAAAGGGAAGCGCAAGGGCGGCAGCGGCAAGTCCATGAACATCATCGAAGTCCTTGATGTGGGAGTGCCCCTACGCACGGCCTACGACCACTGGACGCAGTACGACCAGTTCGGCAGTTTCACCAAGGGGGTCCAGGACGTCTCGATGGAGGACGAGATGTCCAGTGACTGGAAGGTCAAGGTCGGGCCTTCCTCGCGGAGCTTCAAAGCGACCGTACAAGAGCAGATTCCCGACGACCGCATTGTCTGGACGTCCGAGGGTGCCAAGGGCACCACCCGCGGCGCCGTCAGTTTTCATGAGCTGGGGCCGACTCTGACCCGCATCGTCCTGGTCGTGGAGTACTACCCATCCGGGTTCTTCGAGAAGACCGGCAACCTGTGGCGCGCGCAGGGTCGCCGATTGCGACTGGACTTCAAACACTTCCAGCGGTACGTCACCCTCACCGACGAGGAGCCCGAAGGCTGGCGCGGCGAAATCCGTGACGGCGAGGTTGTCGTGTCCCATGAAGAGGCCATGGAGGCGGAAGAAGCAGCTGATGAAGAGGCCGAGGACACGGAGGAGGACGACGGCTACGAGGAAGACGAGGGAGACGAGGGAGACGAGGAAGGCGAGGGAGACGAGGGAGACGAGGAAGGCGAGGGAGACGAGGACGGTGAGTGGGAGGAGGAAGAGGAAGAGGAACCTGACGACGAGGAGAGACGAATGAGGCGGCCACGTGACCGACGTTGACTTCAGACAAGGCTCCCAACCTGTCGCCGGGCCCCAGACCACCAACCTCGCCGACATTCTTGAGCGCGTCCTCGACAAGGGGATCGTCATCGCCGGTGACATCAAGATCGACCTTCTCGACATCGAGCTCTTGACCATCCGGCTCCGTCTGTTCGTGGCATCCGTGGACACGGCGAAGAAGGCCGGCATCGACTGGTGGGAGACGGACCCGGCACTGAGCTCCCGCGCGTCCCGCAGCGCCTTGCAGGACGAGAATCGCCAGCTGCGTGATCGCCTGGAGGCGCTGGAATCGAAGGGGTACGACGACACCTCGTCCCTGCAACGGACCAAGGAGAAGCGAGGCACATGAAGGAGCAGGCCCCCGACTCCGCCGTCGCCACCTACGCCTTCGCTGTCTGCCGGAGCCTGGAGCCGGCCACGGTGACGCGGCTGCCCGGCCTCTCGGGCGAAGCGCCCGTGCGAAGTCTGCCGTTCGGGACGCTCACCGCTGTCGTCCAGCACGTGCCCGCCGCTGACTTCATCGACGAGGCTTGGCAGGAACGCCTCTCGGACCGCGATGAGCTCGAGCGATGTGCACGCGCTCACCATGAAGTGGTTTCCGCCGTTTCCGTCGGCGGCCCTACGATTCCCCTTCCGCTGGCCACTCTGTATCTCAGCGACGCGAGCGCACGGAAAGCTCTGGCGAGCGAAGCGGACCGTTTCCACGCTGTTCTGAAACGCATCGAGAATCACGACGAATGGGGAGTGAAGGTGTACGCCCCCAGCACCCCGACGGACATCGCGCGCCCCACCACCCCACCTGCTGTGTCCGCCCCCCCGGCCCCCGGTGCCGGACTTGCCTACCTGGATCGCAAGCGAGGTATTCAGCAACGGCGCGAACGCCACCAAGAAGAGACGTTGCGCATCGCGGACGAGGTGGATGCCGAACTCCGGACCCTTGCAACCGCGTTCCGCCGGCTACGGTCACACGGCCAAGAGCTGGCGGGTAATCGGCGTATTCAGATCCTCAACGCCACCTACCTGGTGGCCGAGCACCGGGTTCATGAACTCGGCCGCTTGGCCCAGTCGCTGCGGCAGCGGACCGGGGCGCAGATCGAAGTTTCAGGGCCCTGGGTGCCGTACTCCTTCGTCGGCGAGGTGTAAGCCATGACGCACGAGGTGGTGCCCTGGGATTCTCCGGAGCCCCTGTCGGGCCCCATCGGAGTTCCGCTCGTCGACCTGCTGGACCGTCTTCTGGCCACTGGCGTGGTCATCAGCGGTGATTTGGTCATCGCGATCGCCGATGTTCCACTGGTGCGGCTGTCCCTGCACGCACTGCTGTCGTCCGTCAACGAGCGAGTTCCCGCACCCTGGGCGGATGGAGGCCCCCTATGACGGCCAGTCGACTCGACCTGGACCGGGACCAGATGGGACATGACCTCGTCGCGCTTGTTCTGACCGTGGTGGAGCTCCTCAGACAGCTGATGGAACGTCAGGCGATTCGCCGTGTTGAACTGGGCGATCTCACTGACGATCAGGTCGACGAGATCGGTACAACACTCATGCTGCTCGAGCAACGCATGACCGAACTCTGCGACCAGCACGGGCTGCGTCCCGAAGACCTCAACCTCGACCTCGGACCACTCGGTAGCCTTCTTCCGCGCAGCTGAATTCGCGCTTGACGCGGTCCCGCTTCGGCAAGGGCGTTTCCGGTGGATCAGCCGGACCTTCTCCAGGCGAAGCGACGCTGTCAGCACCTACGGGCGCCCCCCGGAGGCCACGCGCCCAGGCACCAGGGATAAGGCACCAGGCGCCGGTTTCAGGACAGTGATTTGCGGTCACCCGCACGGTATGGCACCAATGTGGCAGCCCAAGCGGGATCAGCAACGTCGGCAGGATGGCGAGCACCGGCGTGCGGCTCGTGGGGCGGATTCGGAGCCGGACGGCGGCCGGCCCGGGCCGGATCCGCAGGTGGAGCGTGACGCTCCGGATGATCCGACAGAGATGCAGAAAAAGTCGTGGCGGGCGGTGCTGAAGCGGACAGTGGCGGAGTTCAAGGACGATGAGCTGGCTGACCGTGCAGCGGCGCTGACCTACTACGGGGTGCTGGCGCTCTTCCCCGCGCTGCTGGTCCTCGTCTCGCTGCTTGGCATCGCCGGTGAGTCGGCGACCAAAAGGGTTCTGGACAACATCAAGAAGATGACCCCCGGCCCGGCGCGGGATGTCGTCTCGAATGCGATCGAACAGCTCCAGGGCAACGGCGGCACCGGTTCGGTGGTGGCGATTGTCGGTCTGCTGGTCGCGCTGTGGTCGGCGT
The DNA here is from genome assembly GCF_042888805.1 of Streptomyces sp. NPDC002730. NCBI lineage: Bacteria > Bacillati > Actinomycetota > Actinomycetes > Kitasatosporales > Streptomycetaceae > Streptomyces > Streptomyces sp. NPDC002730. The sequence goes on from NZ_JBIAQG010000009.1 coordinate 394,799, forward strand.
CGGGGTACGTGGCGGCGTTCATTCGCAGTTCCAATGCCGTCTATGACGTGCCTGAGGGCCGCCCGGTGTGGAAGGTGCTTCCGGTCCGGCTGGGCGTCACCCTGGTGCTGATGACCCTTGCCTGCGTCAGCGCGTTGATCGTGGTGTTCACCGGCGGTCTGGCCCGGGAGGTCGGTACGGCGCTGGGGATCGGGGGCACGGCGCTGACGGTGTGGTCGATTGCCAAGTGGCCGGTCCTGGTGGTGCTGGTCACCATCATGATCGCGATCCTGTACTGGGCGTCACCGAATGCCAAGGGTCGCGGATTCAAGTGGATCACTCCGGGGAGCTTCCTGGCTCTGGTGATCTGGATGATCGCCTCGGCGGGCTTTGCGCTGTACGTCGGGAACTTCGCCTCCTACAACAAGACCTACGGGACCCTGGCCGGAGTGATCATTTTCCTGGTCTGGTTGTGGATCACGAATCTGGCGATCCTGCTCGGCCTGGAATTCGACGCGGAGATGGTCCGCGAACGCGCGATCATCGGCGGCCACCCCAAGGAGGAAGAGCCCTACGTGGAGCCGCGGGACACCCGCACGTGGACCGATGAGGAACGCAAGGAGATGGGCGACCGCTGACCCGAGCTCATTCACCGCGCATCCCGGCCGTTGCTCCGCACACCGCTGCGACTCCCTCAGTGGAGGCGGTGGTCGGCCGAATGGGCCGACCGGGCTCGGGTACTCGCCGTGGAGATCAAGCCGCGCACGAACCGAACGGAAGGTCACGACGATGAACAGGTCACTGGACCACTCGCCGCGCCAGGACTCCGAGGAATCGGTGAGCGACCTGGTCAAGCAGGCATCGGAGCAGATCTCCCGGCTGCTGAGGCAGGAGTTGCGACTGGCGCAGGCGGAGATGCAGCAAAAGGGCAAACGGTTCGGGAGGGGTGGCGGCCTGTACGGCGGAGCCGGCGTGATCGGTTTCATCGCCCTGCAGGCCCTTGCGGCCACCGCGATCGTGGCTCTGGACCTGATCTGGCCGCTGTGGATCTCGGCACTGGCCGTGACCGCCGTCCTCCTCGCGGTGGCCACCGTGCTCGCCGCCGTGGGCAAGAAGCAGATCAGCCTGGCCGCCCCGCCCAGTCCCGAGCAAGCCATCGAGGGCGTCAAGGACGACGTCGCCGAGATCAAGGAGAGGGCACACCGATGACGGACAAGTCCCGGAACAACGACTCCACACCCACCCCTGAAGCACTGCGCGAGCAGGCGCAGGGAACCCGCGAGGAACTCGGTCGGACAGTCGAGGCGCTGGCCGCCAAGGCCGACATCAAGGCCCAGGCACAGCAGAAGGCGGCGAGGGTCAAGAGTCAGGTGCAGGACAAGACAGCCCACGCCCTCCACGTTGCGCAGGACAAGACTCCGGAGGCGGTACGCGACAAGGCCGCGTACGCCAAGCAGCAACTGGCCGAGACTGCCCACGCCTTCGGAGAGAAGATCCAGGACAACACCCCGGAGCCGGTGCGCGACAAGGTCGGCCGGACGGCGCAGGTCGCGCGCGGCAACCGCAACCTGCTGCTCATCGCCGGTGCAGCCGCCCTGGCCGTCGTCGTCCTCGCCCGCCGCAGGAGGAAGAGCTGATGAAAGCGTCCAAGATTGCCTACAAGCCGGTCGGTCTGGTGCTGGGTGCCACGAGCGGTGCTCTCGCCGGCGCGGTCTTCAAGCAGGTGTGGAAGGCCACCGGCCACGACGAGGATGCTCCCGACGCCACTGACAGAGATCGCAGCTGGCGGGAAGTTCTGATCGCCGCCGGCCTGCAGGGTGCGATCTTCGCCGCGGTCAAGGCGGCGGTCGACCGCGGCGGCGCCGGCGCAGTGCATCGCCTGACCGGAACCTGGCCCGGCTGACCCCCACACCGCCGCATCCACGGGGTGTCAACGCGCCGGAGGAGCGGGACATCGTCATGGCGTGTCCACTCATGAGGATGTATCTGCGCCGCCGCCCTCTCGCTGACGGTGATTTGGGGGATACGCTACGTCAAGGGCAGGGTCGCCGACGTGCATGCTCGTCGTGCCAGGAGGGGAACGGGTGGCCACGGATTGGTCGGACACGCAGCGAGCCGTAGGTCCAGCACCGGACGAGGAGCAGCGCGAGCGGGACATGCGGATCGTGCCGCGAGCTCTTGAGCGAGATACCGAACTGGTCATTGTCAAGGCGGCGTTGGACGCCGTGAGCGGCCGTTCGACGACGGGTGCGGTGATCCCCTCAGCACGGCGTGGTGGCTTGCTGGCCTTCACAGGACCGGCCGGAGCGGGCAAGACGACCCTCTTGGAGGAGGCGCGTCGCCTTGCGCCGGAGCGGGAGTGCACAGGGCTCTTCGCGAAGGGCGGCGAGCAGGAGCGGAGTCTGGCCTTCCATGTGGTGCGGCAGTTGCTCCAGCCGTTGCTGGCCTCGTACTCCGAGAGCGAGCGCCGGGAGTTGCTGGGCGACTGGTACGGCATCGTAGGCCCTTGTGTCGGCTTGAGTCCCGCCGTGGAGGGCGTGGTGCCGGATCCGCAAGGTGTGCGGGACGGTCTGGACTGGGTGGTCACGCATGTGTCGGTACGGCGCGGCCCATTGGTCCTGGTCGTCGACGATGCGCACTGGGCGGACGCGGAGTCCCTGGCCTGGCTGACCTCCTTTGCCGTACGGGTCGAGGAACTGCCCGTACTTCTGGTCGTCGCGTACCGCGCGGAGGAAATGCCCGATGAAGCCACGACGTTCAGCGACATGGTCGAGCGGAACCGGGTGGGTCCGCTCGACCTGGCGCCGTTGACGCCGGCCGCGGTCGCCCATCTGATGCGCGAGGCGCTGGGCACCGAGGCCGACGACGACTTCTGTCGTGAAGCCTGGCTGGTCACCGGTGGCAATCCCTTCGAGACGGTCGAGCTGGCGGCGAAGGTACGGGACGGTCAGCTGGTCCCCGGGAGGGAGAACGCCTGCGCGTTGCGGGACCTTGCTGCCGAGACCAGGGGCGGCGGCCTGGTGGACCGGCTGGAGCAGCTGGGCACGCTCGCGGTGCGGCTGGCCTGGGCTGTGGCCGTCCTTGGCTCGGAGGCGACCTTCAGCATGGCTGCGGCGCTGGCGGCGCAGGGACCGGCCGAGGCCGCGCAAGCGACGGATACGCTGCGGACCGAGCGCATTCTGACGTACGGCATGAAGCCGGAGTTCGTCCATCCGCTGATTGCGACGGCGGTCTATCGGGCCATCCCGCCCGCGATGCGGGTGGCACTGCACGGCAAGGCCGCCTGGGAGCTCGTGGAGGCGGGCAAGGGTCCGGCTGCGGCGGCTCGACATCTGCTGGAGACACAGCCGGAGGGGGATGTCTGGGTGGCGGAGCAGCTACGCGACGCGGCCCGGGAGTATGTGCGCCGGGGTGCTCCCGACGCTGCCCGGCGCTGCCTGAGCCGCGCCCTGCGCGAGCCTCCGCCCGCGGGACTGCGGGCCACGGTGCTGCACGAACTCGGTTCCCCGGCACTCCTGCACGATCCGGCGGTGACGGTCAACCATTTGCGGGCTGCGCTGGAGGAGCCGGATCTGCAGCCGGCACTGCGGCAGAGCATCGTGATCCGTCTCGGGCGGGCGCTGTCGCATTGCGACCGGCTCACGGAGGCGGCGGACCTGGCGATGGAGGAATTCCGTACGGCCACGGACTCGCGAGAACGACTTCGCATGCTCATGGAGCACTTCAGGATGTCCGCGTTCACCTCCGACGACCGGGAAGCCCCGGCTCTGTCCCGTCGGCTCAGCCACCTCACGCAGCGGCTGTCCGGCGAGAGCCAGACCGAGCGCTACCTCTACGGGTTGCGCGCATGGGATGCCATGGTGCGCGGCGAACCGGCGGCAACCGCGGTGGAGTTCGCGGAGCGGGCGCTGGGTTCCGGCGGGATGAGCTGGACGGACGAGCGATGGGGCTTCGAAGTCCCGTCGCTGGTGGCCCTCACCTTCCTGTACTGCGACCGCCCGGACCGGGCGGAGCATTTGTACGCGGGAGCCATCGCGGAGTACGAACAGCAGGGCTGGCGCGGGGTGCATCTCTCGCTCGGTTACAGCCTGCTCGGTTACATCCGGTTCTGGAAAGGTCAGCTCACCGACGCCGAGGACCTTGTACGCGCCGGGCTGAAACTCGCGGACCGCCTGGGGCCCGCGGGCATTCATGCGCAGTGGTACGCGATGGCCACCTTGATCGAAATCCTGATGGCCCGCGGAGAGACCGCGGCTGCCCAGGAGCTGGCGGTCGCCCGCCGGTTCGGCAAGCCGTTCCCGTCGGCCGTGACGCTTCCCGACGCCGAGACTGTCCATGGCGAACTGCTGTTGGCCCGGGGTATGGACAAGGAGGCCGCTGAAGAGCTGGCCGCGGTGGGCCGCCGCCTCGACCGGCGCGGAATGCGTAATCCGGCCTGGTGCCCGTGGCTGCCCCAACTCGCGCTGGCTACCCGGACGACGGATGCTGGGCGGGCGCTGGATCTGGCGCAGGAGGCACTGCGCCGCGCCGAGCGCTTCGGTACGGCCACGGCAGTGGGGAAGGCTCTGTCAGTGCTCGCCCGGGTGACGGACGGGCCCGAGGGAATTGCTCTGCTGCGGCGTGCCGTCACTACGCTGGAGTTGTCGCCGTCGTCGTACGAACTCGCGGGCGTTCTCGTCGAGCTCGGCACCGCTTTGCGCCGTGCCGGACTTCTCTCGCAAGCGGCCGAGCCTCTGCACCGTGGTGTGGATCTGGCCGGTCAGTGCGGGGCCGGGGATTTTGCGGCACGGGCGCGCGACGAGCTGGTCGCGGCGGGGCTGAGGCCTCGCCGCTTGGATGTGGTGCGGCACGAGCCGCTTAGCGGAGCACCATCCGCGTAGTCAACGGCGCACGGTAGCCCGCGCGCGCCATGCCGTGCACCACATCGTGGGGGCATGGTGCGCCAGGGGCAGCATCGTCGGTTTCCCTATGCGTCGAGAGGTGAAGCATCCAGGGCGAACGGACGGGGGAGCGACTGATCCCCGCCCTGACTTGCTCGCTGTTGCTTCCTCGTCTCGCTCCCTCGGAGGGGGGCCATGCGCGCTGCTGTGGCAGGTGCGAAGGACCACACCATGGTGGCTCTCACCGATGTCGAGCTGGACGTGAAAGCCCTCGGCCACGCCTCCTTCGCGGAGGCGGCCGTCGAAACCTGCGTCAACTCGCCCACGCCGCTTGCGCTTCCGCTTCCGTGAGGACGTCATGACCGAATTCTTCCTGCCCGAGCTGCCTCGCCTGCTGCCGGTGGCCTACCACCCCAAGGCAGCGCAGATCGAGTTCCGGTCGAACGGCTGGGTGCGCAGCCGGCTCGGCGACTGCTTCGCGAGCGAGGAAGACCTGCTGCGCTACCTACGCCAGCGCAACGGACTGTACGGGCCTCTGACCGTGCCGTACGCGGATGAGCAGCGGGCGCTCGATGTCGCGGACTGGTACCAGTACGTCACCGTCATCGACAGCTTCGTCTCGGACCGTTCGGCGCTGGGAGCCGATGAGGCCAGTGCCCGCGATGTGTTCGCCGAGATCATGGACGACTTCCACGGTGACGGCGGCGGGAGAGAGGACTTTCCCTACGGCGTAGCGGGCAAGGAGCTGTGGCGTCGTATCAGCCCTGGGCTCTCTCCCGGTCAGAAACGACGGTTCGCCGGTGCTCTCGAAGCGTTTCTGCGTGGATGCGTCACCGAGATCCGGTTCAAGCTGACGGAGCGGGTGCCGGACTACGAGACCTGTATGACCGTGCGCCCGGACAGTTTCGGCTGCGACTTCATCCGGTTGATGACCGAATACGCGGCGGGCGTCGACATGACCGGACTCGATCGGCTGCTCGCGGACGTGCACACGCACTGTATGCGGCAGATGATCATCGTCAACGACCTGCTCTCGTGGCGCAAGGAGCACGCTCAGGGCGACAAGATGACGGTGGTTCGCGTGCTGATCGAGCGTGGGGGACTGGGTCTGCAGCAGTGCGTCGACCGGCTTCATGAGCTGGTCGATCATCACGAGAGGGCCTACATCGTGGCTCGGGACCGGATGTTGAACGGTCCACACGGAACGCGCGCGGACATCCGTGCCTATCTGAACGGCCTGGACCACCTGATCGGTGGCAGTGCGGAGTTCGAGTACCTCACGCCTCGTTACTTCGGCGACGGCTATGTCTGGGACGGCTCCACCTCGGGCTGGATCAGCCTCACCGCACCCGTGACCCGATTCCGGGCACGGCCCAGCACCGATACCCATACCAATGTTGAGAGCAGCGGGTCGCGGGCAGCGACACCGTCCCTGACGAGGAGCTGAAGAGTGGCAGAGACTGCACGCATACGGCCGAGCACACGGCTGTCGACGACCGGTATGGCTGTGCCGCCGACGAAAGGCAAGGCTCCCGGCCGGCTCCCCGTTCTCGGCCATGCGATCCCTCTGCGGCGCCGTCCGCTGGAGTTCCTGGCTGCCCTGCCCGCGCACGGTGACCTGGTCGAGATCCGTCTCGGCCCCCAGCGCGCCTACATGGCCTGCCGCCCCGAGCTCGTACGGCAGGTGCTGCTGAACCCGCGCACCTACGACAAGGGCGGCCCGCTGTTCGACAAGGTCCGACCCCTCGTGGGCAACGGCCTGTTCACCTCGGCCTGGGCGGAGCACCGGTTGCAGCGCCGACTGGTGCAGCCTGCCTTTCACTCCAGCCGCACGGCGCCGTACGCCGCAGTGATGTGCGAAGAGATCGAGTCCATGCTCGGCTCATGGGAGGAAGGCCGTGCCATCGACCTCGGCGCCACGCTGCATGCGCTGACGGTCCGGGTCACCACGCGAACGTTGTTCTCCACCACGATCGCAGGTCGTGCCGTTGCCGACGTACAGCATTGTCTCCCCGTCATCCTCCGGGGCATCTACCGGCGGATGACCTCGCCGGTCGGTCTCCTGGAGAGACTTCCCACCCCGGAGAACAGGCGCTTCAAGCAGGCACGCAAGAGGCTGCGTGCAGTCATCGACGAGACGATCCAGGGCTGCCGGCGCTCGGGGGCGGACAACGGAGACCTGCTGTCGATCCTGGTCGGCGCCCGGGACGAGGAGAGCGGTGAGGGCTTCACCGATGACGACATCCGCGACCAGGTCATGACCCTGCTGATCGCCGGCACCGAGACCACCGCGAGCGTCCTGGCATGGGCCCTCCACCTGCTGAGCCGACACCCCGAGATCGAGAAGCAGTTGCACGACGAAGCCGACCGCATCCTCGCTGGACGACTGCCGGCCTTTGCCGACCTGCCCGCCCTGGACTACGCCCGACGCGTCGTCACCGAAACCCTTCGCCTCTATCCGCCGGCCTGGCTGCTCAGCCGGATAGTCACCGTCCAGACTGAACTCGCTGGGGAGCAGCTGAAGCCGGGCGCGATCGTCCTGTACAGCCCCTACGTCCTCGGCCGCAATCCCGATCTCTTCCCCGATCCCGGTTGCTTCGACCCCGATCGCTGGCTTCCTGAACGGGCAGCATCAGTGCCGCATGGCGCGATGGTGCCTTTCGGCGCCGGCAGCCGCAAATGCATCGGCGACGCCTTCGGCCTGGCCGAGGCGACCCTGGCTCTCGCCGCCATCAGCACGCGCTGGCAGCTCCGGCCCGTGCCCGGGACGACGATCCGGCCGAAGCCGGAAGCGGCCCTGGGCACCGGTCCCCTCTGCATGCTGCCCCAACCGCGACGCTTCGGGGCAGGTTCGGGGCGCACGAATCCCTGACACCGAACTGCGGGAGCGTCACCAACCGGGCAACGAAGGCACCTCGGGCTGCGCACGGCACATCACCCTGGCCATGCTCGCGCAGCTTCCTCGCCGCGACGGCCCCCGCCAGGAGTCGGCGCGGTGGGCACGGTGGTGGCTCAGTCGGGGAATGTGCGGCTGGTGACCGTGAAGGGGGCGCCCTCGGTGTCGCACACGGTCGCTGCCTGGCCATCGGGAGTGTCGCGCTGTCCGAGAACCATGCCTCCGTTACGGCGTACCGCCTCGGCAGTGGCGGTCACATCGGCGACGGGGAAGTGGACGTGCCAGCGCGGCCGGATCATGGGGTCCGGTGCGGTTTCGACCGCGCCGGAGCTCAGGCGGGCCACGATGTGCCCGTCGTGGCGCAGTACGACTTCTTCCTTCTCGTACTCGACCTCGCAGCAGCCGGGCCGTTCGCATGCCCAGTCGAGGACCTGCCCGTAGAAGATCGCGGCATCGAACGCGTCCCGTGTCCGCAGACGCAGCCAGGCCGGCGCGTTCTTGCGCCAGCTCAGCCAGTCCGAGACGAGCTGTCCTTCCCAGATGCCGAAGACGGCTCCGTCCCGGTCCGCGGCCAGCGCGCCACGGCCGACGGGAAAGGTCAGCGGGCCCACTGCGACCGTGGCGCAGCGCTCCAGTATCCGCGCCGCGGTCTCGTCCGCGTCGGCGACCGCGAAATACGGCGTCCAGCCGGCCGGTGCCCGCAGAGCCGGGTCGGGTGTGCCGAGGCCCGCAACCGGCATGCCCTCGAGCATGGCGATACTGAACTGGTCCCCGAGTTTGGCGCGCCGGAATTGCCATCCGAGTACCGCGCCGTAGAAGGCCTGCGCTTGTGACAGGTCGCGCGCCAGCAGAGTGATCCAGCAGGGCGCGCCGTAGACATCGTGGCTCGACGTCCTGCTGAACGCGGCCCGTGTCGGTTCCTTGTCCATCGCACTCAGCGTCCCGGTCGAATAGGGGCATCACGGGCAGAATATCTCTATCTCGTTTCGCTCACGCGCAGCGTCCGCGCGGTCACTTATTGGGAGCGGAGCCGCGGATGTCTCTCCGGGCGGGCGGGCCGCGCTCGATCGTCGGGCCGCCCAGCGAAACGACGCCGGCCGCGGTCCTGCCTTCGACCGCGGACAGCCGCGACGGAGAGTGTTCCCGCATCCACGGAACGGCACGACCGGCATCGTCGTCGGGGTGACGGTGATGAGGGCCGGCGCTCGACCGGCGCCGAGCTCGGTGAGCCCGTCGTCGGCCGAGTCCGTCTTCGCCGACGCGGCTCACCGGAGTCCAAACCCGCCGGAACTCCCCACAGCGCTACCGGCGTCGAGGGCTGGGATCCGATCCGTATGCCCGCGTCGGGCACCGGCCCGCAAGTAGTCGAAGCAGGTAGTCGAACGGCTTCCGGTCAGGAGGCCGGGCGCACACGGGATCCGGTCCAGTCGAGCAGGTCCGCCACCCTCCAGGTGTTGATCACTCGTTCCGCGGGCACCTCGCACTCCTCGGCCCGGGCGCAGCCGATGATCTGCCAGTCGAGCTGCCCCGGGGCGTGTGCGTCCGTGTCGATGGCGAAGCAGGTTCCGGCAGCCACCGCTTGGCGCAGCAGCCGCTTGGGGGGATCCCGTCGCTCGGGCCTGCTGTTGATCTCCACGGCCGTGCCGTGGGCCGCGCAGGCCGCGAAGACCTCGTCCGCGTCGAACTGCGACTCGGGCCGTTTTTTGCCGGCGACCAGTCGGCCCGTGCAGTGGCCCAACACATCGGCCAAGGGGTTCTGAACAGCCTTGACCAGGCGCCGTGTCATGGCCGCCGACTCCATACGCAGCTCGGAGTGGACCGAGACGACCACGAGATCCAGCTGATCCAGCAGCTCCGGCTCCTGGTCGAGCGAGCCGTCCGACAGGATGTCGCACTCGATGCCGGTCAGCAGCCGGAACGGGGACCACTGACTGTTGAGCTCCGCCACTACCTCCAACTGCTCACGCAGCCGCTCGGCGGACAGCCCACTCGCTACGGTCAGCCGGGGAGAGTGATCGGTGAGGGCGGCCCACTCGTGGCCCAGGGCGATCGCCGCCCGCCCCATCGCCTCGATGGGGCTGCCGCCGTCCGACCAGTCCGAATGCAGATGACAGTCGCCGCGCAGCAGGGAACACAGCTTGGTCCCGCCCTCGGCAAGCGGCTTGGACGCCTCGTCCTCCAGTCGCTGAAGGTAGAGCGGTACGTCTCCGGCCAGCGACTCCCGTACGACACCCGCTGTCTTCGGGCCGATGCCCTTGACGGCTTCAAGTGACCCCTCCTTCGCGCGTCGGCGGATTTCGGCGTCGGTCATCTGAGCCAGCACGGCGGAGGCGGTGCGAAAGGCGCGGACCCGGTAGGTCTCTGCGAGGGAGCGCTCCAGCAGAAACGCGATCCGTTCCAGCGCCTCCACAGGGTGCATCTCAGCTCCTTTGCACCGCGACGGCGACCGCGGAGCCGGGCGCGGGGCACTACCCGCGTCCCGGGCGGCCGCCGGCTGCTCCTTCCACTGTCGCGCCTTCCGGAAGCGAGGGCACGCCGAGCGGCTGCATGTGACGGCCGGTCGCGTACTCGACGTTCGCCTCCTCGTGAGGCGGCAACAGTAGTTCTTCATAGCGGCCGAGCGCGAGGACGATGCCCAGCATCGCTATCGGAACGAGCACGGCGATGAGTTCCATGGCCCTGTCCTTTCCTGGGAACTCCTCTCCGGGTTCCCCCTCCCGTCTAGGCAAACCTCCATACATGTCCGGAATGGCCAACTCGACGCCGCTCCTCGCAAGTTGGTGTTTGAAATCGCGCGTTCGTGCTACTCGCAGAAGGGAGGAGCCATGGCGAATTCATCAGAGAACACACCGAAGAAGAACGAGAGTGCGGCGGACAGGCCGGGCCCGATGGAGCTGCTGCGGCAGGCGCGTGGCCAGCTGACGGAGCTCACCGGCATGGAGGCCGAATCGGTCTCGTCGTTCGTCCGGACGGAGGACGGCTGGTCGCTGGAGGTCGAGGTGCTCGAACTGGCCCGCGTCCCCACGACGACAAGCCTCCTCGCGACGTACGAGGTGACCCTCGACGCCCAGGGCGAGCTGACCGGCTACCGACGCGTACGCCGCTATGAGCGCGGCAGGGCCGACCCCAAATAACAGGTCCGCCGCGCAGTCGACCGAAAACCGACAAAGGAGGACTGGTATCGATGACTGTTGTGCCGGCACAGCAGAGCAGGGGTGGAGGCAGCAGTGGCCTCTACGACGTCCTGGAACTCGTACTCGACCGTGGGCTCGTCATTGACGCTTTCGTACGGGTCTCGCTCGTAGGAATCGAGATCCTGAAGATCGATGTCCGGATCGTGGTCGCCAGCGTCGACACGTATCTGCGTTTCGCGGAGGCGTGCAACCGGCTCGACCTCGAAGCCGGGCCGCGCAAGGACCCGGGTCTGCCCGATCTGGTCGGCGAGATCACGGAGTCCGGAGCGCGCGGTAAGTCCAAGGGCGTGCTGGAAGGTGCCGCGGAGAAGATCTCGGACTCGTTCCGGCAGGGCCGTGACGACGAGAAGGAGAAGGCCGAATCCAGGCCGCGCACCAGGCGCACGACGTCCCGCAGCAAGAAGGAGGAGACGGAGTGAGTACGTATGTCTACGGCATCGCACGGAGTTCGCACCCGAGCCTCCCGGAAACGGCGACCGGGGTGGGCGACCCACCGCGGCCTGTACGCATCCTGAGGCAGGGCAGGCTCCTGGCTCTGGTCAGCGATGCGCCCGAAGACCTGAAGCCCAAGCGGCGGGACTTGTTGGCGCACCAGAACGTGCTGCGCGAAGCGGGCGAGGAGGGCACCGTACTGCCCCTGCGCTTCGGTGGTATCTCGCCGGACGACGAGACACTGACAGCCGTGCTCGCGGAACGTGAGGACCACTATCTCGACCGGCTGAGCGCACTCGACGACAAGACTGAGTACAACGTCAAGGCCACACACGACGAAGAGGCTGTCCTGCACCGGGTGCTCGCCGACGACCCCGGGCTACGGGCCATGGCCGAGGCAGGCCGGACCGCCCAGGGCACTTCGCACGAGCAGAAGATGCAGCTCGGCGAGCGCATTGCGGCCGCCGTGCAGCTGCGCGAGACCCTGGACGCCGATCTGGTGCGGGCGACGCTCGAAGGAACGGCCGAGGAGGTGAGCGCCGGGCCGCAGAGCACCGGATGGCTGATGAACCTCTCCTTCCTCGTGATCCGCGAACGCGGTGCCGACTTCCTGAACGCCGTCGACGAGCTGCGCAGGCAACAGCCGCACCTGGCACTGACCGTGACCGGACCCCTCCCTCCGTACAGCTTCGTGGAGTGAGAGATGGGGCTGCTCGGAGAGCTGTTGCTGCTGCCCGTCGCTCCCTTGCGCGGCACCGTCTGGGTGCTGCAACAGGTGGTGGACGAGGCGGAACGGCAGTACTACGACCCGTCGGCCATACAGGCCGAACTTGCCCGTCTCGCGGAGCAACTTGATGCGGGCGATATCGACGAGGCCGAGTTCGACCGCCGCGAGGACGAACTCCTGGAGCGGCTGCAGATCATGCAGAACAGGGAGCAGAAGCAATGAACAAGCTGAACAACCGGCTGGTGATGGGACTCGCCGTGGGCGCCGGGTATGCGCTCGGGCGCACGAGAAAGGCGAAGCTGGCGTTCGCCATCGGCACGATGGTGGCCGGCAAGCGGCTGCAGTTGAACCCGAGGGCGCTCGGCGACCTCGTCAGTCAACAGCTGCAGAACAACCCGCACTTCAAGGAGATAGGCGACCAACTGCGCGAGGACCTGCGCGGGGTGGGCAGGGCGGCCACCGGGGCGCTGGTCAACCGGCAGCTCGAAGGGATCGCCGACCGCTTGCACGAGCGGACGTTGAATGTGCAGGACCGCATCGACGGCGCTGCCCCCGACGTGCTCGGTGAGGACGGGGCCGAGGGTGATGAGGACCTGGAGGAGGACGAGGAGAAGCAGCCGCAGGAACGTGCCACGTCGGGAAAGCGGTCGAAGAAGACGGCGCAGAAGACGGCTCAGAAAACGGCGCAGAAAACGACGCCCACGCGCAGGAGCCCGGCCAAGAAGGCGACCGCGACCGGCCGGCGCACCACGAAGAAGGCGGCTGCCAAGAAGGCCACCTCGAGGGGAGGCCGGAGCCATGGCTGAGAAACCGAGCCTGCTGAGCGCAGACAACCCCGCTGCCCAGAAACTGAAAGAGGAGCTGCTGAGTTACCTGGCCGTGCAGGCCCAGCAGAAGTTGACTTCGGTCGGCCGAACCCTCGACCGTACCACGGTCAAGCTCAACGACATCGCGGAGGGCCGCAGCCCCGGCCTCGCCAAGCTGGCTGTGGAAGGCGGCCGCAAGGCCGCCCAGGGCAAGGGCCCGCTCCGCAGCGCAGCCGAACTGGGGGCCTCGCGGATCAAGGAAAATGTCACCCAGACCCTCAAGGGCTTCGGCGGAAAGCGCAAGAAGGCCAGGGGAGGGAGCAAGCCCGTCGTCATCATGGAGTCCGTCGATGTCGGAGTCCCGGTGCGCGAGGCCTACGACCAGTGGTCACTCTTCCAGGACTTCTCCACGTTCACCAGGGGCGTCAAGAGCGTGAGCATCGCCGACGACGCCACATCGGACTGGCAGTTGAAGATCTTCTGGTCGAGCCGTAGCTGGCAGGCCCACGTCACCGAGCAGATACCGGACACCCGCATCCAGTGGACGTCGCAGGGAGCCAAGGGAAGTGCGAACGGTGTCGTCACCTTCCATCCACTGGGCGAGAACCTGACTCGGGTGCTGCTTGTCCTGGAGTACTACCCCAAGGGGCTGTTCGAGAGGACAGGCAACCTCTGGCGCGCCCAGGGCCGGCGCGCCCGGCTCGATCTCAAGAACTTCGCCCGCCATATTTCGATGCGCGGTGAGGCAGAAGACGGGTGGCGCGGCGAGATCCGGGACGGCGAGGTGGTGCGCCGCGACGATGACGCCTCAGCGGACGAGCAGGACGAGCGGGACGAGCGGGACGAGCAGGTCGTGTACGAGGACGACGAAGCGGAGGAAGAACCGGAAGACGAGTACGAATACGAGGCCGAGGCCGACGACGAGGACCAGGGCGTGGATGAGGACGAGGCCGAGGTGGAGGACGAGGCCGAGTACGCCGGGACCGGAAACCGCGGGCGCCGATGACCACCGCAAGCAGGCTCCCAGACCCCTACGGCGGTTCCGGCGGCGCGAATCTCGCCGACATCCTGGAGCGCGTGCTCGACAAGGGAATCGTCATCGCCGGCGACATCCGCATCAACCTTCTGGACATCGAGCTGCTGACGATCAAACTCCGCCTGATCGTCGCCTCCGTCGACAAGGCCAAGGAAATGGGGATCGACTGGTGGGAGGACGACCCGGCGCTCTCCTCCGGTGCCCGCCGCCGCGAACTGGCCGAGGAGAACGAGCGATTGCAGCGCCGCATCGCGGAACTGGAATCGGCTCATCGAACCAGTGAGGAGCGCAAGGAGTCGGCATGAGTGAGCTGCGCTATGTGTACGCCGTGACCCACCCATTCGACGGGCCATTGGCCGAAGATCTCCGCGGGGTCGCGGACACACGGCCGTATGTGCTGCACCACGGCGACCTGGTCGCCGTCGTATCCGCGGTGTCCGCCGACGACTTCAACGAGATCCCGCTCCGCGCCCATCTCGAGGAACTCGACTGGTTGACCGAGACCGCTCACGCCCACCAGGCCGTGATCGCGGCGCTCACGTCGTTGAGCTGTCCGCTGCCGCTGCGGCTCGCCACCGTATGCCGGGACGAAGACGGCGTGCGACGACTGCTCGACTCGGGCCACGACCGGTTCGTCCGCACCTTGGAGAGGCTCGACGGGCGCGTCGAATGGGGCGTCAAGGTGTACGCGGAAACGCCGGAACCCGCAGCAGCGTCCCCCGCCCCCGCCCCCGCATCGACCGGCCGCGACTACCTGCGCAGGCGCCTTCAGGAGCGCCGCGCCAACGAAGGAATCTGGGAGCGCGCCGACGCGGTGTCGCGGCGACTGCACGAGAAGCTGTCCCGTCATGCGGAGGCGGAGAGGCTGCACCGCCCGCAGCAGGCACAGCTCTCCGGGGCAGCCGGCCACAATGTCCTCAACGCGGCCTATCTCGTTCCGCGCGAGGAGAGCGCGGTCTTCGTCGAGAGCCTGGACGAGCTGCGACCGCACGAGCCGGGCATACGGGTTGAGCTGACCGGCCCGTGGGCCCCGTACTCCTTCACGGGCGAGGTGGTGGGGGACCGATGACTGCCCCGGCGCCGCTGGCCCATCGCGAAATCGCGCTGGTCGACCTGCTCGACAGACTGCTCGCGGGCGGTGTCGTGATCGCAGGCGACGTCACCCTGCGGATCGCCGACGTCGATCTCGTACGCATCGACCTCAAGGCGCTGGTCAGCTCGGTGAACGCCCGGGTCGCATCCCCTTGGGAGGAGCCCGGATGAGCAGCAGGCGCAGGGTCGACCTGGACACCGACACTGTCGAACGCGATCTGGCGAAGCTGGTTCTGACGGTGGTGGAGCTGCTGCGCCAGCTCATGGAGCGGCAGGCACTGCGCCGCGTGGACGTGGGGGACCTGACGGAGGACCAGGAGGAGCGGATCGGGCTCACTCTGATGCTGTTGGAGGACCGGATGGACGTCCTGAGGGAGAAGTTCGGACTCGAGCCCGAAGACCTCAATATCGACCTAGGGCCGCTGGGGCCGCTGCTCCCCAGGTGAGGGGAGCGGAGTCCGGAGCATGGCCACCTCCATGTGACGGTGTGGTGGGAAGCCTTCCGGCAGGCCGGGCACCGGGTGGCGATGCACGACATTCATCGGGCGCCCGGACTGCCCGGCGGTGACCTGATCGCGCATCTGCTCGGGGAGGGCCGGGACACCGGCCGGGACGACGTCATCAGCAAGGCGCACAAGGCGCTGTACGGGACGTACTCCGACCGGCTGCCGCCGCAGGAGAAGGCAGGGGACCTGCTGCGGGCCCTGGCCGACCATGGCTGGACGGTCGTCCTGGTCACCTCCGCCGGGGGCGCGGAACTCACCGCGCTGCGACGCGCCATCGACGCCGACGACGCCATCAGCGCGACGGCCAGTGCCGACGACGTCGAGAGGGGAAAGCCCGCTCCCGATCCGGTTGAGCATGCCCTGAAACTGGCCGGGGCGCCCGCCGAGCGCGCGGTGTTCGTCGGCGACTCACGGTGGGACATGGCGGCCGCGACCCAGGCACACGTGACGTGCCTGGGTCTTCTCTGCGGAGGCATCTCCCGCGCCGAGCTCGAGGAAGCCGGCGCGTCAGCGGTCCACGAGGGTCCTGCTGCTCTCCTGGAGCAGCTCGAAGGCAGCCCCCTCGCGCAGCTCCAGTAGCGAAACCTGAGCGGGTCCAGCTCCGGCTCTGGCCTGGGGTGTTCACTGAGGGTAGTCACGCGAATGGCGGTTGTCGCTGCCCCGGGTAACACTGGCCCGGACTGACCGCTGGGTGCGCACCCGCTGGTGCTTTCACTCAAGGAGGGCACTGATGTTGATGCCTGACCTCGCTGTCATCGCCGGACTGATGGCCCGCTACCGGGCACATGAGCACCTCTATCTGGCCGCCCCCCACGACGGTGAAGCGCGCATGCGCTTCGAGGACACCGCCTACACCCTGTGTGTACTGATGGGAGAGCGCACGGCCAGAGAAGCCGTGCTCGCTGCGGAACGCTACGTCGCGCGAGGCCGGCCGAAGCACGGGCCCGCCAAGAAACGCGCGGCGCCGGGGAAACACTGACCGCGGCGGCGGGCCAGACAGCTGGACTACGTCTGGCCCGCTCGAGCGCGGGAAGGACCAAGGGGTGCCTGATCTTCTTAACCCAGTAAGAGAGCCGATTGTCGAGTTCGTCAGCCGGCGCAGGGACGCCGCCGTCGTCCAGACGTTGCGTTCGACGGCGGCCGCGACGCTCGCCTACGTCGCTGCCCTGTGGCTGACCAGCGAACCCGCTCCCCTCACCGCTCCCCTCACCGCGCTGCTCGTGGTCCAGGTGACTCTCTACTCCACTCTCACCACCGGCATCCGCCGAGTGAACTCAGTGATCGCCGGTGTTCTGATCGCCAGCGGCTTCAGCGCTCTCGTCGGCCTGACGTGGTGGAGCCTGGGACTGATCATCCTGGCTTCCCTGGTGGTGGGGCGTCTGGTGCGCGTCGGTGAGTTCGTCCCGGAGGTCGCGATCAGCGCGATGCTCGTGCTCGGCGTGAGCCGGGTTGCGTACACCGCATGGGACCGTGTGCTGGAGACACTGATCGGCGCGGGGGTGGGCCTCCTGTTCAACGTTCTGCTCGTGCCTCCCGTCTGGGTGGGGCCGGCCGGTGATTCCATCCAGGACCTGGCCCGGCGGATGCGCCGGCTGCTTCTGCGCATCGGGGAGGAACTGAGCAGCCACACCACCGTGGAGCGCGCCGCCGCCCGGCTCCATGAAGCACGCCGCCTCGACCACGACATTGCCGACGTCGACGCGGCGCTGCGCCAGGCCGAGGACAGCCTTCGGCTGAATCCGCGGGTGAAGGAAGGACTGCTGCGTCGAGTGGTGCTGCGCACCGGGCTCGACACCCTGGAGATCTGTGCGGTGGTTCTGCGGGTACTTGCCCGCACGATGACCGACCTCGCCAAGGCGCGCGGTGAGGAGGATCTGTTCCCGCCGGAGGAGGGGGTCGCCCTCGAGGAACTGCTGGCCCACGTCGCCGACGCCCTCGTCAGCTTCGCCGTACTGGTGACCACGCAGGTGAGTGAGAGCGCCGATGCGGCGGAGTCCAGGCTGGCCGGCGAGCTCGCCGCGGCCGCCGCGGCCCGCGAGAGGGCGGCGGAGCTGCTGCTTGAGGGTGTTCAGCGGCACCCGCGCCACTGGCAGCTTCTTGGCGCGCTGCTCACGGAGATCGACCGGATCCTGGCAGAGCTGGACATCGCCCAACGCTCCAAGCGCCTGATGGAAGAGCTGGACCGCAGCGCACGCGAACAGCGCGAACGGCACCCTCAGCTCGCCGCCGTACGCCGATGGGTGCGCGACAAGCGGTCGAGGCGCAGCGCGGCCCGTTGACCGGGACCATCACCTCGAACGAGCGGGTCGTGGGCGTCGCAGGCCGGCCGGTACGCGCACCGGATTCATCCACGCCGTCGCCTGCAATGCGGCGTCCAGTGTTCGGGGAAGCGCACGTGCCCGGCTGAACTGCATGGCAACGTGCTGCGCCGGAGCCGCATGCTGGAACTGTGCATTCCGCTCCTCCACTGCCTGTGTCAGGGAGGACGGATCGGGTACGTGCACAGTCCCCACGAGCGAGGAGGAGACATGCAGCGAGGCAGCGACCGCCTCAGTGTCCGCAAGGACGACGAGATGAAGCACGAATTGCAGGGACTGCTCCGTTCAGGACACCCCACTCGGGTAGAGGAATGGCACGACCCGGAGCCGGGCGCCGATGACGACCCGGAGATCGCGTCGGGCCCGGTGCCTGCGGTGGGCTCGCTGGGAGCCGATGAACACTTGAGGGTTGAGCTGGCCCGTCACCTGGGCCGCGCGGCTTTCCCGGCGAAGCGCCGGGACCTGGTGCACACTCTGAGCGAGCGCCACGCCCCGGACCGACTGATCGATCTGGTGAACGGCCTGCCGGCGGACGGGGCGTACGGCAGCGCGCGGGAAATCGTGAACGCCGTGTCGCGCCGGTCGTAGCTGCTGTCAGGGCGTAAGTCGGCGCTTCCCGGCCGGACGGAGGCCGGTGAGTGTGTGCGGGCGGCCCGGGAGTGGGGGCCGCCCGTGCAAAGACGTTGCGCTTCGGACACGCGTACTTGGCGCAAATCAGCCGGGGAACGTCACTCGAGGAACTGACGGCTGGTGACCGTGAAAAGAGCGCCGTCGGCATCGCACAGCGTCGTCTCAGGTCCATGCGGTGTGGACCGCCGGACCAGCACGAAGCCGCCGTTCTTGACGGCGGCATCCGCGGTGGCGTCCACATCCTTGACCGGGAAGTGGATGTGCCAGCGGGGCTGGATCATGGGATCCGGCACGGCTTCTTCCGCCCCCGAGCTGAGGCGCGCAAGAACGTGCCCGTCGCTGTGCAGGACGACCTCGTCCTCCTCGTAGCTGACCTCGCAGGAGCCGGGGCGTTCGCACGCCCACTCGAGCACTTCACCGTAGAAGATGGCGGCCTCGAATGCGTTCCGGGTCCGCAGCCTCAGCCAGGTGGGCGTGCGCTTGCGCCAGCTGTGCCAGTCGGGGATGAGCTCGCCGTCCCAGATACCGAAAACGGCGCCGTCCCGGTCGGAGGCCAGGGCCCCGCGCCCCAGCGAGAAGGTGAGCGGACCGACCGCGACCGTGCCGCTGCGCTCCCGGATACGTGCTGCTGCCTCATCCGTATCGGTGACGGCGAAGTACGGAGTCCATGCGACGGCGATCTGCAGCTGAGGTGCCAGGGCCCCGATACCGGCGACCGGTGTGCTCTGGTGGAAGGCGACGCTGAACTGGTCGCCCAGTCTGCCCTTGCGAAAGCGCCACCCCAGGACCGCTCCGTAGAAATCCTGGGCAGCCTCCAGGTCACGGGCCATGAGACTGACCCAGCAGGGCGCGCCGAAAGCGGCGGCGCTCGAGGTTGCAGCTGCTGCGGACTTGGCCGCTCTCGTTTCCTTGTCCATCACACTCGGTGTCCCGGTCGAATGGTTCTCAGCGCGTCACGGGGAGTAAAGGGGAAATCGGGTTCGTTCCTCATCGTGCCCCGGAGGCGAGGTACTCGCGAGCCGCGAGGGCGCGCTCGCTCCGCCTCCTGCGCGCCGGATGCTTCACGAGCCTGCAGGTCACGACGCGCGCGGGCGGCATCGTCGATCTCTGCGGCAGCGAGATGCACGCTGCCCCAGCGCGGTACCCGAAGTCGCCCGCCCCATGCCTCGACGTGGAACGGCAGGTTTGGCTGTGTCCGGGCAGGGGACTCGACGAATCGACCGAGCGGCCATGGGATAAATGGGGAGGAATCATCAGCTCCGGGCGCGGACGGCGGTCCCCGCCCGTAGCCCTCTTTTTCCCCTGCCAACGCATGACGGGCCCCGCGGATGGCGGTCCCGGTACGGATTCGCCCGTGTCCTGGGTCCCGGATCCCACCGTCAAGGAGGAGTGACATGCGAACCGAACTACTGACGGAACTGGGCCAGCAGTTGCGCGTGGACGCTGTCCGCGCCGCGGACGCGGCCGGCTCCGGGCATCCGACGTCCTCCATGTCCGCCGCGGACCTGGCCGGCGTCCTGCTGGCGAACCATCTGCGCTACGACTTCGACCGGCCGGAGCACCCCGGCAACGACCGGCTGATCTTCTCCAAGGGGCATGCGTCGCCGCTCCTGTACGCCCTCTACCGGGCGGCGGGCGTCGTCGACGACGAGGAGCTCCTCACCTTCCGGCGTCTCGACAGCCGCCTCGAAGGGCATCCGACGCCCCGGCTGCCCTGGGTGGACGTGGCCACCGGGTCCCTCGGGCAGGGTCTGCCGATCGGCGTCGGCATGGCGCTGGCGGGCAAGAAACTCGACCAGATCCCCTACCGGGTGTGGGTGCTGTCGGGCGACAGCGAGATGGCCGAGGGATCCATGTGGGAGGCCGTCGAGCACGCGGCGTACGAGCGTCTCGACAATCTGACGTTGCTCATCGATGTGAACCGGCTCGGCCAGCGCGGGCCCACCCGCCACGAGTGGGACCTCGACGCCTACGCGCGGCGGCTGGAGGCCTTCGGCTGGCACACCATCGAGATCGACGGGCACGATGTCGCCGCCGTCGACGCGGCGCTGGCGGAAGCCCGCTCCACCTTCCGGCGGCCCACCGCGGTCATCGCCCGGACCCACAAGGGACGCGGCGTCTCCACCGTCGAGGACCGGGAGGGCATGCACGGCAAACCGCTGCCGGACGCGGACGCGGCCATCGAGGAACTCGGAGGGCCGCGCTTCATCCGGGTGGAGGTCCAGTCCCCGCCCGCGGGACGGGTGCTGCAAGGCGCCCGCGGCGTGCACCTTCAGATGCCGCGCTTCGACACCGGCGACTCGGTCGCCACCCGCACGGCGTACGGACAGGCGCTCGCCGCACTCGGCTCGGTGCGCGGAGACATCGTCGCGCTCGACGGGGAGGTCAGCGACTCGACGCGTACCGAATACTTCGCGAAGGCACACCCGAGCCGCTTCTTCGAGTGCTACATCGCGGAGCAGCAGCTCGTCGCGGCGGCTGTGGGGATGCAGGCACGGGGATACGTCCCGTACGCCTCCTCGTTCGCGGCGTTCCTGACCCGCGCCCATGACTTCGTACGGATGGCAGCCGTCAGCCGCGCCTCGATCAATCTCGTCGGCTCGCACGCGGGGGTCGCGATCGGCCAGGACGGGCCGTCCCAGATGGGTCTTGAGGACCTGGCGATGTTCCGTGCCGTGCACGGCAGCACGGTGCTCTACCCGTGCGACGGCAACCAGACGGCCCGGCTCGTCGAGGCCATGGCCGACCTGCCGAATGTGAGCTATCTGCGCACCAGCAGGGGCGAGATGCCGGTCGTCTACGGTCCGGACGAGGAGTTCCCGGTGGGCGGTTCCAAGGTGCTCCGCTCGGGGGAGCGGGACCGTGTCACCGTCGTCGCCGCCGGAGTGACGGTCCACGAGGCGCTCGCGGCAGCCGAGCTGCTGGACCGGGAGAACATCGGCCTGCGCGTCGTCGATCTCTACTCCGTCAAGCCCGTCGATGCGGAGACGCTGCAGAAGGCGGCCGACGAGACCGGCTGTCTGCTGACGGTGGAGGACCACCGCCCCGAGGGCGGCCTCGGCGACGCGGTGGCGGGAGTCTTCTCGGACGGCCGCCCGGTACCGCGACTGGTACGGCTCGCCGTCCAGAACATGCCCGCATCGGCTAAGCCGGAGGAGCAATTGCACGCGTCCGGAATCGACGCGGAGTCGATCGCGGCCGCCGTACGGCTGCTGGTGGAAGAAGCTGTGGTGCGCTGAGTCAGCTGTAGCGAAGGACAACTTCGGGTGGAGGACGATTTTGGGTAAAGGACGACTTCGAGTACGAGAGGCAGCCGGCCCAGCCGCCGGTCCAGGTCAGTAATCGGTGTCCTTGCCGATGTACAACTCGGCGAAAGCGGCCGCGGCGGCGGGCGAGCCGAGGATCCGTCGCAGCCGGGCAGCCGCGGAGCCCGCCCGGAAGGGGTCACCCGACGAGGCTCCGTGCAGTACGTCGGAGAGCCACTGCGAGAATTCCTGGTACTGCCACACGCGCGGCAGACAGGCCGCCGAGTAGTCGCTCAGACCGCTGACGTCGCCCTTGCCGCAGTACGCGACGAGCGCGTCGCCGAGCAGCAGCGCATCGTGCAGCGCGAGGTTCATGCCTTTCGCGGCGATCGGTGCCGCAAGGTGGGCCGAGTCGCCGGCCAGATACAGCCGTCCGTATGCCATCGGCTCCACGACGTAGTTGTGCATGTCCAGCACCCGCTTCTCGATCAGCCGTCCCTCGGCGAGCGGCCGGGCCCCGTCCGCCGACAGCCGGTCGCGGAGCTCGGACCACACCCGCTCGTGCGGCCAGTTCTCCGGGTCGTCGCCGGGCGGGCACTCGAGGTAGTAGCGGGTGACCTGGGGGCTGCGAGCCATATGGGCGGCGAAGCCGCGCGGATGGACGCCGAAGACGACACAGTCGGAGGACGGCGGCGCCTCCGCGAGGAGAGCCAGCCAGCCGACACCGTAGTCATGCCGGGCGACGGTGATGTGTTCCGGCGGCAAGCAGGCGCGCGTCACGCCGCGTGCGCCGTCGCAGCCCGCGATGACATCGCAGTCGATGCGCCGGCGCTCGCCCGTCTCCGGGTCCGTATAGGACACCGACGGCCGATCTGTGTCGATGGCGCGCAGTTCCAGATCGCGTACGCCGAAGCGGACGTCGCCGTCCCCGTCGTCCGCGAACTCGCGCACCAGATCTGTCACCAATAGTGGCTGTGGGTAGACGAAATGACGGTGCCCGGACAGCTCGCCGTAACCGAACCTGTGGCGCTCACCCGCGAAACGGAATTCGCACTCGCTGTGCGTCTGTGCGTGTTCCAGCAGCCGGTTGGCCAGCCCGCGCTGTTCAAGGGCGCGTACCGCCCACTCCTCGATGAAGCCCGCGCGGGGCCGCTGTTCGATGAACTCTCTGCTCTCCGTTTCCAGCAGTACACAGTCGACGGACGCGGCTCGCAGGATGTTGGCGACTGTGAGACCGGCGGGTCCCGCGCCCACGATGACGACGCGGGTGCGCTGTACCGACGCAGAAGAGGAAGGGGAGGAGGCGACAGTCATCCGAGCATTATGACGGTGATCCGTCAACAAGGGTCCGCGCACGGCGCACGGACTGGAGATATACGTAGCCGGACCGTGATGCTCAAGTTTTGCTCAGATCTAGTGACGGCGAGACAGCCCTGTCCCTATTGTCCTGCCCAACGACGAGGACGGAGCAAAGAGCCGAATGACGGGCACTTCGGTGGCCGGGGGCGCCGTCCTTGCTGCGGGTCGGCCTGGTTTCCATCGGCGGGAAGCCGCTGCCCCGGAGAGCGAGCAGCTGGCCCGGCTGCGCGCTGTCGTCGGCTTGGCCTTCGGTACGAGATGGGCTTCGCATGGTCCGCCGCGAAACGGGTCGTGTTCGTTGCCGACGGGAAGATCGTCGAAGCGGCCTCACCGCATGAGTTCCGTGACAACCGCGCAGCGACCGAGCATGGACATCCTGCGAAGATCCTGCACCCCTGACGCGTGACTCCGTGCGGCGACGCCCTTGTCTCCAACCGTCGAATCTGCCGAACCTGTTGATATAAGGATGTTTCACCATGAAGCCCTGCACGTCCGCCGCAGCCGCGGCGATCGCTGCGCTTGCGGTCGCCCTCACTGCAACCGCCTGTGATGGCCAGTCCGGCAATGCCGCTGACAAGCCCAGCGCCAGCTCGGGCGGCTGGGACAAGCCGAGGCTGCCCACGTACGAGGTCGCCAAGGACGTCAAGTTCGACTCCCCGACCCTGCGGAAGGCCCAGAGGGCCGGCAAGCTCGTCATCGGTGCCAAGAACGACCAGCCGTACCTCGGCTTCCAGGACGCGAACGGCCAGCGGTCCGGCTTCGACATCGAGATCGCGAAGATGGTCGCCGCCGACCTCGGGTTCTCCCCTGAAATGATCGAGTTCAAAACGGTCGACACCAAGAACCGCGAGGCCGCCATCTCCAATGGCGAGGTCGACCTGTATATCGGCACGTACACGATCAACGACGAGCGCAAGAAGCGAGTGGGATTCGCCGGCCCGTACTACACGGCCGGCGCCGACCTTCTGGTCCGCAAGGACGACAGGACGATCAGCGGGCCGTATTCTCTGCAGGGCAAAACAGTCTGCTCGGTCAAGGGCTCTACCGCGCTCCGGGAGATCAAGAAGCCCGATTACAACACCAAGACCGTCGAGACGTCCAAGTACAACGAGTGCGTCGAGAAACTGATCGGCAAAGAGGTCGATGCCGTCACCACGGACGACGCCATCCTCATGGGCTACGCCGCCCAGCGCCCGGACAAGCTGAGGGTCGTCGGCAGCCCGTTCACCGAGGAGCCCTACGGCGTCGGCATGAACAAGGATGACAAGGCGCTGCGGGAAGCGGTCTCGGACGCCATCGAGGCGCACGACAGCAATGGCGATCACAAGAACGCCTACGACGCGACGCTTGGTCTGTCCGGCTCCGAATACGGTGGGGCGTCGACGGTCGAGCGCTACTGACACTGCCGACGGTGCCTATCGGCACCTCGACGGCACGGCACGGCAACGGTCGGCGGCGTGGAGATTATGACCGGGTGCGTAATTCCCGGGCGCGAATTGTCGTCGGGATTCCACACTGCGGGCATGTATGGACATGCCTTCGAGCCCGCAGCCGCCGCGCCCTCGGTTCAGTCGAGTGAACTGCTGGCTTCCCTCCCGGTGCCCGGGTGCTCATCGTCAATGGCGACGACTTCGGGATGTACCACGCGATCAACGTCGCGGTCATCGATTCGATCGAGAAGGGGATCGCCAGTTCGTGCAGCCTGATGGTGCCGTGGTCATTGGCGCTGCACGCCATGCACCTGCTCCGCGGGCGGCCGGAGATCACGTTCGGTTCCACCTCACGCTGGTCTGCGATACGACCCACTACCGGTGGGGACCGCCGGCTCTCTTGGGCTGACGCAGACCCAGGTGTCGCGTCGTCAGGCGGGCCGTACCGCCTGAACGCTGGACGACTGCGACAGGCTCGCCGCTCACTTCGGGCTTCCCGTGCGGGATTTGCTGGCCGGTCCGACCCGGGCCTGTGAGCTGGTGCCGGCCTACTGGCATCGCGGCGCACGCGCAGGGCGCAGGACGGAGGCTGCTGTGGCGCGACCGGTTCCGGGAGCGCGGCTGGGCAGGCCGACGTTCTCGCACGATGAGGCCGGACGATGACGGATTTCGAGTCCATCGACGCCCTGTTGGCCTCGGTCCGGCAGGAGATGCAGCTGCCGCCCGCCGAGGAACGGCGCCCTGCGGGAGGGGTTGCGACTGTCACGCACTCAGGTCGCGGGCGTGCTGGGGGTGAGCCCGTCGACGGTCGGTGGCTGGGAAGCGGGCCGCGATCCCGGCGGCGAAGTCCGTGAGAAGTACGCCTACTTCCTGCAGGGCGCGCAGGCGAAACTGAACGCCCAGAACGAAGCGACGGACGCGGTGGCGGACCGGCCCGACCTGCAGGAAGACGTACCTGCGGCACAGGAGACGGCCGACGCGAGCATGCCAGGTGCGGAGCCCGACGACGTCGACAGCCTCCCGTCTCCGCCGCCGTGTGTGCTGTGCGGGCAGCCCGCGCACCAGCAGGTGGCCGGATTCCCGCAGCACCTGGACCCGGCCGACTGCTCCGCCGGCCCGCCCGCGCCGGAACCCTCACCGACCCTCAAGGTCTGGCTGGACGGCAAACGCAGCCCGTCCCGCAAGAACCTCGAGCGCATCGACACCGCCTACCACACGGTGCGACGGCAGAACGTGGCCCGCTACCTTCTCGGCCGCTTGAACGCCCGCGGCGGCACCCGGGTCGAGCTGCACCCGCTCAACCAGTCGCAAGTCCCCCGCCCGCACCAGCGCGTGGTGGAGTACCCGCACCCTCAACGTCCGGCACTGGGACCGCATCGTCGAGGCCTGGGCCGCGAACGACGACCAAGCTCTGGACGACGCCTGGATCGACCAGATCGTCGACCTCGGCTCGCAATGGGGCCAGTACGAGTACGCCACCAACATCGGGTTCGCTGCCTGACAGCGCCGCCTCCGGCACCAGTCCGATGTGATCGCAAAATGAGTGGTGGCGGGAGGGGCCGGGTCCGGGGCGCGAGCGGCAGGTGTTTCGAGGTACGCCTCGACGGGTGTCCTCCGCACGCACATGCGTGCGCGATTGCCTTGATCAAGCGTCAGAAAAGCAATGGGCGGCGGACGTCAGGTTGTTGCGCCGCAGCGCGATGGACGAGCAGCTACTCCGGGGCAGCTGGGCGACGTTCTCGCAGGGAGGCGCCGAGTGAGCGCAACGCCGGTGCAGCGGTGGCGAGCGCGGCGCGTTCCTCTTCAGGCAGCGTGGCGAGCGAGTCAGCGAAGATCTCAGCCCAGGCATTCTCGATCCGCGCCATGCCGTGCACGGCCTCCATCGTCGGGTACAGGCATACGGCTCGGCGGTCGTGCGGGGCCGGCTCGCGACGGACCAGGCCGAGGGCGACCAGTCCGCGCACAGTCGTACTGACGTTGCTTGCATGCCATCCGAGCTCACGGGCAAGCGCGCCCGCCCCGATGCCCGGCGAATCGAGCACGTAACGCAGCACTTCGAGATCGGACGGCGGCAGCGGCAGCAGACCGGCCTCGCCCACGCCACGGAACCGGAGGACACGCGCAAGCGCGTAAAGGGCTGGGGTCAGAACTCTGGCTTCGCGCAGGAGGCCCGCGTCGTCGGCTGCGGAACTGGTCTCGGTGTTCACCGCTCGATGGTACCAATGCTTATAGTTATGTAACTATAAGCATCTCGTTCCTTTCTTCCTCCAGGAGCAGTGATGACCACACGCACCTCTCCGCATGCCGGACAGCCGACGCGCGACGCGACGCCCGCATCACCAACGGCCCTTCTCACTGCGGTACTCGCACTGTTGTCCTTCGTCGTTCCGCTGTCCACGGACATGTATCTGCCCGCCTTCCCCGCGATGTCCGAGGAGCTCCGCACGGATGCCTCGGGGATTCAACTCACCCTCACGGCCTTTCTCTTCGGTCTCGCGGCCGGTCAGTTGGTGCTCGGCCCGATCTCCGACCGGTTCGGGCGGCGTATGCCGATCCTCTTCGGGACTGCCCTGTGCACCGCGGCCACAGTGCTGTGTGCCGTCGCACCGTCCATCGGCGTACTGATCGGAGCACGGTTCGTGATGGGCTTCGCCGGTGCCGCAGGCGTCGTCGTCGGCCGGGCCGTGGTCGCCGACATCGCATCCGGCGCCGCGGCCGCCCGGATATTCGGCGTCCTGATGACGCTCGGTGGGATCGCGCCCATCGTGGCCCCACTGGTCGGCGGCGCCGTTGTGAACGATGCGGGAGGCTGGCGCGGGGTGTTCTGGGTCCTCGCGGGCGCGTCCCTGCTGATGTTTCTCGCGACGATGCTTGCGGTGCCGGAGAGCCTGTCGGCCGAGCGCCGACACACGGGAGGCGCCGGCGCGCTCCAGGCGGTCACTTCCGTCCTCACCGACCGTGCCTACATCGGCTACACCCTCGCTTTCTCCTTCGCGTGCGGCACCCTCTTCTGCTACATCTCCGCCTCGCCGTTCCTGCTCCAGAACGTCCTGGGCTTCAGCGTCAGCCAGGCATCCCTCGCTTTCTCCGTGGGCGCCCTCACCGCCACGGTGTCGAGCGCGGCCGCCACCCGCCTCGTCCGCAGCTTTCACCCCGATGTGCTGCTACGTGTCGGGCTGGCCGTCATGCTGGTCTCCAGCGCACTCGCCCTGCTCATCACCCTCGCAGGTCAGCTCAACCGCGTCTGGGCGCTCGGGCTTGTCGGCCTCGGCTTCCTGGGGCTCGGGCAGGTCTTCGGCACCGCCACAGCACTCGCCGTCGAGCGGGTGCCCCAGGCGGCCGGCACCGGATCAGCCGTCTTGGGCACGCTGCAAAGCGCGCTCGGCGCCGTTGTCGCACCCCTGATGGGAATCGGCGGCAAATACACGGCTGCTCCCCTGTTTCTCGGCATGACCGGCTGCTCACTGATCGCCGTGCTCGCACTGCTGTTGACCAGAGGAAGCCAAACACCCGTCACCACGCTGTGTGGGACACCCTCCCAGGCCGACTCCGGGAAGGCCAACGGGCGTTGGGGAACTTGAAGCAGCTCTCAGGGGGCAGGGCCATCCCCGGGTGCGGGGATGCGTAATGTTCTCCCATGCCCGAACTTCAACTTCTTCGCTTCGACCACGCCCCAGCCCTGCTCGCGTTCGAACAGGAGAATCGGGCCTACTTCGCCGCCTCGATTCCGGACCGTGGCGACGACTACTTCACCCATTTCGACGCACGGCACAGCGACTTGCTCGCCGAGCAGGCCGCTGGGCTGCACTTCTTCCACGTGCTGGTGGGCAGCGGTGGCGAGGTGCTGGGGCGGGTCAACCTGATCGATGTGGCGGGCGGTTCTGCCGAGCTCGGGTACCGGATCGCCGAGGAGGCCGCCCGTCAAGGCCTGGCTACGACCGCCGTCCGTCAGATATGCGCCCTTGCCGCCGCGGAGTACGGTCTGACCACGCTGCGGGCCGTGACGACACTCGACAACGCCGGTTCGCGAGCCGTGCTGGCCCGTACAGGATTCGAACCCACTGGAGAGGTCCTGCTGGGCGGACGCGCAGGACTTTCCTACGCACGGAACCTGAGTGAAGTCCGTGAAGGTGCCGCCCCGTAACCGAGTCCAGATCTTCGAGGAACGGCGCGGTACCGCCGTTCCACGTGCGGCGGCCGTTCCGGATCCCAGCGGGAGTCACAGGCCTTGCGTGTGCTCGGGCTCGTCAGTGGTCGATGCCCGGGGACTGTCGGTCCATCCGGCGAGGGCCGCGAGCGGTGACTTCTTTTTCTCGTACTGAGTAGAACGGCCCTGGTTTCCGTATCTCACTGCGCTGTGCTGTGTCTTGCGCCCGAGCGGGTGAGGGCACGGCACGGTCCGACTCGGCCGAGGGGCATGAAGTCCCCGGTGTGACATGGCAACCAAAGAGGGGCGAGCCTGTGAGGTACGGGCAGAGACACAAGCGGTCCAGATGGATTGGCATGACGGTCGCCGCGGTGGCAGCAATGGCGGTGGGGGGCGGAGCTCTCCTGATGACCGACAACAACGCCGAGGCCGCGCGGGGATCCGCGCGCCCGCAGTGGGCCGCGGCGGCTGCGATGACCATCAATTGTCCGGACGTCGCCGTCCGTTTGTCGCAAGTGCCGCAGCAGGCGCGGCCCACTGTGGACAACGAGCTGGCGCAGCTCGACAGTCAGGTCGCGGATGCCTATGGGCAACTCGCCGCGGCCGGTGGGAAGGCTGACCAGAAGTGGGTGCGCACGCGAGTGCTGGACCCGCTGTCGTCCCAGCGCCGGCTCACACTGGACCGTATCGCCGCCGAGATCGACCGGGTGTCGAACCGGCCGGAGCAACTGGACTCGCTGGCGTCCTGCACGGTCAAGCGGGACGAGGTGGCCCCCGCTTCCGCCTCCGCATCGCCCTCCGTCGCTGCAGCTGCGAACCCCCCTGCTGCGGGAGCCTCTGCCCCGGCCGTCGGCAGCCCGGCGCAGACCGGTCCCCAAAGGTCGGACTTCGTGGACATTCGCAAGGTACGACCCAATGCCGCCAATCCCCGGCTGCAGTCGAACGCCTCCCGCGGTACGTTCCAGTCGCGCTGCGGGCGCAACGAGAACAAGCACTTCAACCCCGACAACGTCATCGTCGCTCCGGGTGTGAGCAACGGTGCCCACCACATGCACGACTATGTCGGGAATCTTGAGACCGACGCCTTCGCCACCAATGACGACCTCGCCGCCGCCGGCACGACGTGCACCAACGGTGACCGCTCCACCCACTACTGGCCGGTCCTGCGACTTCGCAACGGGAAGAACGAGGGCGACGCCAACCTTCCCGGTGGAGGGAAGGACGGCAACGTCGGACGCATCCTCCAGCCGGCTTCGGTGCAACTCACCTTCCGCGGCAGCCCTGTCAGCAAGGTCACCGCGATGCCCACGTTCCTGCGCATCATCACCGGCGATGCCAAGGCGTTCACCAACGGAACAACCAACGCCAACGCCTCCTGGAGCTGCACCGGCTTCGAGAACCGGCAGCTGAAGGACAAGTACCCGCTGTGCCCGCGGGGCAGCAACGTGGTGCGTACGTTCAAATTCCAGAGCTGCTGGGACGGCAGTAACACCGACAGCGCGAATCACCGCACGCATGTGGCCTTCGCCGGGCCCAACGGCGCCTGCCCCCAGGGATTCCGGGCCATCCCCCAGCTGGTCCAGCGGATCACGTACAAGATTGCGCCCGGCTCGTTGTTCGCCGTCGACAGCTTCCCCGAGCAGTTGCACAAGCCGGTGACGGACCACGGTGACTTCATCAACGTGATGTCCGCATCGCTGATGAGGAAGGCAGTGGGCTGCATCAACAGCGGCCGTAGGTGCGGCTGACGCCCGGGACCCGGCACGGTGGATGTCACGCCGTGCCGGGTCCACCACGGTGCGGGGAGCCCGGCACAGCGCCCTGAGGACCCGTGCGGGACCGTTGAATGGCCGGGCGCCGTGCGTGGCAGCGGCGATGGAAGCGCTCACTGCTGCCTGGCCGGTTACGATGCAAAGAAGGCAGGTTGCTGACCTCAGCACGCGGAACAGGTCCTCAAGGACGCCTGCTCAGCCTCACCAGAGAGGCATGTCACATGGCACACGACCAGATTCCAGGCATCGATCCAACAGCGACTCCGAGCGGCGACGGCTGCGCGGACTGCCTGGCAGGCGACGGACCGGGATGGTGGTTTCACCTGCGGCGCTGCGCCGCGTGCGGGCGCATTGGATGCTGCGATTCATCCCCCTCGCAACACGGTACGAAGCATGCACGCCAGGCGGGGCACGCCTTCCTGACCAGCTTCGAGCCGGGAGAGAACTGGTTCTGGAACATTGAG
The DNA here is from genome assembly GCF_042888805.1 of Streptomyces sp. NPDC002730. Classification (NCBI taxonomy): domain Bacteria; kingdom Bacillati; phylum Actinomycetota; class Actinomycetes; order Kitasatosporales; family Streptomycetaceae; genus Streptomyces; species Streptomyces sp. NPDC002730. The sequence goes on from NZ_JBIAQG010000009.1 coordinate 425,712, forward strand.
ACCGATGAGTACTACGAGGGCCCGCAGCTGCTCCCGCCCACCTCGCACCCGGCCTCCCAGCCGACCCCGGGCCCGCAGGGCAAGGTCCCCGCGGACTGGCAGCAACACTTGCGCTGACGTTGCTGTTGAGGGCGCCGGACACTGCCGTGCTTCGAGGACCCCCGAGCGGTCACGCCCTGGCCTTCACAGACGTGGGACCGGCAGTTGAGGGTCCGTGATACCGCCCGGTGCGGCGAACCCGGCGATGTCCCAGCCGGCGCGTCGGGCTCCGGCCTGGTACGCGCTTTCGTAGAAGGCGAGCACAACGGCGCGAGGATCGCTCTCGGCGCGGGCCGAGTCGTACGGCAGCACGGCCAGGTGGCCGGCATTGCGAGCAACCCAATGTGCCGTAGCGGGCGTGAGCGGCTCCCCGGTCAGTTCCGCAGGCTCGGGGGCGGTGTAGGAGTAGAAAGCGGGCGCGGCGAATGCATCGTCACCGAACCAGAATCCGAAGCTGATCAGCTCTCGGGAGTACGCCTCCCGTGATACGGGATCGATCTGCGGCGGCTGGTCCATGTGACGCCCGGAGAACCGGCTGTGGGCGATATCGAAGGTGTGCCAGAAATGGTGTACGGGGCTGACCTTTCCCGAAAAGCCGGCTGAGAACTCCTCCAGCACCAACGCCACCTGGCTGAGTACCTGCCAGTAGCGGTTGGCGAGCACGGGATCGTAAGCCGCATGCTCAGTGTCCTCGGCGAACGGCCGATCGGCATCGGGCAGGTCGAACGGCCGGGGAATGTTGATGCTCACCCGGACGCCCAGCGCGGCCAGAGCCTCAAGGGTGCTGTTGTGGAAGGACGCCACCGACTGACCCAGGAGCGGGACGGACTTCGCTCTGCCGTCCAAGGTCGCGAGGACCAGTTGATGGTCGACGAAGTCGAAGTCGATCGTGAAGACCGAATGACCGTCGACGTCTCGCATCGGACGGGTGGTGACGCCGCGTCCGGTGAGATGGAACGGAACGTTCCACCAGTGGTTGCGCCGGGCGCTCGCGGCGAGACGGATCTTGCCGACGACTTGCGCGAATCGGTGCAGCGTTTCTTTGGTTTCCTGCCACTCCGCGAGCGGTATTGGCGGGAACAGCTCCATCGCGTTCCCCTTCCTGCCCCGCGCTCCGGCCGGCCGGGCAATTCCATGATGACCATTGCTCGACATGTACGGCATCTCGTCGCGTGGGGGGACTGCTTGTGTCCGCAGCTCTACATGCGGTCACGGTGCATGTCACGGGGCATACGGGCGGCCTACGGGCCCGTCTTGGCTGGTCCGGGCGGCGGGGGAGTGGGACGCTTGGAGCGGAGCGGGGTGTCTGCCGAGGGGACTCGGGAGGGCCAAATGGGTCGAGATGTTCCGGCGATGGTGTTCACCCGTGAGGACCGCCGCCGGTACCGGATCAAGATGCAGGACTGCCTCGACGCGTTCGCGCAGATGCTGCGTGAGGCACGCTTCGAGTTCGAGCGGCCGCAGGTGGGTCTGGAGATCGAGCTGAATCTGGTGGACGCGAGCGGCGAGCCGGCCATGCGTAACACCGAGGTGCTCGAGGCGATCGCGGATGCGGCCTGGGCGACTGAGCTGGGCCGGTTCAATCTGGAGATCAACATCCCGCCGCGGACCCTGACGGCCGGTGGTCCCGATGCGTGGGAGAAGGAGATCCGGGACGCCCTCAACCACGCAGAGGAGCGGGCTGCGGACGTCGGCGCGCATCTGATCATGGTGGGCATCCTGCCGACGCTTCGGCAGTCGGATGTGAGTGAGTCGGGACTGTCCGAGGACCCGCGGTACCAGCTGCTGAACGAGCAGGTGTTCGCGGCTCGGGGTGAGGATCTGCGGATCGAGGTGGACGGGGTCGACCGGTTGCGGACGTACGCGGACACCATCACGCCCGAGGCGGCGTGCACGAGTACCCAGTTCCATCTACAGGTCTCGCCGGACGATTTCGCGGACTACTGGAACGCGGCGCAAGCGATCGCGGGGGTGCAGGTAGCCCTGGCTGCGAACTCGCCGTTCCTCTTCGGCAAGGAGCTCTGGCACGAGACGCGTATCCCGCTCTTCGAGCAGGCCACCGACACCCGGTCGGAAGAGATCAAGGTGCAGGGGGTGAGACCCCGGGTGTGGTTCGGAGAGCGGTGGATCAACAGCGTCTTCGATCTTTTCGAAGAGAACCTGCGCTACTTCCCCGCCCTGCTGCCCTTGTGCGACGAGGAGGATCCGAAGGAGACACTGGACGGCGGAGACACGCCTGAACTGGCCGAGCTCACTCTGCAGAACGGCACGATCTACCGCTGGAACCGCCCGGTCTACGCCGTCGCCCACGACAGACCGCATTTGCGGGTGGAGAACAGGGTGCTCCCCGCCGGTCCCACGGTTGCCGATGTCCTCGCGAATGGCGCCTTCTACTACGGACTGACGCGCGGCCTGGTCGACGAGGAACGGCCGGTCTGGTCGCGGATGTCGTTCTCGGCAGCCGAGGACAACTTGCACGCCGCGGCGCGGCGGGGGATGGACGCGCGTCTGTACTGGCCCGGGATGGGCGAGGTGCCGGTGTCCGAACTGGTACTGCGGCGGCTTCTTCCGCTGGCGCACCAGGGGCTGGAGCGCTGGGGCATGGACGCGGCGTGGCGGGAACCGCTGCTGGGGATCATCGAACAGCGGTGCGTCACCGGCCGCAACGGCGCGGTGTGGCAGCAGGAGATGTTCCACCACATCGACGACTCCACCCACGTGGGGCGCCATGAAGCGCTGCGGCGGATGACACAGCAGTACATCGACTACATGCACCTCAATGCACCTGCACATACCTGGCCGGTCGAGTGATCCGGTGAGGCCTCGCGGGCGGCGGCGGCACCGCACACGCACCCGTGCCCGACACCCGCACGCTCGTGGACGCGTCTGTACCGTGTCCGGTCGGCTACCGTTTGTCACTGAAACGGTAACTTCGGGCACGTGGCTTCACGGCGGAAGGGCGCGCGCATGACCCTGATCCTGGCCGACGCTGCGGTCAGCGTGCCCGAATCCGGGTCGGCATGACGACGGACCCGAAACCGCGACCGGTCGCCCCCCAGCAGAACGCCGCCACCGCCGCCCGCGCCGGCGACACCGCGGCCGCACGGCTGAAGGAGCGGATCTACGCGACCATCACCCTGGCCGCCGTCGTGGTGACCCTGGCCGAGGCGGAGGAGTCCGATCACACCGAGGCGGCGCTCACCGTGGCGGTGACAGCGCTCGGGGTATGGCTGGCCACGCTGGTCGCCGACGAGCAGGCGCACCGTGCCGTGACCGGGCGCGGCGCGAGCCGGGCAGAAATCCGGACGGGGTTGCATGTCTCCAGTCCGTTGCTGCTGAGCGCCGTGGCGCCACTGGTGCTGATCGGCATGTCGGCGCTGGGCGCGATGGATCTGGGCACCGCGCTGCTGACCAGCGCCGGGGTGGAAGTGGCGTCCATGTTCCTGTGGGGCTGGCGGACCGGCCTGCGGATGGGCAACGGGCCGCTGAGCGCGCTCACTTCAGGCCTCTTGGACACTGCGATCGGCGTAGGGGTCGTGGGCGTGAAGCTCCTCGCGGGCCACTGAGCGTGCTGTCCGGACGAAGCCGTCGTTGAAGCCGGCGAGAAGAGGGCTCCGACGGGTGGCCGGTCGGAGCCCTCAGCGCTATCCGGTCTCAGTCATATGTGCGCCGCTGCCCCGAGCTGTGCCGACGCCGTTTGCAGCGGGGTGAGGACGGGGGGATGGACGAGCGCGGGGGCGGTGTGGCAGGTGAAGCCGAGGCGGGTGAGAGCCCTGGTTACTTCACCGGCGGTGAAATCGCGGCGATCCTGTCCGGTGATCACTTCGCCCACCTGCTTGACGGGGAAGGTGCGGCGGCCGATGGTCACGGACTCACCCGTGACGGGTTCGGGCTTGATGCCCTTCATCGATTGCTGCACGTCACTCTTGACCAGGTCGAAGGGGAAGCGGGCGATGACGCAGCGCATAGTGCCTCAACAGGGTTGGAGGGAAGAGCGGACACGGCCGGCCGGCCAGGGGAGATCAGTGTGCGAGGGCGAGGACGCCGAGGATGTACCCGTCCTCGTCGACCACGGGCGAGGCGCCGAGTTCTCGGGCCCGCATGGCGTATTCCGCTTCGGTCAGCGACGTTTCGGACAGAGTGAACGGTCCCCGGTCGTGGACGATGTCCCGCAACCGCGTGTCCTCGGCGTACCAGGACCCACTGCGGTACGCGGTGAGCTGGGCCCGGGAGACCAGACCGGCACAGCGATCGTCCTCACCGCGGACGATCAGGTGCCCCACGCCGGCGCCGATGAGGACGGACAGGGCGACGTCGACGATCATGTCATCGCCGACCTGCGGTCCGGGTGTGGTCATGGCGTCGGCGGCAGTCAGTCCGATGCGGGCCGTCTGCCGTGGCTGCGTGAGAATCAGCGTCAAGGGACACCTTTCGTGTTCGGTGGATCAATGGGCCGAGTGCGACTGCCAGGGCTGTGATTTCATGCGGCGCTTCTGAACGAGGACTGGCGCTGTGAGGTGCCCGTCCGCCCCTGGGACGCAGCGGGGGAGCGGCGGGTCTGGGCGGGGCGGCTGCGCCGGCTGCGGGACGACGAGGCGCCGCGCTTGGCTCGCTCCGCCACGGGTGCGGTGATGGTGACAGGTACACCGGAGGGGGGCTGGGCGCCGGTGATGCGGCTGAGTTCGGCTTCGCCGGAGCGGACGTGGGTGGTGTGCGGGGTGATGCCGG